>DGPO01000106.1:19060-52208 GCA_002390485.1 Halieaceae bacterium UBA4438 | reverse complement strand
CCGCTCCCTCAGGCATAGAAAACAACGTGATGCCGCCGGTGCTGGGCAAAAAGCCCGTGGTGGGATCCTCAGCGTAAAGACGTACTTCAATGGCGTGCCCAAACAGTTCAATATCGTCCTGTTCTGCCGGCAGTGTTTCGCCCCGTGCCACGCGAATCTGCCACTCGACCAGATCATAGCCGGTGACCATTTCGGTCACCGGATGCTCGACCTGAAGGCGCGTATTCATCTCAAGAAAATAGAATTCACCCGCCTCATCAAGCAGAAACTCAACCGTTCCAGCACCCACATAATCAACAGCCTTGGCCGCCTCGACCGCGGCCTGCCCCATGGCCTCTCGCAACTCGGGCGTCATGACCGGACACGGCGCTTCTTCCACCACCTTTTGATGACGGCGCTGGATAGAACAATCACGCTCTCCAAGGTAAATCGTATTACCCGACTTATCGGCGAACACTTGGATCTCAACATGCCTAGGACGCACCACCGCCTTTTCAATAATCAACTCGCTGGATCCAAAGGCATTTTGCGCTTCAGATTGTGCCAGCTCGATCGCTGACTCCAGATCTGAAGCATCGTGAACCAACCGCATGCCACGACCACCCCCCCCAGCCGCGGCTTTGACCATTACGGGCATGCCAATCTTGTTCGCCTCGGCAATCAGTGTCGCGTTTGACTGATCATTGCCTTGATAACCCGGCACACAAGGAACACTGGCGTCTATCATGGCGCGCTTGGCACGCGCCTTGTCACCCATCACCTCAATGGCGGCGTTTGGCGGCCCAATAAACTCAATACCGCGCGCTTCACAAGCCGATGCAAAGGCTTGGTTCTCAGACAAAAAGCCGTATCCGGGGTGAATGCAATCGGCGCCAGTGCGATCCGCTGCCTCGAGGATCGCATTGATTTGCAAATAAGATTCCGCAACCGGTGCAGGTCCGATACAAATTGACTGGTCCGCCTCACGCACGTGCATCGCGTCTGCGTCAGCCTCTGAGTAAACGGCAACGGTCCTCATGCCCATCGTTTTCGCAGTTCGCATAATGCGCACCGCAATTTCTCCGCGGTTGGCCACGAGCAGGGTTGTCAGTGCCTTCATCATTAAATCTCCGTGTGCCAGTTGGGTTTGCGCTTCTCGATGAAGGACGCCACGCCCTCTTTGCCCTCATCTCCTTGCAGGCAGCCACTAAAGTTCATTGCTGCAAACTCCACTTTCTGTTCATCAGGCGTTGCCGGCATACCAATGATCAGGGCTTTGCAGGCTGCTACTGCACCAGGCGCGCACTCGAGCACGTCTTGTTTAACCCGTTGCTCAAGGGCCTCTAGCTCTTCAGTATTACTCGCAACAAAGTCCAAAACGCCCAGTGCTCCGGCCTCTTCACCCTTAAATCGGGCGGCTGTAAGCATTAATCGACGACCCGTGGAGTAACCGCATTTTTGCAACACATAGCGCGCTATTTGTGCCGGCGTGATCCCAATTCGAGTCTCTGAAAATCCAAATTTAGCATCGCGTAGCCCTACTGTGACGTCGCAGCAACAGGCGACGCCGAGGCCCCCTGCCATGGCCGCACCCTCGATAACGGCGACCGTCACCTGCGGTAATGCATTCAACTCAGCAAGGACGTGTCCAATACGACGACTCATTCGCATCGCGTCTTGTGTCGCACCCGTGGCCATCGCATTAAAGCCCTTGAGATCGCCCCCCGCACAAAAAAAGCCGCCTTTGCCGCGTATCGTCATACCGCGAATATCACGCTGATCTTTAATCGACTCGATAACGGCGGCCAGATCCTCGACAGCCTCGTCTGTTAATGGGTTACGGCGTTCCGGTTGATTGAACCAGACGGTGAGCCACCCCGCGTCGAGCGACAGCGCTAAGGTTTTTGTTTTAGGTAGTGTGGCCATAATCACATCCTCGCAATGCCGAAGGCATTGGCACGCGTCTCTCGCAGTCGACCCTCTAAAACGGTCTCAAGACAGAACGCGAGTACTTTGCGAGTATCCCGCGGGTCAATAATGCCGTGGTCAAGCACACGACCCGACGTGTAAAACGCATCTTCCTGTGCGT
The DNA here is from genome assembly GCA_002390485.1 of Halieaceae bacterium UBA4438. GTDB lineage: Bacteria > Pseudomonadota > Gammaproteobacteria > Pseudomonadales > Halieaceae > Luminiphilus. The sequence goes on along the minus strand of DGPO01000106.1, from coordinate 50,140 downwards.
CAAAGTGCGCCCGAATAGCGGCCGCTTGCTGCGCCAACATTTCCTCAGGAGCCTCTAGCCCTTTTCGAGCCGCCCCTACACGAGCCACCTCAGACATCGTGTCGGCAGCACTTTGGCCTGCCATGACACCCGTCCGGGCATTGGGCCAGGCAAACAAAAAGTCCGGTTGATACGACCAACCACACATGCCGTAGTTGCCCGCCCCAAAACTTGCGCCGATGTAGAGCGAAATCTTCGGAACGCGGGCGTTAGAAACCGCTTGAATCATTTTTGATCCATGTTTGATCATCCCAGCTTGTTCGTACTCAGTACCGACCATGTACCCGGTCGTATTGTTGAAGAACAAAATAGGCATGTCTGCGGCGTCACAGAGCTGTATAAATTGCGCGGCCTTCGTCGCACCATTTGGATCAATAGGCCCGTTGTTACCGATAAAGCCAAAGCTGATGCCCGTAATCGATGCATATCCACACACGGTTGACACCCCATAGCGCGCCTTAAACTCCTCTACAGACGAATCGTCGACCAGACGCGCCAGCACCTCGCGGACATCGTAAGGCACCTTCGGGTCGACAGGAATGGCGCCAGCAAGCTCTTCAGCAGGAAAGCGAGGTGGCTCGTAGGGTCGTCTCACGACCGAGGTCACTCGTTTGTTCCAGTCGATACTCTTCATGACCTCGCGCGCCTTCAAAATTCCATGCGCGTCGTCCTCCACCAAATACTCGACCACACCGGAGACAGTCGAGTGCATTTCTGTACCACCGAGTTCTCGGTCATCGGCTTCTTCCCCTGTCGCGGCTTTGACCAAGGCGGCACCGCCAAGTGCCGCCATGCCATTTTCCTTAACCCCAATGACGTAGTCGGACATGCCGGGCATGTAGGCGCCACCGGCAGTAGAACCCCCGTGCAGGACTACCATGGTGGGTATTCCCGCTGCAGAAAGTCTCGCAAGATCACGAAAGACATTGCCAAAACGAGACCACAACTCGACTTTGTACTTCAAAAGATTAGCGCCTGCACTTTCGACCAAGTGGATGACGGGAAGTTTTTGCCGCATGCACATCTCTAGAATTGAGGTCGATACAAAGCCTGTTGACTCGGTTGCAGCGCCTGCTGAAATTCCTGAGTCATCAACCCAAATCATGCATCGCACACCCTCTACAAAGCCAACGCCCACAATGACCGACGCCCCGGGAACACTGGTTTCCTGATCAGGATTTTCAACGCAAAAATTTGCCATTGAATGCATTTGTAAAAACGGCATGCCCGGATCGAGCAGGCGTTCAAGACGCTCTCTGGGCGACAGTTGCCCGCGCGCCCTGAAGGTTTTTAACCGCTTATTCGAGGTGTCGATGGTGCGCTGCTCAAGGTCACGCCAATGGTTGATGAGTGCGACCATATTTGATCGATTTTCTTCAAAAGTGTCGCTCGAGGGCTGCACAGTTGAGGTCAGGATTGCCATATCACGCCTCCAAAAGGTGTTGTGGAATCATAATGGGAGTATCCAGAAGTACTTGCGCGTAGGCCTTGGCCTGCGGGTCGTTCCTTAGACTTGCGATACCGCCGCCGCCCAGCGCGTTGTGCAGCAGAAAGTTGAGTGCCGAGATTCCAGGAAGATAGTACCGATCAATGCCCGGCGAGGTCATAAAGTGCGCAAAGCGATCTGCCACGTAGGTCTCGGTCAGCGTTGCGGCGATCCAAGGGAGATAATCCGGCTTTCGCGCAATAACGCCGACATTAGCTTTGTCGCCCTTGTCACCTGAACGGCCCCAGGCGAGTGTCTCAAGTGGCACTTCGACAAGGGTCGATCGAGGGCTGTCATCAATGTCCGGAATATGTGTCTCAGGTGCCGCGCTGACACCGACCGGCGCAGTGGGTGGAATAAACGTCGTTTCTGCAGACGCGTCGATGAGGTTCAACTCAAGCGACGACTTATCAACGAGCGTCGAAAACAAACGGATCACGGGTGAGGGCTTAGCGCGAGCGCCCGCAAAAAACGCCATACCCGCAGGCGCACCCAACGCCACACCTGATAACTCGCGCAGCAGCATTGCCACAGCTCGTGCGTCTTGGTGGCGACACGCCACCTTAAGGGCAACCTCACGACTTGGCGCCGCCGTCGCATAGGCGCCCCAGAAACTCTCTTCACCGATTATATCAATGGCCACGTCATCAAAGTCTTGAGCGCCCATTGCTTTAATCTTTGCTCGTGTGCGCACCAGAGCCTCTTCAGCGAAAATGCGGGCCTTGTCTGCGGCGCGGCGCCCAATGCACCAAAAGGTCGTCCCCGCACGCCAACCATCCGCCCAGGTCATACTCGCCTTGTAGCTTGAGGTGACGCCTCGACCGCGAGCACCGGACACATGAACCCGGCCATCACCCACCTCCTCGAGGCGCATCTGAGTAAAATCGCAGACAACATCGGGCACAACATACGCCGCAGGGTCGCCAATTTCATAGAGAAGCTGCTCTGCCACCGTCCCTTTATTCACAATGCCGCCCGTACCCGCAGGCTTGTAAAGATCGCAGGATCCGTCTTTTGATACCTCAGCAATCGGGTAGCCCACCTTGTACAACGAGTCCGCCACTTTTTCCCAGTCGGTGAAGTTTCCGCCTGTAACTTGCGGACCGCACTCGATGAGGTGTCCAACGGCAGAGCCCGCAGCAAGCTTGTCGAGCTCATCGACGGACCAGCCAAATTCATAAATGCACGCACCCAGCGTCACGGCACTGTCGACACAACGTCCCGTGACCACAATGTCGGCTCCCGAGGCAAGCGCCGCCGCAACCGGAAAACCACCAATGTACGCATTAGCGCTCGCTATTTTGTCCACGGGGGGGAATGCTTCATCCGAGAACATCTCGGTAACCCCAGAGGACTTGAGCTGACCGAGATGCGGCATGAGATCGTCACCCGTGACCACCACTACTTTTAGATTCAATCCGGCGGCGGCAATGGTCTCTCGCAGTGCTTCACCACACGCCTCAGGATTCACTCCGCCAGCGTTGCTGATTAGCTTTACACCTGAGTCCGCAATGCGCTGTAAATTCGGCTTCACAATGGCTGAAATAAAGTCTGTCGCATAACCCAAGTTCGGATCGGAAGCGCGGGCACGCGCCAAAATCGACATGGTAATTTCGGCCAAATAATCAAAAACAATGTAATCAAGGTCACCTTCAGCGAAGAACTGCGACATTGCCATGTCGGTCTCCCCCCAGAAACCGGTTGCACCGCCAATTTTGATGGTCTTGTCAGCCACTGTGATGTTCCCCTATCATTCCCATGATTACTGCTCATTATTAATGAGCCCCACTCAGGTGACTATAAGCGCTTGCTGTTTAGCCCACAAGTCATTGCGCAGAAACGTCTTCCTGAGACAAAAATAGCCGAACTGGATTGACTATGAGTACGACACAACGGCAACGATTAGAAGCGCGCGAAGAGACCTTACTCGTCGCCGCAACCGCTGTATTTGCTGAGTCTGGCGTGGACGGCGCTCGCATGGCGGAGATTGCGCGGCGTGCCGATATTGCCGAGGGTACAATCTATCTTTACCACAAGAACAAACAGGAACTTTTAGAAGCGGTTGTTGATCGATTCTGGAGGGAACTGACGCGCGGCGCACTCGCCGCGCTTTCACCGCAAGGCTCAGTGACGCAGCAACTCAAGGAGCTTGCTGACTACCACCTGCACTCACTCATTGACGACTTCAAGATTGTCGAGATCACCTCGCGAGCGAGGGAACGACAAGGTGAGACTGGACGCCAATTACCCCAAATTCGAGAGTACGTCCGAGTCTTTGACGCCATACTCGAGCGCGGTATTGGGCTTCAGCAATTCGATGCATCAACGCCCGTCTGGCAAATGCGCGACGTCTTCTACGGCACCCTCGAGCACTCCGCACGGACTCTAGTGCTGCGCAACCAAACATTTGATGCCACAGTCATCGACAACTTACTGCTGTTGTTCGAACGCTTTCGACAGACCACACCCGAAGTGGCGGGACAAACCAAGACTGAAACGTCCATTATGGATGCGCTCGCCCGGATCGAAAGTCATCTGACGAAAAAGAGCGGCTAGCCGAACTGTTGACGAAGGGCGTCAATAAAGCGCCCTAATTCCTCTCGCGACAAATGGTTTATACCCGCCGCCGCCGCGCGACCACCCCCAGTTTCGAATTGACGACAGACGTCGTCCGCGCCCGTTCTATTATTCAGCGGTGCCCTAACACTTACCAAATAGCCGCCGTCGACATCGGTCAGTACCGCATGTGCCTTATTGGGCGATTGGTTGGCTAAATCATTACCCAAGACCCCGCTAACGCGTCTCGACCACGGGGCATCAGGCAAAGACACCACGACTAAATCGTCGTCATCGACCGCCCTAGGTGCCGACTGCGCGGCGTGCATATCCAGACGGTAGGCATCGGTCAGAGTCTCAAATAATTCACGATCGTCACTGAGCAGTGCGGTCGGCGAATTATGCTGCTGCATCCGCCGGTAAAGTGCGGCCGGTTCAATATGCAAATCAGCCGCGCTGGCACCATAGGCGTTATAGTTAATACAGACACCGAGCTGTCGCAGCGCTTCGCGATCCACTGAAGAGGCCATCTTTCCAATAATGGTGTCAGCGGTCGTGTCTAAGTTGTCACCAAAGCACCCCACAACGGCCCACTCTGAAAACTCACCGCGTAAGCGCCCATTGATAAGTGCACTTGTACACACCTCAGGTGAGGCGCTCATAAGAACGGTGAGCCGCTCGTGCTCAGGCACATTGCCCGCAAAGTGGTGGTCACAAAAAAACACGTCCGCACCGGCCTCAATCAACCTAATGCAATCGTCTCGGTTCTTGTCGAATGAAATATCCAAGGCGGTGACCCGGCTGCCCTCACCGCTGGGGACGCGCTGCAGCAGCTCGATGTCGCGTTTGACCCCTGTGATCAGCGTAGCATCTGGCTTGGGATCGGCACGACGGAGTTGAATCAGGGCGCAAATACCGTCTGCATCACCATTAAAAACATCGTAGTCCATTGTCAATGCTGCCTCCGTTTTGCGGGGCGCATGCTACCAGATCAGCGGAAAAAGGGGCGAAAAAAAACGCCCCTCCTCAATTTTACTCGAGCACAATTCGTTGTTCATTTTTTTCAAGCAATACGGTTCCGATTCCCCTCACGTCTGACAACGCCTCGACACTCTTAAAGGCGCCGTAGCGCTCGCGAAACTCAACAATTCGTTTCGCCAGCTGTGGTCCAACACCAACCAGTTGCGATGCCAGCGTATTAACGTCTGCCCGATTGATATTAACCGTCTCCGCGCCGTGGACCGGCAAAACTGCAAAGTACGCCAACGTGAGTGCGGCGACTAGCGTGAGCCAAAATGATGATCGTTTTTCTGTGTAAACCATGTGAACGTCTCCTCTGTCACTGAGCCCAAGTGGCTCTGAAATAACACTAGAGCGCCACACCATGGACAGACAGATCAATCACCGAAACGGCTCATAGGTGGTCGGTTTTGCCTACTCAATCCGACTAAGAATGCCCTCAACAACGCGGGCAGGATCTGTGGCACCCGTGATCGACCGCCCCATAACGAGGTATGACGAGCCTCCCTCCATAGCATCCCAGGGCGTGACCACGCGGCGTTGATCACCCGCCGCGTCCTCAGGCAGGCGAATACCCGGCGTCACCAAGGCGAAGTCATCTCCGCAACTGGCACGTAACAGCGGTGCCTCCTGCGCGGAACAGACAACGCCTGCAAGTCCACAGGAGTGGGCCAGAGACGCTAAGCGCGCAACACGTTGATTTGGTGGTTCATCAATACCCAGCTCCACAAGATCCGTCGCGTCCATACTGGTCAGGACGGTCACCGCGATCAATTGCGTGGCTTGACCACTTCGTGCGACCGCGTCAGCAGCGGCCTCCATCATGCGACGTCCACCCGAGGCGTGCACATTCACCATCCAGACACCCAACGCTGCGGCCGCTGATACGGCGCCGGCAACCGTGTTTGGAATGTCATGAAACTTAAGGTCCAAAAAGACCTCAAAGCCAAGTCCATGCAATTCATCCAAAATCCGAGGACCTTCACTCGTAAAGAGTTGCTTCCCGACTTTAAGGCGCACCTTGCGCGGGTCCAGTGCGCGCGCGCACGTCAAAGCCTGCTCCAATGACGAAAAATCAAGGGCGACAATCAGCGGGCTTTGCATAGGATTCTTCCTGGGACCAAAAAGTAGAAGGCGTATTATCGCACGGGGCGATAGAGCGTATCCCAACTTTTACAGCCGGGACATTGCCAATAAAAACTTGGCCCGTGAAAACCGCATACGCCGCACAAATAAGCCGACTGACGCGCTGCAAGTTTATGGGCACCTGCTACCAGCGAACCGTCAATGACGTTATCACCCAAAAGCGCCAGTGCTCGCGCTAATAACAGGGAGCTGGGCTTGCTCTCTAAACCTTGCTTGATCACATCGCGGGCACGCGCGTCTTGGCCACTTACAATGTACGCATCAGCCAGGATGACGCGAATCTGCGGGTCCTCTCGACGCTTTAGCAGTCGCTCAACTAACGACGTAAAACCATTGTGCCGATCGAGCACAGTACTGAGACTGATCAGCTCATTAACCAGCTCGGGAAAGCGCTCGGGCAACAGCTCTGCCGCAGCAGCTAATCGGTCGTAAGCGCGCGCCGGCTGTCCTTCTTGCTGGTCTAAGCGCGCCAAAATAATTTGTGGCCAAACCCCGTCCTCATTCCACTTCAAGGCTTCTTGCGCGAGCGCACGTGCACCCTGCGCATCGTTTTTTAGCTCATGGTCTTCCGCATCTTCACAGCAATAGTGACTGAGCTTTTCTCTGATCTTTCCTGCCTTGAGTTTGGCAGCCGGCTCCGGTTGCGACACTGTTTGCGTCAACTGCGATTCCGCAAGAAGACGCGCTTGCGACCAGTCGCGACTGGCTTCACACACATCGATTAACAGCGTCTTCGCATCGGCCTCGTGGTCTTCCGACAGCTCAATCAAATCTTTCAGCAATTGCTCAGCCCGATCTAACAGGCCTGCGACAATAAAATCTTTGGCAAGCTCAAGGTGCGCTTGATTTTTTTGAACGTCCGGCAGGCGAGTGCGTGACAGCAAGGATTGGTGAATTTTTATCGCGTTGTCTACCTCGCCACGCTTTCTCAGTAGGCTCCCAAACGTAATATGCGTCTCAAACGTTTCGGCATTAACAGCCAGCGCTTCACTGAAGGCTTTCAAGGCGGACTCTTGCTCACCGTCCAGCAGAAAATTTAGACCAAGGTAATATTGCGAAGGCGGGGTCTGCTCGTCAGCGGCGTCGCGACTTGAAGCACCACGCCCCAAAACCCACCCTGCTGCCACGGCCAAAAACAACAACCCAAGAAGTAGCGTGCTGGGCTCAGCCATCGGCTGATGCCTGTTCAATACGCCGCTTCAGTTTTGTATTTTCGCGCTTAAGCACCGCCAACGAACCGCGCTGCTGCAGCAGTAACATTGAGCTAATCAGTTGACCAAGCAACACACCGACTATAAGAAAACTCAGCAACCAAACGGCCACCGACTGCTCGGGTAAGCGAATGGTTCCCAAGATCAAGGGTACCGCCTCTGTATTTTGAGTGGCAAATACCGCACCTAAGAAAATAGACAGGGAGAGCATTGCGAGTATGAGGGCGGCACGTAGCCATCGGAGCATTAAAATACCGCCTTGATTGAACGATTCACACGTTCCCTCAGGTCTTTACCCGGCTTAAAGTGAGGCACATATTTGCCCTCAAGTTCGACAGCGTCACCTGTTTTTGGGTTTCTGCCTTGCCGCGCCTCTCTGTAGTGCAGCGAGAAACTGCCGAACCCTCGAATCTCGATACGTTCACCTGACGTGAGTGATTCCGCCATATGATCGATCATCAACTTCACCGCCAACTCGACGTCCTTCGTTGTCAGTTGATTTTGTTGTGACGCCATGAGTTCTATGAGTTCGCTACGTGTCATGTATCCCCACCTCTGGCGAACATTGTCGCTTTACACTTGCGTCGACGCAAGTGCCTCATTTACATGCGTTTTATTATTGGCGTGATCCATAAAAAAAAGCGGTCATAGCCTGTTGAGGAACTTCTCTAACGCCTCAAGATCAAGTGGCTTAGTGAGAACACCCCGAAAGCTGGCTTTTCGAACCCTTTCACTGCATCGCTTCCGGCGTTCGCGGCACATGCATAAACCCTGAGCTCGTTTACAATCCAAAAAAAAGCCGGCAATGCCGGCTTTTTGAGTACCACACAAAAGTAACGCTTTACTGATCGCTCATTTGAGCTTTAATCAGGTCACCAATAGTGCCCGGTGATGCTGCATTATCCTGCTGCTTGAGCGACTGGACCGCTTCTTTCTCATCGTCCATGTCTTTGGCTTTGATCGACAGACCGATAGAGCGAGTCTTGCGGTCGATGGCAATAATCTTCGCTTCGACCTTTTCACCCACAGACAAGACTGAGCGCGCATCTTCAATGCGCTCACGACTCAAATCAGCCACCTTGATGTAACCGTCAACTTCCTCGTTGAGTTTGACGACAGCGCCTTTGGCATCAACTTCAGTCACTTCACCGTTAACGATGCTGCCTTTGTCCGACTCTCCCAAGTAAATGGTGAAGGAATCTTCTTCAAGCTGCTTGATGCCGAGCGAAATACGCTCGCGCTCAGGATCGATGCTCAAAATAACGGTCTCGATCTCATCGCCTTTCTTGTAGTTACGGACCGCTTCTTCACCGGTCTCGTTCCAGCTGATGTCGCTGAGATGCACCAGGCCGTCAATGTTTCCAGCCAAACCAATGAAGATACCGAAATCAGTAATCGACTTGATTGAACCTGAAATCTTATCGCCCGTCGCGTGCTCGCCCGCGAAAGCATCCCATGGGTTTTGCTGACACTGCTTAATACCCAGTGAAATACGACGACGCTCTTGATCAATATCAAGCACCATTACTTCGACTTCGTCACCGAGTTGAACGATCTTAGACGGGTGTACGTTCTTGTTGGTCCAGTCCATTTCAGACACGTGAACCAATCCTTCAACGCCCTCTTCAATCTCAGCAAAACAACCGTAGTCCGTGAGGTTCGTAATACGCGCATTCACGCGGCTGCCCTCTGGATAACGATTTGTAATTTCCACCCACGGATCTTCGCCCAGCTGCTTAAGACCCAGCGATACGCGGTTGCGTTCGCGATCGAACTTAAGAACCTTCACATCAAGCTCTTGTCCCACTTCAACCACTTCGCTTGGGTGCTTGATTCGCTTCCATGCCATGTCAGTGATGTGCAGTAATCCATCGACGCCACCCAGATCAACAAACGCACCGTAGTCAGTGAGGTTCTTGACCACGCCCTTGACGCTCTGACCTTCTTGTAGATTTTGCAGTAACTCGTCACGCTCGGCGCTGTTCGCAGCCTCCATGACAGCTCGACGCGATACCACAACGTTGTTGCGCTTCTGGTCAAGCTTAATCACCTTAAATTCGAGCTCTTTGCCTTCCAGATGCGCCGTTTCGCGAATCGGACGCACGTCGATCAGTGAACCGGGTAAGAACGCGCGGATGGAATCGACATCGACGGTGAAACCGCCCTTGACCTTGCCATTAATAACACCCGTAACGACTTCTTGCGCCACGTGTGCGGCTTCAAGTGTCTTCCACGCTTCAGCACGCTTCGCTTTTTCACGCGACAGCTTAGTTTCACCAAATCCATCCTCAACGGTTTCTAAGGCCACCTGGACTTCGTCACCGATGTTCAGCGTGCACTCGCCACTGGCGTTGAGAAACTGATCGCGAGGAATAACACCCTCAGATTTGAGACCCGCGTGAACAGTGACCCACTCGTTATCAATGTCGATAACGACACCCGTAACAATCGAGCCGGGTTCCATGTCAACGGTCTTGAGACTTTCTTCGAATAACTCGGCGAATGATTCGCTCATTGAATATACCTGTCTTATCGCTGCAAACTTCGCAGCACCAGCCGTCCTACCCAGCCGGGTCGATTTATAAAACACTGCACGAGGGGTCAGGCCTTTAATCGTCGCAGTGCACAATTCCTTTTTTGGCCACCAAAGACATCACTCGGTCAAACACAGCGTCCGCTGTCATGTCGGTACTGTCGACAACGACGGCGTCCTGCGCTGGCACAAGTGGCGATACTGACCGTGTTCGGTCGCGGGTATCGCGAGCTTCTATGGCCTCCAAAAGGCGCGGCAGACTAACATCCTCATCTTGCAGCTGCAACTGGCTTTGTCGTCTTTGCGCGCGCGCGAGTGCGGAGGCCTCTAAGAATATTTTCAGCCCCGCCGCAGGGAAAACGACGGTACCCATGTCTCGACCATCAGCCACAAGACCTGGAGCCACTGCTAATTCGCGTTGACGCGACAATAATGCGTCTCTAACAGACGGCAGCGCCGCGACCGCCGAGGCGCCTTCTGCGCCCTGGACCGATCGCACTTCGTCGGTCACGTCAGAGCCTAAATAGAGCACCCGCACGCCTAAGTTTGAAGCGATAAACTCAACATTGAGTGAGCGCGCAACGGCCGCCACAGCGGGCTCATCATCCCAAGCCACGCCCTGCTGCGACGCCGCGAAACCGACCACTCGATAGAGTGCACCACTGTCCAAGAGCTTGAACCCGAGCGCCTCCGAGAGGCGCTGCGACAACGTTCCTTTACCCGAGCCACTTGGACCATCAACGCAGATCACCGGAATCATAAGCCGTCAGCTCTCAACCGACACTTTTAGACCAACACCTGCGGCCAACTCCGCAAATCCTGGAAATGAGGTGGCAACGTGGTCGCAGTCATTAATATAAATAGTGCCGGAGGCTCGGAGTGCCGCAACAGCAAACGACATGGCAATTCGGTGGTCGTTGTAGGTATCGACTTCACCGCCCTTGAGTGATCCGCCCACAATGACAATGCCATCATCAAGCACCTCATTTTCGATGCCTAACCGCGACAAGCCGTCGGCCATTGACGCAATCCGATCACTTTCTTTAACGCGCAGCTCTTCAGCACCACACAGCACCGTTCGACCCGTTGCGCAGGCGGCGGCAACGAACAAGACAGGAAATTCGTCGATAGCCAGTGGGACGAGGTCTTCTGGAATCTCTATCCCCACCAAGGCTGAGGACCTTACCCGAAGGTCCGCCACCGGCTCTCCTCCAACCTCTCGCTCATTAAGCACCTCAATGTCGGCACCCATGAGCGTTAAAATAGTGATAACACCCGATCGAGTGGGATTCATACCCACGTGCTCTAGCGTGAGGTCAGAGCCCGGTGCGATCGAGGCGGCAACAAGGAAAAACGCAGCAGACGAGATGTCCGCGGGAATATCGAATGTCGCAGCCGTAAGACGTCCCCCGCCCTGTACGCTGATCACGTCATTTTCACGTTCAACGTCATAACCGAAACCGCGCAACATTCGCTCAGTATGATCACGGGTTGGTGCAGGTTCCGTCACCGAGGTCCGACCTTCAGCAAACAAGCCCGCCAGCAGGACGCAGGACTTTACTTGCGCACTGGCCACGGGCATCTCGTAGTGAATACCGTTGAGCGTCTGCCCCCCTTTAATAACAAGCGGAGGCCGTCCATCTTCACTGCCAATTGCAGCGCCCATGAGTTTCAGCGGGTCAGTCACGCGCCCCATTGGTCGCTTTTGCAGGGAAATATCACCGGTCATGGTTGAGTCAAAACGCTGAGCGGCGAGCAAGCCGCTAAGCAAACGGATGCTCGTACCTGAATTACCCATATCAAGCACATTGTCGGGTTTTTGCAGCCCCTGCATACCCACGCCGTCAATCTCAATACGACCGTTTTGGGGACCGCGTACCGTCACACCCATGTCTTTAAATGCCTGAACCGTACACAGCGCGTCATGCCCCTCTAAAAAGCCAGTGGCAATAGTCGTGCCCTCTGCCAGCGCACCCAGCATTACCGTTCGGTGGGACATGGACTTGTCACCCGGCACTCGAATAGCGCCCTGTAGCGAGCCTCCAGACTCGACTTTAAACTTCATGATTCTCCTTGGCTGCCGTCTCAGAAATAGGATTTAAAATACCGTCGTGGTCGCGTCGATGCGCACGACAAATCGAGAAATACTCTTCCAGCGCCTGCGCGTCTTTTAGATCGACCAGCTCACGGAGCATCGTCATCTCAGCCTCAAACTGATCAATTGCCGCCAGCAGCGCTTGTCGGTTCGTCACCGCTATATCAGTCCACATTCGAGGGTCTGACCCTGCAATACGCGTCATATCACGGAGTGCGCCACCACCATGAATCATCGGGTCGGAAGCATCTCGCTCAAGCGCCCGGGTCAAAGCGTAAGCGACAACATGGGGCATGTGAGAACTGGCCGCCAATAGCGCGTCGTGTTGCGGTACGTCCATCGCTCGGATGTACGCCCCCGTTAACGCCCACATCGCCTCGACCTGCGCCACGGCCGCGGCTGCGGTATGAGGCAGTGGTGTGAGGATCACTTCCCGGCCGGTGAATAAACCTGCATCTGAATGTTCAACACCGCTGTGCTCTGAGCCGGCTATGGGGTGTCCGGGTACGAAATGTGGGTAATCGTAAGGCACAGAATCAACCACATAACCCTTAATACTGGCCAGGTCCGTAATAATGGGCTGATGCGTCGTCACCGCAAGCGTGCCCATGATGTCGCGCAGAACTGAAGCGGTCGCTGCAGGCGGCGCACCCACAACGATGACGTCTGCCTGCTCAATCACCTCGTCAAGCGCGAGGGAGTAATCATCCACAACCCCCAATGCTCTACCGCGCTTCAAACTCGCCTCACGTGGCCCCCAGGCAATCAGCTTACCGCGCCAGGTACTGCCACGCAGTGCGCGCGCCAGAGACCCAGATATAAGGCCTAGTCCAATGAAGGCAACCGTTCTCGCTTGAAATTGCGTCATCAGATCGGTGCTTTTGGGTAAGAGCCCAGTGGCTTGAGTAAGATGGAGTTTTCTTCAAGCGCCGACATCACTTCTCGCACTACAGCGTCCGAGTAATGCCCCTCGAACTCGATAAAGAACATATAGGTCCACTTTTCCGTCTTAGAGGGCCTCGAATCGATTCGAGTGAGGCTGATGCCGCGCTCCTCAAACGGTCGAAGCAAATTTAAAAGTGCTCCAGGCCGGTTGCGACTGGCAATGAGAATTGACGACTTATCTGCACCACTTGCAGGGACCATCTCTCTTCCAACGACGAAGAAACGTGTGGTGTTGTGGGCAATATCCTGAATCGCTTCAGCGAGCTTGGCCAAACCGTAATTCTCAACCGCCAGATCCCCAGCGATTGCAGCAATACCGGGCTCACTCTGCGCACGCTGAGCCGCTTCACCATTACTGCGGCACACGTCTCTGGGAATTCCCGGTAAATTTGAATCGAGCCAATCTCTGCATTGGCCCAACGCCTGCTCGTGCCCGCAGACGGCCCGAATATCTGACATACTTTGACCGGCAGACGCGATTAAATGGTGAACAACAGGAAGCTCAACCTCACCGATAATTTGTAAGGATGATTCGAGAAAGCAATCGAGCGTTTGACCGACCATGCCCTCTGTTGAGTTCTCTACAGGAACCACGGCCATATCGCAGGCGCGGTCCTCCGCTCGCCGAAAAACGTCGCGAATGGTGGGCTGCGGCTCCAAAATGGCAGATTGCCCAAAGTGCTTGAGTGCCGCGGCTTGTGAATAGGTGCCTACGGGGCCCAGGAACCCCACAGTCAGCGGGCGCTCCAAAGCAAGGCAACTCGACATGATTTCACGAAAAATCCGCGCCGCCTGATCCGCAGAGAGGGGCCCAGGATTGCGCTCTTGAATGGCCCTCAAAATCTGAGCCTCACGCTCTGGACGATAAAATAGCGCATCACCGTCTTGGCTCGCCGCCAACTTAATTTGTGCTACACGACGCGCGCACTCCGCTCTCGCGTTGATCAACTCGAGTAATTGCTGATCTATTGAATCGATATCCGTTCGAATGTCGGCTAACTGATCATCCGTCGCCATAGCAACTGGTCTCTATGTGTGCTCGTTTTCGAAACGATGCATGAAATCGCACAATGCATCAACGGAGGATTGTTCTACTGCGTTGTAAATACTGGCGCGCATTCCGCCCACCGAGCGATGCCCTTTCAAATTCATCAGTCCCTCTGCCTCTGCCTGCTTGAGAAACTGCTTATCCAGCGTGTCGTCCGCAAGCGTAAAGGGTACGTTCATTAACGACCGATACCGAAGGTCTACGGGGTTACTGTAAAAGTCACTGGCATCGATAGTGCCGTAAAGCGTCTGAGCCTTTCGCTGATTCGCTTGGTGCATAGCGGTGAGACCGCCACGCGCTTCGATCCACTCAAAGACGAGTCCCGACAGATAAATTCCAAATGTGGGCGGTGTGTTGTACATGGAGTCGTTGTCCGCCGCGACTTTCCAGTGGAGCATGGCGGGAATGTCAGACCGCGCACGGTCCAAAAGGTCTCGACGCACAATCACAATACACAGTCCCGCGGGACCAATATTTTTTTGGGCACCGGCGTAAATAACGCCAAACCGGTCAACATCTACCGGCCGTGACAAAATAGTTGACGACATGTCAGCCACCAAAGGCGAGGCGCTTTGGGGAACATAATCGAACTCAAGCCCGCCGATCGTCTCATTGGGACAGTAGTGCAAATAGGCTGCGTCGTCGGAGGTCGACCAGTCAGCCCGGTCTTGAACCGTCGTAAAATTTGACGACTCAGAGCTTGAGGCGACGTTCACATTAACCAGACGCCGCCCCTCTGCGAGGGCCTTCTTGGACCATTGCCCCGTCACCACCTGATCGACGGTGTCTCCTTTGTCTGACAAATTGAGCGGCACCGAAGCAAATTGCTGAGAAGCCCCACCTTGCTGAAAAAGCACAGCGTAGTCGTCGCTGATGTTCAATAAGCGACGAAGCCCCGCTTCTGCGCGCTCGGCGACACCGACAAACTCAGGACTGCGATGACTGAGTTCCATGATCGAGGCGCCGGCACCGTGCCAATCGAGCATTTCGCCCTGAGCACGCTCCAACACGTCTACGGGAAGCGCCGCAGGCCCCGCACAAAAGTTGTGAACTCTACTCACTCTTGCGTCTCGTCACTGCCACTATCGACACTGTCCTCAGCCACAGGGTCAGCCACAACCGCCTCAGCCGGCTCTGCGACAATGTCATCCTCCGCAATACGACTCACACTCACCAGTGCTTCGCCGTCACGGGTGCGAATGACTCTGACGCCTTGGGTATTTCGACCCAAGAGACTCACCTCATCGACACGAGTCCGCACGGCGGTGCCCTGATTAGAAATGAGCATCATCTCGTCGCCGTCCCACACCTGAACCGCACCAACAAGTGATCCGTTTCGATCAGAGGTCGACATGGCAATAACGCCTTTCCCGCCTCTACCTTTCGCAGGGAATTCGTCATTTTCAGTGCGCTTGCCGTAGCCGTGCTCAGTCACCGTCAGAATTCGGCCTGCCACCTTGGGAACAATCAGGGAAATCAGTTTGTGCCCTGCGGCAAGATTAATACCCCGAACGCCGCGAGCTGTTCGACCCATGGCTCGAACTTGAGACTCATTAAAGCGTGTGGCCTTGCCCTCTGAGGAAAACAACATAATGTCGCTTTCGCCGTCGGTAATCGCCGTGCCGATCAACACATCGCCTTCGTCCAGCTCAATCGCTCGCAACCCTACGCTGCGCTGTCGCGCAAACTGAGTCGCAGCCGTTTTCTTGACCGTCCCGTTCTCAGTCGCCATAAAGACGTACTGATCCTCGTCGTAGCCCTCAATCGGCAAAATCGAAGTAATACGCTCCCCTTCATCGAGCGGAAGCAAGTTGACCATCGGTCTTCCGCGCGCATTCCGACTCGCCAATGGGATGTGGAACACCTTCAACCAATACACTTTTCCAAGGTTTGAAAAGCACAACACCGTGGCGTGAGTGCTCGCAATCAGCAGATGCTCGACAAAGTCCTCATCCTTGACCGCAGTGGCGCTTCGCCCAGTACCGCCTCGTCGCTGAGCCTGATAGTCCGTTAACGACTGCGTTTTGGCATAGCCTTGGTGAGAAATCGTGACAACACGATCTTCTTCTGTAATGAGGTCCTCGACCGTCAGGTCGTGTGCCGAATCGGTAATTTCCGTCAGTCGCTCATCACCAAAGTCTTCGACCAGCTCTTCAAGCTCTGCACGTATCACCGTACGCAATCGATCGGGATCACCCAAAATATCGAGCAAGTCCGCAATTTCAGCCACTTTATCGGCGTATTCTTGAAGCAACTTCTCATGCTCCAGGCCGGTTAAGCGATTCAGTCGAAGTTCAAGAATGGCCTGTGCCTGAGCCGGTGACAGATGATACTCACCCTCAATTAACCCAAAGTCACCTTCCAGATCTTCGGGGCGACACGCCGCATCGCCAGCCCGCTCAAGCATGGCTGTGACGTCACCAGGCGTCCAAGCTGACGCCACCAAACGCTCGCGCGCATCGGCCGCGGTGGGTGATGTCTTTATCAGCTCAATAATTGCGTCAATGTTGGCCAAGGCGACGGCCAAGCCCTCTAATACGTGGCCTCGCTCTCGCGCCTTACGCAACAAGAACAGTGTTCGTCGCGTCACAACCTCACGTCTATGGCGAACAAATGCCTCAATAATTTCTTTCAAATTGAGTAATTTCGGCTGCCCGTCAACCAACGCCACCATGTTGATACCGACAACGGCCTGAAGCTGGGTCTGTGCGTAGAGATTATTCAGCACCACGTCACCGACTTCGCCGCGACGCAGCTCAATTACCACGCGCAGTCCATCTTTGTCGGACTCGTCGCGAAGCTCTGTAATGCCCTCAATTTTCTTTTCTTTTACCAGTTCTGCTATTCGCTCAAGCAGCTTTGATTTATTCAGCTGGTAGGGAATTTCATGGATGATAATCGTGTCTTTACCCTTCGAATCATCGGTAATGACTTCCGCCTTTGCGCGCACATAAATACGCCCCCGACCCGTGCGATACGCCTGAATAATGCCGGCTCGACCGGTAATAATCCCCGCTGTGGGGAAGTCTGGCCCGGGGATGTAGCGAATCAACTCATCAATGCTGATTTCAGGGTTCTCAAGTACTGCAAGGCATCCGGCAACCACCTCGCGCATATTGTGCGGTGGTATATTTGTTGCCATGCCCACCGCAATGCCGGCAGACCCGTTAATCAACAGGTTTGGAGCACGCGTTGGAAGTACAACGGGGATGTGTTCCGTGCCGTCGTAGTTTTCCGCAAAATCGACCGTGTCTTTCTCAAGGTCAGCGAGCAGCGAATGGGCCAGCTTGGCCATTCGAATCTCGGTGTATCGCATTGCAGCAGCAGAGTCGCCATCGATCGAGCCAAAATTACCTTGGCCGTCGACCAGCGGGTAACGCAATGAAAATGTCTGAGCCATACGCACAATTGTGTCGTAGACCGCAGAATCACCGTGAGGGTGGTACTTACCAATCACGTCACCCACGACACGCGCAGACTTTTTGTACGCCTTGTTCCAGTCGTTGTTCAACTCGTTCATGGCAAACAACACCCGTCGATGGACAGGCTTGAGGCCGTCTCGCACGTCGGGCAGTGCTCGCCCGACGATAACGCTCATCGCATATTCCATGTAGGATTGCTTGAGTTCGTCCTCGATATTAATTGGGTATACTTCTTTCGCTAAATCTTGCTGCTGATCTGACATCCGATGACTTTTTTGATGACGGGAGTGCCGCCAAAACCTGGCCGTGAATAAGCTGTAAATACTATCAAATTCAGCCTGTTAAGGCTACGTTTAGCGACGCTCAATATTAGGAGCTACAGATCCATGACATCAGTCAATTTTGCGGTTCACGCAGACACGATAATTCCCGTTTCAGGAACGCAATCCGTTCTGAACAATTACAGCATCGTGGTGCAAGACGGCTTGATCAAACAGCTGCTACCCAGCACTGAAGCCCGGCAACTCAAGGACCTAGACCATGTGGAGTTGCCGGGTCATGTCCTCATGCCAGGCCTTGTAAATGCGCATGGGCACGCTGCGATGACCCTGCTTCGCGGCTACGCAGACGACATGCCGCTGTCCGCTTGGCTGAACGATAAAATTTGGCCGCTCGAAAGTCAGTGGGTCTCAAGCGAATTTATCAGTGACGGTACCGACTTAGCCGCGGCCGAAATGTTGCTCAGTGGCATCACCACGAGCAGCGACATGTATTTTTTTCCCGACGTGAGCGCACAAAGACTGCGCGCAGCGGGTCTGCGGACACAGCTCGTTTTCCCCATCATGGACATACCTACCGCTTGGGCCGCCGACGCCCGCGAATACCTTGATAAGGGCTTGGCACTTAACGATCACTTTAAACACGACGATCTCGTCGACATTGGATTTGGTCCTCATTCAACCTATTCGGTCGACGAAAGCCTGCTGTCTCAAACCGCCATGCTCGCCAATGAGCTGGACGCCGTCGTCCAAATTCACCTTCACGAAACAGCCGCTGAAGTCCTGTCTCACGTCGAGGCCACGGGCGAACGCCCCGTCGACTTGCTGGCTCGCATTGGCCTCCTTGGCCCCCGGACTCAATGCGTCCACATGACCGCGGTTGGCAATCAGGACATCGAAACCGTCGCCCAGCACGGTGCCCATGTCATTCATTGCCCTCGATCGAACATGAAGCTGGCATCGGGGGCCTGCCCCGTAAAAAAATTCAAAGACGCAGGCGTCAATGTGGCGCTGGGTACCGATGGCGCGGCCAGCAACAACAAATTGAACGGCTTGGCAGAAATGCAGGCCGCGTCCTTATTGGCCAAGCTTGAAAGTAAGGACCCGACGGCGATGTCGGCACGAGACACGATTCAAATGGCCACACTCGACGGCGCTCGTGCTTTGGGACTGGATCATGTCACCGGCAGCTTAGAGCCGGGGAAGTCTGCCGACTTCATTGCCTTAGATTTCACACACCTTGGAATGGAACCCAATCATCAAATTGAGTCCAATCTTGTGTACGCCAACTTGGGGTCCGAAGTCACCTGGAGCTGGATCGCGGGCAAAAACGTGGTCAAAAACCGACAGTTGCAAACTCTGGACAGCGACGCGTTACACCACAAAGCCGCCGCATGGCGCGGTAAACTCTCGCCATAGGCTAGACGAAGCCGTCTTGCACCCATCAGACCTAACAGTTGAGCATACGATGACACACAGCAATGTAGACCCCGATGAAATCGCGAAATTCGAAGCCCTGGCCTCGCGGTGGTGGGACGAAAACAGTGAATTCAAGCCGCTGCACGACATTAACCCGCTGCGTGCCGGATGGATCGACCAGTTCAGTGACGTACGGGGTAAGCGATTAATCGACGTGGGCTGCGGTGGTGGCTTGCTCAGTGAGGCGATGGCACACCGCGGTGCCACGGTTACCGGCATCGATATGGGCGAGGCCCCACTTTCTGTTGCAAGAATTCATTTACTCGAGTCTCAGTTGGAGATCGACTACCGCCAAACGACCGCCGAAGCGATTGCGCTAGAGCAACCTGAAACCTATGACGTCGTCACATGCCTTGAAATGCTGGAACACGTTCCCGATCCGTCCAAAGTGATACAGGCCTGTGCCGATATGGCAAAGCCAGGTGCCGACCTTTATTTTTCAACGATCAACCGAAATCCGAAGGCGTGGCTGTTTGCGATTGTTGGTGCAGAGTACGTGCTTAATTTATTGCCCAAGGGGACCCACGAGTACAATAAGCTCATAAAGCCCTCCGAGCTTGCCCGCTGGGCCAGGGCTGCCGGACTGAAGGTCGAGGCGAATATTGGCATGACCTACAACCCCATTACCAAGCACTACCGTCTTGTAGAGCGCGACGTCTCGGTCAACTACATGATTCGGGCGAGCAAGCCTGCGTGACCGATCAGACATTTAAAGCCTTCGTCTTCGACCTCGATGGCACGCTCGTGGACACCGCCAGTGAATTGCTCGCCGCCTACCGCAAGCTGTGTTGCGAGCTGGGGGGTCAAGAGAAGCCATTTGATGACGCACGCAAGCTGATTTCGTATGGATCCGGACGCCTCGTCACGGAGGCCACGGGTGTCGAGGAAGGCGACCCTCGCTGGGAAGTCTACAGGGCGCAATACCTTGACTGGTACGAAGCAGAACTCGGCACGTCAGCCATCCCTTACGACGGCCTCCTTGACGTCGTAAAACGCCTCGATGAGGCTGACAGGCGCTGGGGCGTTGTGACCAATAAATTCAGGCGTTTTGCCGACCCGCTGATGACAGCGATGAAATTTCAGCCGCCAGCGGGCAGCCTGGTCACGCCGTGTGACGTCACCAAGGCTAAGCCGCACCCCGAGCCCATTTTACTGGCCGCGACACAACTGCAGGTCGCGCCCGAGGAAATGGTGTACGTGGGCGATCACATCCGAGATATTCAGGCGGGCAATGCGGCGGGGTGTTTCACCATCGCGGTAAAGTATGGCTACATCGAGGATCATGACGACCCAGACCAGTGGGGCGCCGATCTGTGTGTCGACACACCACAAGACCTCTGCCAATGGATAAGGAAACAGCTCTAATGCCAGTAGCACCTCACGCTTGGTCACCTGCCACTGACGAACTTGCGGGAAAGACAATATTAGTCACCGGGGCGGCCGAAGGTATTGGCCGAGCGGCGAGTCTCGCATTCGCATCTCGCGGCGCCGAGGTCTTACTGCTGAGTCGAAACGAAGCGCGGCTTGAAGACCTCTATGACGAAATCGTTGATCTTGGCGCCCCACAACCTGCACTGCTGCCTATGGATTTATCAAGGGCGACACACGACGACTTCGTGACCCTTGCGGGCTCATTGTCAGAGGCATTACCGAAACTGGACGGCCTTCTTCATAACGCAAGTTTACTGGGCGATCGAAAGCCGATCGCGCAAACCCGAGCCGCTACGTGGCACGAGGTGATGCAGGTCAACGTGAATGCAGGCTTCATGTTGACTCAGACGCTACTGCCCTTACTCGATGAGGCCGCGTCAGCGTCGGTGGTATTTACAAGTTCCGGCGTGGGACGAACTGGTCGCGCCTACTGGGGCAGTTACGCGGTCTCAAAGTTTGCAACAGAGGGACTGATGCAAGTTCTCGCCGACGAGCTTGGTGCAACCTCTTCGATCCGGGTCAACACCTTAAATCCTGGCGCCGTAAATACCGCGATGCGACGCACTGCCTTCCCGGGGGAACCGCCGACCACCAATCCTCACCCAGAAGACATTATCGCCCAGTGGGTGTACCTCATGAGCGATGCAAGTTTAGACCTGAACGGGCAGGCGCTCAGCGCGCAGTAAGGCACGTCGCTACAGATTCACCTTCTTTGTGCGGCGACCGGGGTGTTTGCCACTCTTGCTGGCCTGTCGTTCGCGCTTTTCAGCCACTTTCTTAGTGGGTCGATAGATCGGCTTGGGCGCCAACTGGGCCATGGTATAGACCACTTCCGCATCACGCGGCTTCAACTCCATCCACTGGCCTTTCTTCAGCTTTGAGGGAATAAAAACCTCACCGTAGCGCACGCGCTTCAACCGCGAGACCGTGACGCCTTGGGACTCCCAGAGGCGCCGAACTTCCCGATTACGCCCCTCGGACAACACCACGTAAAAGAATCGATTAATCCCTTCGCTGTCGCTGCCGCCTTCTTGAATGTCGGTAAATCGAGCCGGCCCGTCGTCCAGGTCTACGCCTGACTTCAGCCGCTGAAGCATCGCTTCATCAACGCGACCCATAACCCGCACGAGGTACTCACGCTCAACGCGGCTCGAGGGGTGCATGAGCGCATTAGCCAGCTCCCCGTCCGTTGTTAACAGCAACAAGCCCGAGGTGTTGTAGTCGAGTCGACCCACAGAAACCCATCGCCCAGACTTTAGACGCGGCAGCCCGTCAAAGACGGTCGCGCGACCCTCTGGGTCTTTACGCGAGCAAACCTCGCCCACAGGCTTATGGTAGACGATAACCCTGTTCTCTAACTTTTCGTCATTAGCGACTGGCCGCCCTTTAAACTTAATTTTGTCACCGGCGACAACACGATCACCCAGCTTTGCCATCGATCCGTTTACCGTAATCTCGCCGGCTTTAATACTCTCCTCGAGCTTTCGACGTGAACCAAGGCCTATGCGTGCCAGGACCTTTTGCAGTTTTTCACCGTCGGGCTTAACCTCACCGTCATCCAGAATCACTTTCTTAATTTGCTTATCGGCATCACTCATTCCGAGTCCGCCTCCTCAGTTTCGGGCGTTGCGCTCACTGCAATCCCTTGCGTTTCTGGACCCTCAGCGCCTGCTTCGTCGTCTCGCGAATCGTGAAACTCTTCAAGCGGCAGCGCACTGGTCATCGTCTCAAGATCCTTGACGTCCGCCAGTGGCGGCAGCTGATCCAAGGACTTGAGGTTAAAGTAATCTAAAAAGCCGCGGGTCGTCGCGTACATCGCGGGCTTGCCCGGCACATCGCGGTGTCCAACAACCTTGACCCAGTCTCGCTCGAGCAGACTTTTCATAATATTGCTCGACACCGCCACGCCGCGAATATCTTCGATTTCACCGCGCGTAATGGGCTGACGATAGGCAATCAGGGACAGTGTCTCCAGCAGCGCTCGCGAGTAACGAGGGGGACGCTCGACCCAGAGCTTGCTCACCCACGGCGATAAATGCTGCCTCACTTGAAACCGAAAGCCACTGGCGACCTCGGCAAGTTCAAACCCGCGGCCGTCACAACGCGAAGAAACCTCTTCGAGTGCAGTGGTAATGTCCGACGCAGCCGGTCGGTCCAACTCGTCAAATAACTGAGCCAGTTGCTTCTTGGTGAGTGGCTCATCCGCTGCAAGCAATGCACCCTCAAGAATTTCAACTAGATCATGATCACCCATAGCCATATTTACTCGCTTCTTGCTTTGATATGGATCGGCGCAAATTCTTCTGACTGCACGATGTCGACCAAAGACTCTTTAATCAATTCCAAAATTGCCAGGAACGTCACAACAACCCCCAAGCGTCCTTCTTCAACCTTAAATAGGGCATCAAAAGAGCAAAATTCTTGCTTCTGAAGCGCCTGTAGCACGTCGGCCATGCGCTCCCGCGTGGACAGTGACTCGCGCTTAATCTGGTGACTCTCGTAGAGGTCTGCACGCTTTAGAACTTCCGAAAAGGCAATCACAAGATCTTGCAAGTTCACGTCCGGCAGAGGCTTGGTACGCTCGCTCACCGGCGGCTCCGCAGAACCCACCCAGGTGTCTCTCTCGACACGCGGCAGGGCCGCCATGTCCTCGGCCGCCTTCTTAAATCGCTCGTATTCCTGAAGGCGCCTTACCAGCATCGCCCTTGGGTCTTCCTCTTCGTCATCGACTTCGGTAGACCGAGGCAGCAACATACGCGACTTGATCTCCGCCAACATCGCCGCCATGAGCAGATACTCCGCCGCCAACTCAAACTGCATGGCATCCATGAGATCAACGTACTGCATGTACTGCTCTGTAATGCTCGCGACGTCAATATCAAGAATATTGAGATTCTGGCGCCGAATGAGGTACAGCAATAAATCGAGCGGGCCTTCAAACGCCTCAAGAAAAACCTCGAGGGCTCGCGGTGGAATATACAAATCTTTGGGCAGCTCTGTTAAGGCCTCGCCTAAAACCACGGCGAACGGCATCTCGCCTTGCTGCGGCTGCCCCATACGCTTTTCCACAGCGTCTGACGCGCGCAGCGAATCGGGCGGCGAGCGATCCGTGCTCGCGCCGTCATGCTCGTTTTTCGCGAGCTCAGTCTCTGCATCCGTTTTGTTGATGATCTCAGTCACATTAATCCTAGAACCTAGCCAAAAGCTTCCAAGGCACCTAAACCGCGGCGTAAAATCCTCGTTTCGTCACCACTCATATCAACAACTGTCGTCGGCTCCAGACCACAGTACCCGCCATCAATCACCAAGTCGACGTCATGCTCAAGGGTTGCGCGTATATCGTACGGATCGCTAAGTGGATAGTCATCTGTCGGGAGCAAAAGTGTCGAGGACATTAAGGGTGCCGCCAACTCATGCAGCAGCGCTTGAGTAATGGCATTGTCAGGAACCCGCAAACCGATCGTCTTACGCTTCGGATTCATCAGCCGCCGCGGTACCTCTTTACTCGCCTCAAAAATAAACGTGTAGGGCCCAGGTGTCGCGTGTTTAATCTGGCGATAAGCCGCGTTGTCAACGCGTGCATAGCGTGACAACTCCGACAGGTCACGGCAGACGAGCGTAAAATTATGATCATCTGCAAGCTTACGAATCATACGAATGCGTTCGGCACCTGCCTTATTGTCCAAAAGACACCCCAGCGCATAGGCCGAGTCGGTGGGATACACAATCACGCCACCGCGAGTCAATATTTCGACCGCTTGCTGGACCAGTCTGCCCTGTGGTGTTTCGGGATGAATCGAGAAGAATTGACTCATAGGGCCGCCTCAAGAGCCTCCCATATGTAACGCCCCTTGGGCAGTCGCTCGACATCAATTCCCAGACGCGGCCCGTATTCAAACTCGCGATGAAAGTCTGAACCTACCGAAGGGATGAGATCATTGGATTCCATGAGCTGAAGAAGCCGCTTAGAGTCGGCGTCGGTTTGTCGACCGTTCAAAATTTCAATCGCTCGCCCTCCCGATGCCTTAAAGTCGTTCAGCAAGGCGCGAAGTTTCATGCCCGTCAGTCGGTACTTCAGCGGGTGCGCCAGCACCGCGATCCCGCCCGAGGCGGTAATACCCGAAACCACCTCGGCCAGCGACGGCCAAAACATTTTCACATCGCCCGGTTTGCCTGCGCCCAAGTATTTATCAAATGCTTCAGTCACACTTCCCACGGCGCCGGCTTCGACCATCCATGCTGCGAAGTGAGGTCGACCAATTTGGCTGTCACCGGCCAAGGCCATTGCACCGTCATAGGCGCCAGCGATACCTGCTTTTTCCAGTCGCGAGGCGATTTTGCTCGCGCGCGCGCGTCGGGCAGCGGTTAACGTCTTGATCATGGCTTGCATTTCAGGCGCCAGCGCATCAAAGCCCAGCCCCACCACATGGATCGACGCAGTCGCCCACTTGCACGACAACTCCACACCAGAAATCAATCCCACCGCTCTGGCATCATCGCTGTCTTTGACCGACAAATAGCCAGCGGTTGTGTCATGATCGGTAATCGCAAACTTGGATACGCCCGACGTACGAGCACGCGAGAGCAGCTCCGACGGTGATAGCGCTCCGTCAGAAGCCAACGAATGTGTGTGGTAGTCAACGATCACAATTACTACACTTGCAGCCCAAGAGCCGCCCGATTATCCAAAACCGAATCATACCAGAGCCGACATGAAGCAACTCCTAGAATTCTTACCCCTTGTCATTTTCTTTTTGACGTTCCAACTGTCAGGTACGACGGTTGCCGTGGGCGATGTGGTCTACACGTTCGACGGCATTTATTCGGCCACCATCGCGCTCATATCGGCTACCTTTTTGCAGCTTCTCATTGTGAAGCTTGTATGGGGCGCCGTCGAAAAGCGCCTCTTGGGTGTTGCATTGGTTGTCACCGTATTCGGCAGCGCCACGGTCTTGTTGCGAGATCCTGTTTTTATTTTTTGGAAGCCCACGGTAGTAAACTGGGTGCTTGCGGTCACATGCGTCGGTTGGCATGTAATCCGAGGCCGCTGCCTCTTTGAAGCCCTGCTGGGCGGCGGGGTGCAAATGCCCGCACAAATCTGGAAGCGAGTCACATTAGTTTCGGCGCTGCACTTCGCAATGGTGGGTGCCGTCAATTTATACGTGGCCTATAATTATTCCATGGAAACCTGGGTCTCGTTCAAGCTTTGGTCGAGCCTGGGTTTCTCCGTGTTACTGATTCTTTTGATTGGGGTTGTTATGGGGCCCCACTTAAAAGAGGTCGCCAATTCTGATGAGAACAAGAATACGACAACGTTTTAATGTCGTTGGGGAACGATTTCACTATGCCTAAACTTCGAATTTTTGCAGCGATCACCGCGTTGGCTATGCTGCCCTCCCTCGCGCAAGCGCAAGACTCAGTCGACACGAACACCGCAAAAACGAGCGAGACCCGGTACGTCACGGACCTTATTTTCACACCGGTCCGCACAGGCCCCGGCGGCGACTATCGAATCATTAACAAGGGGCTGCCGTCGGGCACTGAGGTGACCTATTACGGACTCACCGAGGACGGTGTCTGGGCTGAAATTGAGACAAAAGGCGGCACACGAGGCTACCTACGAGCCCAGTACCTTCAGGCTAATGCACCTCGGGGCAGTCAGGTCAACGCCCTTGAGGCCACACTGGCTGAGGAAGTTGAGCGCACAGCCCAGCTGCAGCGCGACCTCGACGAGGCTATGGCGCAACTGACCTCGACCGATTCCTCGATGAGCACTGCAGCGCGAGAGCTTGAGCAGACCCGGGAGACGCTGGCGGAGGTTAAGCGCGTCTCTGCAAATGCGATTCAACTTGATCAAATGACCAAGAGCCTCACTGGAAAGTTAGAAGACGCTAACGCGCGTAACGATTTACTGAAACTTGAGAACGCACGACTTCAGGATCGAATCTCAAGCAACCGCACCATTGAAGTCGTTGTCTTGATTGCCCTCGGCATAATGATCGCCTTACTCGTACCCCGCCTTTCCGTCAAACGTCGCCGCAACGACGGCTGGCGATAAATCGCCAAGGAGAATTCCGTGAAATATGCCCAACAGATCTTAATCGGCCTTATTGCCACATTCGTTTGTTCCTTGAGCTCATTTGCCAGTGCGGAAAACCCCATTGTGAAACTCGAGACAAGCGAGGGAGACATCACCGTCTTGCTCTTCGCCGACAGGTCACCCAAGACCGTTGAAAATTTTCTCGGTCACGTGGATGAGCGTTTTTACGAAAATACTGTTTTTCACCGCATTATCGAGGGCTTCATGGTTCAGGGCGGTGGCTTTGACGTGGATTTAAAGCAGCGAAAAACAGAGCGATCGGTGGTCAATGAGTCCAAAAATCGTGTGCATAACGACCGTGGCACGCTTGCCATGGCTCGAACCAGTGATCCAGACTCGGCGGGCAGTCAATTTTTTATCAACCATCGTAACAATCCGAATCTCGACTGGACGCCCTTTAAAGCAGGCTACACGGTGTTTGGGGAAGTCATAAGTGGCATGCGCATCGTCGATTTTATGGCCTCATCACCAACGGCAAACGCGGTGGGAACAACCGAACAAGGCCAGATGCCGCTTCAAAACGTCCCAGTGGATCCAATCGTCCTCTTGAGAGTGACCCGCGTCTCGCCATGACTGTACTCAGCGTTAATCTCAACAAAGTCGCGCTCATACGAAACTCGCGCGACACATTCGTACCCTCGCCACTTGAATTTGCAGCGACTGCTATTGAAGCAGGGGCCGGCGGGATCACGGTTCACCCAAGGCCCGATCAGCGCCATATTCGAGTGACCGACTGCTACGACCTAGCGTCTTCACTTGCGGTCGAGTTCAATCTAGAAGGCAACCCTTTTGCGCCTCGCATGCCGAGCGATCGAGACGGAATCGCGACCTACCCCGGATTTATGGCGCTCGTCGAGGCCACACGTCCCGCGCAAGTGACCCTTGTGCCTGACACCAACGCTCAGCTGACATCAGACCATGGCTTTGATTTAAGCCAAGACGCTGAGCGACTCGTGCCGATTATTGCGTCGCTCAAAGCCATGGGCTGTCGCGTCAGTCTATTTATGGATCCTGAGCCTAAGAGCATGAGTGCAGCTGCCGAGATCGGTGCCGACCGCGTCGAGCTGTACACAGAGTCCTATGCCGTGGCACACGCCGCCGGTCATTTTGAGCGTGTTCTTTGCCAGTTTTCAGAAGCCGCCGTCGCGGCGCACGATGCCGGTCTGGGAATTAATGCCGGCCATGATTTGAACCTGACAAACCTTCCCGACTTCACGATCCCCCACTTACTAGAGGTGTCCATTGGACACGCATTGATTACCGACTCGCTCCGGTATGGTTTCGCCGAAAGTGTCAGGCGTTACTTGCAAGCTCTCGAGCGCCGAGTCGCGGCGTGACGCCCAACGCACCATCATCACCATCAGCACCTGAGTACGACGAGTTACCGCCCTACTTAGTCCCTCACAGCCAAGAATCCATCCACATCGTGTACGAGGATGCGGACCTTCTGTTAATCGATAAACCCCATCATTTGTTGAGCGTCCCCGGACGGCACCCTTTGAATCACGACAGCTTGATTCGGCGCCTTCAGCCACGATTCCCCGACGTTCATGCGGTGCATCGATTAGACCTGGACACCTCTGGAATCATGGTCGTACCCAAGCATAAAGCGAGTCTCTCGGAGCTCGCGCGACAATTCCAACGCCGACAGATTCAGAAAGAGTACACAGCAATTTTGTGGGGTGAACTTATAGACGATGAGGGCTCGGTGGAACTGCCCATCGCAACCGACTGGCCCAATCGCCCTAAACAAATGATTTGCCAAGTCCGCGGCAAACAGGCGCTAACTCACTTCAGAGTGCTCAAGCGCTCAGGAAACCGAACATTGATCAAGCTCATGCCTGTCACAGGGCGTTCTCACCAACTTCGTATTCATATGCAGTCCTTGGGGCACCCCATTATTGGCTGCGATATGTACGCCCACGACAGCGCATTGGCTGCGTCTCCAAGACTTTTACTGCATGCGACACGACTTAAACTGTGCGCACCTTCAACAGGTGATTGGATTTCGGCGTTCACCCCGATACCGTTCTCACTTTGATCATTAGGCTGAAAAGCGCCTTAGAAGGGTTGACGCAGTGATTACCGAACAGTCTGAAGATAACGCCCGCGTTATTATTGTTAAACCCAACAAGAGTGCGACGTGGCAGACCAACCTCTATGCGCTCATTGCGATTTCCATTCCGTCATTGGGCGCAGCAATTGGCTTTGCGCTGCTCGGTGCCTGGCCAATTTTACCGTTTGCAGGTGCTGAGCTCATGGCGCTTGCGGGGGCGCTGTATTACGTCAGTTGGAACCTCGAATACCGTCAAATTGTGACGGTCTCAGAGCAGTTCATAAGGGTGGAGAAAGGATACTTTGTGCCTAAACGAACGTGGCTCTGGGCACGCAGTGAAACAGCCGTCAACGTCATCAGTCCGAAAAATAAGTGGGAAGGCCCTCAGTTGTGGCTGCATAACCGTGAGAGTCGAACCGCCATTGGCGAGTTTCTCAACAAAGACGAGTCCGAAGACTTATTAAAGCGATTGCGTGCAGAATTACCGGTTAACACTTACGGCAGCGAACGAGACGTCACGCTATGAGACAATGCGGCACACGATTGATACGGTAAACCTCAATGTCTCAGCCCCAAAAAGTCGGTTTCGTTTCCTTAGGCTGTCCTAAAGCCTTGGTCGATTCTGAGCGAATACTGACCCAGCTGCGCTTCGACGGCTACGAGGTCTCGCCCTCCTATACCGATGCCGGTGTTGTCATTGTGAATACCTGTGGGTTTATCGACAGCGCAAAGGAAGAATCGCTGGCTGCGATTGGCGAGGCGCTTGAAGAGAACGGTCGGGTCCTGGTCACCGGTTGTATGGGTGGTGGCGAGCAAGCTAATTTAGTTTTAGAGCGCCACCCGAAAGTCTTGGGTATTACCGGTCCGGCGGCTTATGAGGAAGTGCTTTCCGAAGTCCGTCGAGTACTGCCTAACCCACACAAGCCCGACCCCAAGCTTGATCTCATACCCGCACAGGGTGTCAAGCTCACCCCCCGACATTACGCCTATTTGAAAATTTCAGAGGGCTGCAACCATCGTTGCCAGTTTTGTATTATCCCAAGTCTGCGTGGAGACTTGGTCAGTCGCCCTATTGGCGATGTGATGCGAGAAGCGGAGCAACTTGCGCGATCTGGCGTTAAAGAGCTTCTTGTTATCTCGCAAGACACCAGTGCCTATGGCGTCGATATAAAATACCGCACAGACTTTTGGGATGGGCGCCCGCTAAAAAGCGATCTCATCAATCTCGCAACGGCGCTGGGCGACTTGGGCATATGGGTACGACTGCACTACGTTTACCCTTACCCTCATGTGGATAACATCATTCCTCTCATGGCCGAGGGCAAGATTCTGCCCTATCTGGACATTCCACTTCAGCATGGCAGCCCCTCAGTATTAAAGCGCATGCGCCGACCAGCGGCTGCCGAAAAGACTCTCGATCGTATCAAGGCCTGGCGAGCCGTTTGCCCCGACATTACGCTTCGCTCAACCTTTATTGTTGGTTTCCCAGGCGAGACAGAAGCCGAGTTTGAAGAGCTACTGGGATTCATCAAAGAAGCCTCGTTGGACCGCGTGGGTTGCTTCAAATATTCTGCCGTAGAAGGCGCTGCCGCCAATCTTCTGGACAACCCGGTCTCTGAGGCCGTGAAGGAGGAACGCTGGCATCGGTTCATGGCCCTTCAGCAGGAAATCAGCTCCGCGCGGTTGAAGCAAAAAATAGGTCACTCCTTGGATGTAATCGTTGACGAAATTACACCGGACGGTGCCATAGGTCGCTCAAAAGGCGACGCACCTGAGATCGATGGCGCGGTTTATCTGCGCGACAATACAGGCTTACAGCCGGGCAATATCGTCTCACGCAAGGTCACAGACGCCGACGACTACGACCTGTGGACGGACTAATTCGTTTTCTATGAATATTGTCTTACTCAGAGAACTCGACTGGGTCGCGCACGCGACGGTGGTCCTCAGGGATTACCGTGCGAAACACCTACTGTCGATATTAAAGGTCACTCCCGGACAGACCGTTCGTGTCGGACTCATCAACGGCAAAAGTGGCCTCGCCACCGTCGTCTCGGTCACCAACAGCGAAGTGTCGCTCGACGTAGAGTTGCAAGACTTACCTCGGGCGCGGCACCCCACTCAAGTTATCCTTGCTCTGCCGCGGCCGAAGATGCTCAGACGCATTTTTCGCTCTGTGGCCGAATTTGGTGTCGGCGAACTACACCTCATTCACTCTTACCGTGTCGAGAAGAG
>DGPO01000106.1:3928-18891 GCA_002390485.1 Halieaceae bacterium UBA4438 | reverse complement strand
CGTGCGCTGCTCATTGGCCCTGAAGGCGGATTCATAGACTACGAGGTGGCACTTGCCCAAGACATGGGCGCCACCCTGGTGAGTCTTGGCGATCGAATTTTGAGCGTCGATACGGCCGTCTGTGCCGTACTGGCCAGAGAACTGGGCTAGGCGAGCACGCCCGTCCCAATGGCGCAGGTCACTCCAGTACCACTGATCCCACAATAACCCTGAGGGTTTTTATCGAGGTATTGCTGGTGGTGATCCTCCGCGTAGTAAAACTCAGACGCGTCGCTGATCTCTGTCGTAATCCGGCCAAACCCGGCCGCATTGAGACGGTGGTTATAAGCATCAGCACTCAGGGTTGCCGCCTCAGTCTGAGCCTCTGAATAAGTGTAAATACCCGAGCGGTACTGTGTACCAAAATCGTTACCCTGTCGCATTCCTTGGGTTGGGTCATGGCTCTCCCAAAACACGGCAAGAAGGGCCGCATAGCTGGTTTGGGTCGGGTCGAAAACAACCAATACCACCTCGTTATGTCCTGTTTGCCCAGTGCAGACTTCGTAATAGGTCGGGTTCGGTGTGATCCCTGCGGCGTAGCCGACCGCCGTTGTGTACACACCCGGCAGTGTCCAAAAAATACGCTCAGCTCCCCAAAAGCAACCCAGGCCAAACATTGCCTGTTCTAGATGTGCCGGAAAAGGTCCTGACAAAGGTGTCTTCAAGACTGTGTGATCGTGGGTCACAGCCATAGGCGCATCACGACCTGGAAGCGCCGCGTCTACCGGCGGCAACGTTTGTTTACGTCGTAACTCTATGAGGTCCAAAGCGCATCCCCTGCAACAAAAAATTCATCAACACGGAGTATAGCGCTGAACTTTTGTCATATGGGTGGTCTAAAGTTTTATACCTAGACAAACATTGCATCGGTCGAGTTACACATTGGACCGAGGGAGACAGTACAGTGCCCATTATCATATCGATTCCGAAACGGTCGCTCAGGACCGATGCCAGCGACTTATCGAGTCGCAAACTGCTCGACATCGCGTCCGATAAAAGACAAACGCGAAGCGATATTGATATCACTTCGGCCATTGTTGAACTTAAGACGCGGCGCCATTACCTCAAAGAACTCGTCGACCAAGGTCTACTCAACGAGGGCTAAACCGTTACTATGAGCCCGATCACTGAGGGCTTTCTCATCGCAAAACGGGTTACGACACGCACGCGCAGCGTCTCTGCGTTTGTCACTAAAGCGCGCGCGGTCAAACGCGTCGCAGACGCGCAGACACGCCTTATTTTTGCGCTTGATGCGACCGCGTCTCGAGAGCCAACGTGGCATGTTGCACGATCATTGCATCAATCACTCTTTGAGGCCGCCGCTGAAGACACAACACTTGCGCTTCAGCTGTGTTACTTCAGAGGGCTTGGTGAGTTTAGAGCCAGCCCATGGCTCACCGAACCTGCGCTACTGCTCTCGGAGTTAAATGCGGTTCACTGTCGGGGTGGCATGACACAGATTGAGCGCGTCATTCAACACGCGCTAAGTGAGTTCCAAGGCAGTCGCTCGGTGAAGGCGATTGTCTATATTGGCGACGCCTGTGAAGAAAATCCAACCGCACTTAATGCGCTTGCCCTGCAGTGTCGACTTGCTCGACGGCCACTGCTGATTTTTCAAGAAGCAAACGATGAGGCTACCTCGCGCTGTTTTGCATCTCTGGCAGCGCTGTCGGGCGGTGCACACATTCAACTCAATGACGCCAGCGGTGAGCGACTAAAAGCGTTATTGCGCGCCGTGGTGAGGTTTGTCACGGGTGGACGAAAAGCCCTCGAAGGTTCGGGCCAGGAAAGTGATAAACTGTTGCTCACTCAGCTGCCCGACGGACAGTAACCCGGACGCTCACTAAGACTGAAAGGACCACATTGTGATACGAGTCATTATCGCCGTAGCCATCGCTGCTCTCGCTATTTCTTTTCTTTGGAACGTGCGCAAGATGCCGCCGCACAAACAGCGCGCCGGATACATCAAGTTCTTCGTCGGCATTGCAGTACTCACCGTCCTGTTCCTCACCTTGACGGGGCGAATGCACTGGCTTGGCGCCGCGATTACAGGCGCATTTGTATTTCTTCGTCAGGTGATGCCTTGGCTTATCCGTGCGATGCCCTTTATCAATAAGGTGCGGCAGCAGCACAAAGCCCAACAGGGAAAATCCTCAATTCAAACGGCGCATTTGTCTGCAACCTTGGACCACAGCACCGGCCTGATCGAGGGCGAAGTCATCGCCGGTCCACATAAAGACTGGCTGCTTTCAGAGCTGTCGCTTGAAGATTTGCACTCGCTTCTGACGCACTACCGTGAAGAGGACGAGGAGTCGGCCGAGTTGCTGCAAGCCTATGTCGACCAGCGCGCGCAGAGCGCTGAAGAAGATGCTCAGGAGCGTGGCGAGGCGCAGCAAGAAGCCAGCGCCAGCAGTTCACGCAGCGAAGCACTCGCAACCCTCGGATTGTCAGAAGGTGCGACCCAAGAGGCGATCATCGCGGCGCACCGCAGCCTAATTCAGAAGCTGCACCCCGATCGTGGTGGCAATGACTTTCTTGCCGCCAAAATCAATCAAGCTAAAGACATTTTGTTAAACGACTAGACGCACAAGGAGCGCTGACGTGGAGCGACACTTCATCCTCAAAAATCAGGACGGACACTATTGGGGTCGCGCTAAGGAGTGGGTCGATGGCGCTGATCGCACGCGGGTTGCCTCGTACAAGCACCGTGACGAAGCCAGTAATCTTGTGTTTGAACTGAGTTCCAAGGACTTCGGATTGCGCGTGGACGTCCTAGAGGTTGCATTGAAAGACGGCAAGCTACCGAAACTGACTGTGAGCCAAATTGCACTGCCTGGCCTTGAAGACGATGAGGAAGAAAATTCGGAACCTGCGCTTGAAAATCCAGTCTAACGGCACCACGTATACTTTGAATGTAAACCTTTGTGGAGACACCGCATGCGTATTTTATTGTTTCTTCTAACCAACCTCGCGGTCATGCTGGTTGTGGGTGTTGTCTGGCGCCTACTCGGGTTTGAAAGTTTGCTTCAAAGTAATGGCGTTGATCTTAACTTCAACGCACTGCTCGTTTTTTGTGGGCTCTTCGGCATGCTGGGGTCACTGTTCTCGCTCTTTATCTCTAAGTGGAGCGCTAAACGTGGTACCGGCACTCGTATTATCGAAACGCCCGCTAACCGAGACGAAGAATGGCTTGTTCAAACCGTTCGCCAACTTGCCGATAACGCGGGTATTGGCATGCCGGAAGTGGGCATCTGGCAATCAGAGGCACCCAATGCCTTCGCCACCGGCTGGAATCGTAATAATGCGCTGGTCGCGGTCAGCACGGGCCTACTGAAGCGCATGAAACCCGATGAGGTTCGGGCGGTCATGGCACACGAAATTGGACACGTCGCGAATGGCGATATGATTACACTTGCACTCGTTCAGGGTGTGGTGAACACCTTTGTTCTGTTCTTTTCCCGGGTTATCGGTCACACCATTGATCGCGTGATCTTTAAGAACGAACGTGGTTTGGGAATGGGCTATTGGATCGGCACCTTTTTTGCTCAAATCCTCCTCAGTGTTCTCGCAGCGATGATTGTGATGTGGTTTTCGCGCTACCGTGAATACCGGGCAGATGCCGCCGGCGCCGATCTTGCGGGTCGAATGAACATGATCGCCGCATTGCGACGCTTAAAAGCCGAGTCCGAACGCCCCTCCGACCTACCCGATGAATTAACCGCGTTTGGCATCAGTCCCGGCGGCTCCAGCATGAGACGGTTTTTCTCCTCTCACCCACCGCTTGATCAGCGGATTGAAGCCCTGCAGAACCGATGATCAAACGATTTTTCGCAGGTGCCCTAGCGGGCCTTGCACTACTCTTTAGCCATTTTTCGACGTCTGCAAACGCAGTCGACTACCTCAGCTTTGCGACAGACGACGAGGCAAACACAACGGAAGTCTTCAGTAACGCAAGTCCGTCGGTGGTGTACGTCACATCGACCGCATTACGCAGACAGATGTTCAGTCTCAACGTGATGGAAATTCCACAAGGCGCCGGGTCTGGCTTTGTCTGGGATGACAGCGGGCTCATCGTCACCAACTACCATGTTGTGGCACGCGCCAACCGATTGACCGTCACACTGAGCGATCAACGCGAGTTCGAAGCAAAAGTGGTGGGGCTTGCGCCTGAGCGTGACCTTGCTGTTCTGCGACTAATAGCCCCTCCTGATGAGTTGATCGAGCTGCCACTCGGCGACTCGTCCGAGCTTTCCGTGGGTCGGAAAGTCATGGCGATCGGAAACCCCTTTGGTCTCGATACCACACTAACGGTGGGCGTAGTGAGTGCGCTAGGGCGCGAAATACAGTCTCCAAGTGGTCGTAAAATTCGTGGCGTTGTGCAAACCGATGCCGCGATTAACCCCGGCAATTCGGGCGGACCTCTCCTGAACTCACTGGGGCAGTTGGTGGGCGTCAACACCGCAATCTACTCACCGAGCGGTGCAAGTGCAGGCATTGGCTTTGCCATTCCCGTCAATACGGTCAAAGAGGTCGTTCCCCAGCTCATCGCCTATGGCAAAATTTTAAGGCCGGTACTGGGCATTGAACGCGCATCAGATGCGTGGATTAAACGCAACAAAATCACGGGCGTACCCATTGTACAAACCTATCGTGGCTTCCCGGCGGACGATGCCGGAATGACGGGAGCACGTCGCGTGGGCCGTAACGATATTGTGCTGGGTGACATCATTACCGGTGTCGATGGACAGCCGGTGCGAACAAATGAAGACTACTTATCCATTATGGAAAAACGTCGTGTCGGTGACACTGTGACGATAGAGACCGACCGCGCGGGTGCTACATTAACGTTTGACGTTGAGCTGACTGAAACTCAGTAAACCCTTGGTCCTTATAGCGTTGGGTACTCATAGCCAAGCGTGTCTTGTGTGTAATCCCAGAGCCTGCGCGCCTCGACATCGTCCTCAGCCCAGGGCTTCACTTTAGTCAGCTTGCAGTTAGTCCAATAGCCGCCCGTCTGATCTGAAACCTCTTCGTTGGCGCACAGATAAATCGATGTTTCGGCGCCTTTTTGAGGGCCTCGGAAAAACGGTTTTAACAGAATCGGAATGATTTTTGCGATGAGCTCGCCATGCTGTTTGCCTATATCGGTCGCAACAGCCCCCGGGTGCAGGCAGTTTACCGTGACACCTTTCCCAGTAAGTCGCTGCGAAAGTGTTCGGGTGAACAATATATTGGCCAATTTTGAGCGGCCGTAGGCTTCAAACGTCTTATAGCGCCGCTCAAGTTGAATGTCGTCAAACCCCATGCCTTTTACAAAACTGTGTGCACCTGAGGCCACATTGACGATCCGCGCGCCCGGTGCGGCTTTGAGAATGGCCGGGAGCAATAGGCCCGTCAGGAGAAAAGGGGCGAAATGATTGACGGCGAGTGTCTCTTCAAAGCCATCCTGAGTTTCCCTGCGGTGAGAGTTGATAAGGCCTGCATTGTTCAGCAGCACGTCAATGGGAAGGCCCAGATCCAGAACCGCTGTCGCGGCACGACGAACGCCGTCAAGACTCGCCATATCCATCTGCACCAGATGTGGCTTGAGCCCACCTGCGCTCACAATGGCCTCAGAGAGATCTGCGCCTTTGTCGAGATTTCGACACAAAAGCGTGAGCTGTGCACCCTGTCCTGCAAGACTCAATGCGGCAGCACGGCCTATGCCTGCTGTGGGTCCGGTAATGACGATGTGTTTCGCTAAAGTACTCACAACACACACCGCTCGGTCGTTCGTGAGCGGTCATTGCGTCGACGATGATCAGCCCCTAGATCCGGAGTGTTGACCCGCGACGCATCCAGTGATGTCGCGGAGGACAGATTGGGATCGAAAATGCTCAAGACCAGCTGCCCTCGTCAATTTTCTCATCCGGCAATGTCTCACGCTTGAATACGGGCGCTACACCGCCGCGCAGCTGTGCCTCGTAGTCTCGAAGTAGCTTCATACCCACCGGCGCCAGGTACCAGAGCGCGAGCAAGTTTGTGATCGCCAACAACGCCATGGTGAGATCCGAGGAGCTAAATACAGTGCCCAAGTCTTGCACTGACGCCCACGCAATCATGACTAACACCGCAATGCGAAAAGCGGGTATCGCCCAAGCGGGACGATTAGCGAAATAGGCAATGCTGTTCTCACCCAAATAGCAGTTGTAGGCAATGGTCGTGGTGGCAAAGAGCACCAAAAAAACACTCACCAGGGACTCGCCCCATCCCCCTATTTGCTCAGCGACCGCTAATTGCGTCAGCACAACCCCCTGCGGATTGATCGCATCCGGTTGATAGGCTGATGAGAGCAGTATGATGAGTGCGGTACAGGTGCACAGTACGATCGTGTCGATAAACACGCTCAAACTTTGCACCAGGCCCTGCGAAATGGGGTGCTCTACATCGGCCGTTGCCGCTACATTAGGGATGGTTCCAAGACCTGCCTCGTTGGAAAAAAGTCCCCGCCTCGCGCCCTGCATGATCGCAGCAGCCACGCCACCACCCACCATTTGCTCAAGGCCGAAGGCTGACTTGAAGATGAGCGCCAGTGCTGCGGGCACCTCGCTGATGTTGGCGATCAAAATACCCATCGCCAATGCAAAATAGCCCGTGACCATAACGGGAACGATCACCTGCGACACTGCCGCAAGACGACGAATACCGCCGAATAAAATAATCGCCATGGCTGCAGTCAACACAATGCCGCTTTGCCACGTCGGGATTGCAAACGCCGACTCAATAGAATTAGTCACCGAATACGTTTGCACAGCGTTAAAGCCAAAGCCCACTGTAATCAGTAAAAGTCCCGAGTAAATAACCGGCATAACGCGCCAGCCAAGACCAAAGTGCATGAAATAGGCTGGGCCGCCACGATACGTTTCAGACCCGTCACTCTGTTTGTAGAGCTGAGCCAGCGCACACTCAAACAAACTGGTTGCCATGCCGATTAGCGCAATCAACCACATCCAGAACAAGGCGCCTGGCCCACCCAGTGTGATCGCAACCGCGACGCCGGCAATATTACCGCCGCCCACCCGACCCGCAACGCTCACCACCAATGACTGGAAGCTTGAGAGGCCTTTATCGGTTGCTGAGAAACCGCTCGCCAGCCCCCTGAACATCTCCTTGAACAGGCGAATCTGTACAAAACGGGCCGTAACAGTCAGACGAATACCCACAGCGAGCAGTGCAACGATTAAAACGTAAGACCAAAGCCAATCAGTGACTGTCGCTAACATGTGCTACACCAACCCTGTGATTAAAATAATAGCAATGGCGGGAACCACCACAAACCGGAGTAACACTTGCCAAATGGAGAACACCCGCGCGTCCGTACCCAACTCAGAAAAACTGTGCTCACGACTCATGAACCATCCCACAAACAGGGCAATGAGAAGACCGCCCAAAGGGAGGGTGATCTTGTCATAGAGCCCTTCTGACGCCGCATTGAAGTTCATGCCAAACACCGTGTAATCCTGCCAAACGTTGTATGAGAGGACCGATGCGACACTGCAGAACGTCACCGATCCCACCACCACAACCGCACTCATCTCGCGGCCCAGCGTTGTTCGCTGATCGGTCCAATTAGTCACCGACTCCAACAGCCCCACCATTGATGTCACGCCCGCTACCGACAACATGACAAAGAAGAGGACAGCAAACACATGTCCACCGGGCATTTGAGCAAACGCAACCGGCAAGGTCTGGAAAATCAGACCTGCACCGCCTGCAATATCGAGTCCGTAGTTGAAGACCATTGGGAACACGACAAAACCGGCGAGCAAAGCCACGGCAGTGTCCGCCAAAACGATCAGCAAGGCGCCGCGCGTGATCGAGAAATTTGCCGGCAAATAAGACCCGTAGGTCATCATTCCACCCATGCCCACGCCAATTGAAAAGAAGGCCTGCCCCACTGCGGCAAGAAGTACTGGACCGTCAATTTTGCTGAAATCGGGTGTGAACAACCAGCGCATGGTTTCGGCGAATCCACCGGCAAAGACGTTGTAAATACTCAGTCCGACCAACAGCGCGAACAGTAACGGCATCATCACCGTGACTGCGCGCTCAATACCGCCGGTGACACCCGCGTAAATAATACTGCCGACAATGAGATTGCCCACGACCGTCATCACCAACATGGTTGAGCCGTCGGCGAGTAACGCATTAAACGTTTGTGTTGACGACGTCGCATCGACCCCCGCAAAGCCAGTACTGGCCGCTTGGAGGAGATACCAAAGCACCCATCCAACCACCACCGCATAGGTAATTGAAATTGTGTACGCCGTGAAGACACCCAATCCGCCGACGCCACCCCATAATCGACTGCGCCCACTCTCCTGGGCGACAGTCGCCATGGATTTAGAGGGGCTCGATTGACCTCTGCGACCCACCAACAGTTCTGCCATCACACACGGGACGCCAATAGCGAACACGCAGAGTAAATAAACCACCACAAACGCGCCGCCCCCATTTTCACCAGTGACGTAGGGAAAGCGCCAAATATTGCCCAAACCCACCGCAAAACCGACAGAGGCCATAATGAAGGCAAAACGACTGGACCATACGGGTGTTCCTGCTGCCATGGTTTATTGCTCCGCTAAGTAGTTTGCGACTTTTCGCGCCGCATTAAGTTTGACTGGAAACTCGGGGGCGAGCGTTGACGCCGCATCGCGCTGGCTTGAGAACCAGACCATGACCGTATCGGTCTTACGGTTGATGTAGATGACCTGACCGTGAATGCCTACAGCACAAAATTCTTCGGCCTCGTCGTCGAGTACCCACCACATGTCCTGGTAAGCAACCCAATCTGCCTTGGAGTAATTGGGGTTGATGTTCATCGCCTGCCGGTCGCTGTCTTTGACGTCAACCATATGCTCTAGCCATTCTTTAGGAAGCACCCGCTCTCCACCAAAGACACCTTTATCACGGATGAGCATGCCAAAGCGCGCACTGTCGCGAGCGGTCGCGTTATAGCCCCCTGTTGCCACGGGCATGTAGGCGCGGTCCACCGCAATATAGGCGTCATGCTCCGCCCCAATTTTCGACCAAACCGCATCACGAATCACGTCATTGAGCGGCTTTTTCATCAGTCGTGACACGAGCCAACCGAGGACATCCGCGTTCGCCGAGTTGTAGTCAAATCGCTGCCCCGGCGGTGTTTGCAGGTCTGGCTTTACGAAGTGACTCAAAAAGTCATAAACCCCGTAAATCTCCGACTGTCCCGGTTGCAGATCAGCAGCGCCTGGAAGATAACCCATGTTTAATGCGGGCGCGTAGTAGAGGAAAAAATCGCTCTGCGGATCAACATAATTTTCCTCAAACGCGAGCCCCGTTGCGTGATCTAAGACGTGTTGTACGGTCACACGATCGAAGGCACTGCCTTTCAATTCGGGTATGTAATCAGAAGGACTCTTCGTGAGCTCAAGCTGGCCACTCTCGACAAGCACACCGGCAATGCTGCTGACCAACGACTTGGTCATTGAGTACCAAATATGCTGTCGATGCGCGTCCATCCCATTCCAATAGGACTCGAGTACCAGGGTGTCTCCCTGAACAACGACCAGTGCGTCCGCCGCATTCGCACCGAAAACCTCAGCCACTGACTGCCCACCGATGCGAAGTTCACTGAGACGCGACTCATCGCGCGCAAAGTGATGGATCTCACCGCCACGAGGCACCATGACCGTATTATTGGGCGCCCCAAAATTTTGAAAAGACCACTGACTAAACGGCCAATCGCGGTGGTTCTTCTTTGTGACTTGTGCGTCCGCGGTGGGAGGAAATTCGTTCATCACCTGTTGGGGATCTTGAGCTGTTGTCGACATAGCACCTCCTACTGAGACGAGGACAACAAGCAATCGCCAAAACTTCATAGGCATCTCACTTTGTTATTGTTGTTCAGAAAGGCCCCAGAGCCCTCGTAGTTTTAGAGTGTACCGCTTAACTCGATTCGGTAGCCACTGCCGACTGGAACCGCCAAAAGAGCGATCGCCTGCTGAAACGCTTCGTTGCGCGCCGCCGGGCCCGAGAGATCAGCGGCGAGCGTGTAGCGCCCCTGCGCTATCGCAAACTGACCGTTGACCTCCAGTGCCCCTTTTCGCGTTGAGATACGGCCTTGGACACCTTGGTCTGTCGTATCAATATCAATCACGTAGGTCCCAAGCGAGACATCGCCACCGACCGCACGCCACGCCGCATTCTCCCAAACAATGCGGCCATTCGCCTCGAGCAGCATGCCGGTCGAGTCGACCGCCAGATGGTCCATGTCCGCAGTAAAACGACCCGCAACATAAAGCGGAATCAAGTTGCGCACCCAGCCCAAATCAAGGCTCAGCATGACCTCGTTTAGGTGTGCCGTGCCGCCCAATCCAAAATCCAGCGCAAGATCTGCTCGCTGATCGCCCCAGCGACTCTCGAGCGTCAAGACGTCACCCCACAAAAGACCCCGAGGACTGAGCACCCAGTTAACACGTCCTAAGGCAAACACCTGTCCACGCTGACTGACGTCCATGTGCGAGGCTGACCCGCGCCACAGTGAACCGGTAAAACCTGAGGCAGTGACCGTCGAGGGCAAAAGAGCACTGACGACCGAAGCCGGGATGCGAGCGATGAACAACGCCAGCAAGACGGTGCCCGTCAGTACCAGTACCGTCACGCGACCCACAGCTACTGGCCTCGAACTCTTAATGTTGCGTTAACACCGCCCGCACGACCCGCGTCGCTGAGCGAAGCGTCGACAATACGCAGACCTTCATTGCCCTCTACAGTCTCAAGCCACTGCAGTAATGCATCGAAGTCGACACCCTCAAAACGCACTTGCACCTCACCGCGACTGTTGGGCTGAAGGCGCTTTACGACCAATCCTGCATTTTGTGCGGCGGCACTGAGCGTCGATGATAGGTTTTGATTCGCACCCGTGTCGCCACTCTCTCTCAGGCTCAACAGCTGGCTGACCTTGGTTTCAACACGCGACAATTGAGCGCTCGCCGCATCATTATTACTCGCCATTTGACGACGCGCTTCGCCTGCTGGCGACAATGCAAACTGAAACAGTAGAAACAGGAGCAGAAACCCACTTAGGAGCATCAGTGCCATTTGATCCCGGGGGGATTGTGCTGCAAACCATGCGCGCATTAGGACACCTCCACTCTTAATCGAGCGCGAACTTCATCGCCCCTCGCGCTGGATGTTTCAAGGGTCGCCTTGAGTCCTTTCCCCTCAAGTGTTTGTCGAATTTCCTCAACCGCTGAAAAGTTTTCAGCGGTAAGATTCAGGCGAAGTTGCCCCGCGCTGTAATTGATCGAGGTGACTCGCCCGCTGTTCGAGATCGTGGCCGTTACCACGTCGACAAGGCGGGGTGTAAACGCAGAAAGACCCTCTTCGCCGGTAAATTCGGCAATCTGTCGGTCTAATTGCTTCTCGACATCAACCACAGCACCACGTGGATTCGCTCGCCGATAGGTTTGTTGAATCGCTGAGCGCAGCTCAAGATTGTGTGACTTCAATTTTTGGAATTGGCCAAGATCGGCAACCAACTGCAAGGTGATGGCCACACAAGCCGCTACGGCAACGGTCCTCCAAAGACCCCACCACTTCATGAGTGGTAACGCGGGTGCAAACGCCCCTTGACGCAAATTAAGACTCGGACGCGTATCGGCGAGCAGAAGGAGTGCTCCCCATCCACCTTGGCGCCAGTCCACAAGGGCTTGCTGCTCGTCACTCAAATGAGCGACTACAGCCCCTCGGTCAGTGCCATACATCACGATTTTTTCGGGTCGCTCCATCAAAGAATCCAGTACGACCGACAAGAGCGACAAATCCACGCGCGCGCCTTCAGAGTCGCTCCAGCGCAAGACCACTGAATCGCCCTCTACCACAGCGCAACACTCGCCTCGCTCTCTCGGTAAACACAAGGCTTCAGGCGCAAAAAGCTTGAGACTCTCCGCTTGACTGAGCTGCTCGATCCATGAAGAGAGATTGTCGCGCCGTGTGAAGGCGACTAAAAAATGCTCGTCGGTCAAAGGCGCAGATACAAAGTGCAAGTCGTCGACGTCCTCGGCGACCTGCTCTTCCATCATGAACGGCAATGATTTTGCCAGGTGTTTTCGCTCTTGAGGTGTAACGTCGATAGCGGTCGTCCGAACAGCATCACTGGGAAGTCCAACGATCGCTGACTCTGGATACACGGTGTCAGCGGTGATGGCTTCAGCGCTGATGGCGCCAGCCCGCCAAAGCATCGGCTCCCCATCATGCCAAATGATCACACTTGAGTTTTCGACGCGCATGTTAGATCGCGGACCTCTTTGTACAACGTGTTAAGTATAGTGGCTCAAATGCTCGACGTTGACTGCTCATCACAGCTCGCCTTCGGTCCGATGGACAACAGACACCGCTCGGCCCTGACGATGCAACACACTGTACAGGCGACGTTCTCGGTCGGCAATCTCAACGCGCGCATCGAGTAGGAACCAGTCAGACTTTACGCCAATCATTTTTCGCAAGTCAGTCGTTGTGGCATTGGTAAACATTGGGTCTTGGATAAAGCTATCAACGTCTGTGATCATGCCCTCGTTTCGAAGTTCCACAATGCGCGCGACCTGCTGTGCAGAGAGCGGTTCGAACG
The DNA here is from genome assembly GCA_002390485.1 of Halieaceae bacterium UBA4438. Lineage (GTDB taxonomy): Bacteria > Pseudomonadota > Gammaproteobacteria > Pseudomonadales > Halieaceae > Luminiphilus. Next base: position 6,206 of record DGPO01000106.1, on the reverse strand, counting down.
CATCGTCGCCACTCAGTGCGGCGAGCAACTCTGGCGGGGCTGTCAAAATATTGATCTTTCCTCCGTCAGTCGGCCACACGGTTAGAAACGGTGCAATAAGACGGTAAAGGTCCGGCGTCATGCCATCGACCGCTCGTACCTCGCTGACACTTGCGATCGGACGATTAGGCGCTCGGTAGGGAAACGCCGACGACAAATAGACTTCATTCTCCGCCCCGTCCATTCGTGGACTGCGGTCTGCATCGATAAAGTCGGTCATACGCTCAACCAAGCGAGTCGCCTCCGCGCGGCTGAGCTCCGCCTCCTCAATCGACAACAGCAACCGCAGTAAAACGCGCTGCTCGGCATTAAGTCGCTGGGTCTCGCCGTCGCGCTCGCCGACATCGGCCGGCGCCGCGCCTAAGGGGGTGTTGGGATCTCGCGCTTGATTTACGACCTCGACCAAACCGTTGATATTGAAGCGCCCCTGCAAATCGTAAATATCACCCCGCAAAAAGCCAATGCCGTCGAGAGGATAAGGGGCTTGAGGCTGAGCCCACATTTCTTGCAATGAATCCAACGGGGCATCTTGCTTTGCGTCCTCGTCAGCATCAAATCGCAGTGCCAACTCCGCAAGCGTTTCAGCACCCAATAAAAAGGACCACCCCTGCTCAGCAAAAAACGTGTTCGTGCTCCTCTGCAGTTGCAAGTTGAAATCGCGCTGCACACCCACCATCAGTGTCGCAGCAATTGCGAACACCAACAGGGCGATCACTAACGCGGCGCCGGCTTGTGATTTATTGGAAGGCGGGCATGACATAAAGTCGCTCCAGTTCACCCCAGTCCTCAAGGGAAAGTCTCACCTCCAAGGCAGCGGGGGGCTCCATAATCTTGTCGGTAAACCCCACCTCTGAAATCCAGTTTTCCTGCCAAAAACGCCGGTCTATGGTTTGATTGCGATCCACTTCCAATGACTTGATCGTCGGCAAGAATCGCACCTCAAACCCCTCAACCCGATCAACCAGCACCGTTTCAGTGGGCTCAATGGCGGTCGTTCGATCAAGAACGGGGTAGCTCAGCCTCAACAAGCGATCGTCTTCCAGGCGATAGGCTACCCGCTGCAAGGTACTGCGCGGAGCACCGGTACTGTTGTGCCAACCTGCGCGCGTCAAACGAAGCGGATCTCGCGCCAGCGGCCCCCCCAAGACGGCCGATGCCAGCTGCCCAAACTCGTCGCGTACCGGTCGGTTGGTCATTTGCCGAATGTCACGCGAGAGGACATTAAACGCCCGATTAATCTCGTGCAGTCGCTCAGATTCGGCGCGGACCGATTCGATACCCGTCAGTGCCGTGGACAGCGCTTGGTAAGACAACACCGAGACGAAGGCAGTAATCGCCATAGCAATGAGCACCTCGATCAGCGTAAAACCACGCGGCGTGCGCATCGACCTATCCTGGCGCATCGATTGTCTCCGCATTAAGAAAGGCGTCGAGCGTAAACAAAACGGCATCGTCCTCATCTTCCTCAGCCGTTACAGTCACCGTCAGACGCATAAATCCAGGCACCGGTGTATCGCGAATCTCGCTTCGCCAGTTCCAGGTTCGTCCGGCCCGATCAGAAGCTCCCGCGATGACACCCTTGCGTGCACTTTGACTTTTAGCGACAGCCAGACGCACTTCCGCAACCCGATCGGCGGCCACCCACTGGGCGATGGAGCGGTCTCGCAGGTAAGCCGTCCCGTCGATTTGCTGAGACAACAAAAACAGGAGTGCCGGCAGTGTCACAGCGACAACCGTCAATGCCACCATCACTTCAATCAGCGTGAAACCCAGGTTTTTTTTTCGGTGTTCAGTCGAAAAAGTCATCGGGTTCGATTCCCTTTGGTAAAAAGGTCATTCGACCAAACAAATCCCAGCGCAAGGTGTAGAGCAGATCGCCCGATCGTTCGTCGATCCAATCCAGTTCTCCGGGCGTCATCTCGCCACCGGCAAACAAAATAATCTGCGGTGGGGGGTTTAGGTCCTCCTCAAGGACTTCGACGTCGACGGGGGGTTGCTCTTCAAGTCGAAGCTCAAGTTCCACTCCCGGCTCAAACTGAAGGTCTTCGAAGGCATTATTGCGCGACAAAGGCTCAGACCAGCCCTGATCGTAGCGCCGCAACCAGAGACCTGCGTAAGACGCATCAAAGTCGTCTCGTCGGTGAATCAACAGCCCGTGATCCGTCCCAGTCAGCTCGGCCTCGGTCAGGGCGTATCCCAAGAGCGCCGCCACGTTGCGAACCTGATTTTCACGCGAAAT
>DGPO01000106.1:0-3885 GCA_002390485.1 Halieaceae bacterium UBA4438 | reverse complement strand
ACCACTGCGAGCATTTCGATGAGGCTGAAGCCTCGTTGACGTTGACCCACGAACGAGCACTCCTTTATGAGTTGTCGTCTTCACCCCAATTGCCGATGTCGGCACTTTGATCTTCGCCTCCGGGCAGTCCGTCGGCGCCCAGTGAATAGATGTCAACCTCGCCGTACTCGCCAGGTGACAAGTAGAGATACTCACGTCCCCAGGGATCTAGCGGCGCATCAGGCAAGTAGCCACCTTTCTTGAAGTTACGGGGCTCGGGTTCAAGGGTTGAGGCCTCGACGAGCGCGACCAGACCTTGCTCTGTCGTTGGGTAGACGTAATTGTCCAAGCGGTAGATCTTGAGTGCAGTTTCGATCGACTTAAAGTCTGCCTGCACTTTTTGAATCCGAGCATCATCCGCACTGTTTAAGACGGTCGGCGCCACAACACTGATCAACAGACCCATGATCACCAGGACCACGAGAATTTCGATCAAGCTAAATCCATTCTGCTTCTTCACTTTACTACCTCACCATCGTGTTCAAATCGAATATTGGCAATAAAATTGCCATCACTATTGTCAGTACTAGCCCACCCATAAACACCACCATGATGGGCTCAAATAACGCCATAACCGTGCCTAAGGTGGCCTCTAACTCACGCTCTTGGTTCGAGGCAGACCGCTCAAGCATGGACTCTAATTCACCGCTGGTCTCGCCAGATGCCACCATGTGGACCATCATCGGAGGAAAGTAGTCCTCCTGTGACAGCGCCCGATTTAGGCTCGATCCCTCTTGGACTTTACTCGCAACTTCTTGGCTTGAGGCACGCAACACTAAATTATTCATCACCGCGCCTGCAATTTTGAGCGCGTCCAGTAACGGCACCCCTGACGCCATAAGAATGCTTAACGTCGAAGAGAATCGCGAGGTATCCATGCCGATTAAAACGCGTCGAATTCCCGGAACCCGAAGTAGCGTTGCGTCAGAGACCTTCTTATACACAGGGTTTTTCAACAGCCGTTGTATAACAACCACCAAAATCACAAGACCCACCATGAGTAGCACGCCGTAATTCGTCAGAAAGTCACTGGTGGCGATGAGTGCAACCGTTAACGGGGGTAATTCCGTTTTGGTTTGCGCAAAAATGCCGACCATCTCTGGAACCACAAACACCATCAACGCCGTGACCACCGCAATGGCCACGCCAATTAAAACAAACGGGTAGATCAGCGCCATCTGCAGTTTCTGGGCCGTGTGTTGTCGATTTTCCGTGTAGTCCGCCAGCTGCTCAAGCACTGGACCCAGTTGCCCAGCCTGCTCGCCGGCAGTCACCATGGCGCGGTACATGTCACCAAACGTCTGCGGGAACTGCCCCATGGCATGCGCCAGAGTGTGTCCCTCGGCGACCTTAGAACGAACCTGCAGTAACAGTGCCTTNNGCAGCCGCTTGAAGACACTCATCCAGCGGGAGCGACGACGCCACTAGGGTCGCTAATTGCCGTGTCACTAAGGCGAGTTCGCTGGCACTCAGTCGGGGGGCAAACCATCCTCGTTTTGCCCCTGGGTCCGCGCGTGTACCGTTGGCTGCGCGTCGCCCGGCCGAAGTCACTTCAATCGGACGAAGGCTCTTGGTTCTCAGCTGTGCGCGAATTTGCCGTTCAGAGTCGCCCTCAAGAACCCCTTTGATCAGTTTCCCGTCGGAGTCGAGCGCCCTGTATTTGTAAGCCGCCATGCTATGTCACCGAGGTAACGCGAAGGACCTCTTCAAGCGTTGTTTCGCCGCCCAAAATTCGGCGCTGGCCATCGACCTGAATACCGGGGTAATTCTTGCGTGCCACCGACAACATCGCTTGCTCACCCTGACCCTCGTGGATCGCGGTTCGAAGCGCCTCATCGACCTCGACAAGCTCATAAATACCGGTTCGCCCGCGATACCCCGTCATGTTGCACTTAGCGCACCCCTTCGCGTGATAAATCTGGACCGACTCGTCTCCCAGTACTCCGAGTAATTCTCGCTCGCGGCCACTGGCCTCGGCCGGCTCTCGACAGTCCATGCAGAGGAGTCGAACCAGCCGCTGAGCCATCACACCGACCAAGCTCGACGAGAGTAAAAACGGCTCCACTCCCATGTCTTGTAACCGCGTCACAGCACCAATCGCCGTGTTAGTGTGCAACGTGGACAGCACAAGGTGACCCGTCAGAGAGGCCTGTACTGCGATCTCGGCGGTTTCCAAGTCTCGAATTTCTCCCACCATCACCACGTCGGGATCCTGACGCAAAATCGCGCGCAGCCCTCGGGCAAATGTCATGTCCACCTTAGGGTTGACCTGTGTCTGTCCCACACCCGGTAGCATGTACTCTACGGGGTCTTCGATCGTTAAGATGTTCCGAGAAGTTTGGTTAATGCTCGATAGCCCTGCATACAGGGTGGTCGTCTTCCCCGAGCCTGTAGGTCCTGTTACCAAGATAATGCCGTGGGGTCTGGCAAGCGCTCTACGGTAGCCCTGATGCACCTGCTCGTTCATCTTGAGCTGTGTTAACTCGAGCTGGCCCGCTTGCTTGTCCAGTAATCGGAGCACGACGCGCTCGCCGTGCGCAGAGGGAATTGTCGACATTCGAATATCGATTGCGTGACCTGCGATGCGGACCGATATGCGGCCATCCTGCGGTATACGCTTCTCCGCAATATCGAGTTTGGCCATTACTTTTAGGCGCGAGACCAGCAGTGATGCCAACATACGTTTGGGTGACAAGACCTCGGCGAGAACGCCATCGATCCGGTAACGCACCGACAGTCGGTCCTCAAACGTCTCTATGTGTATATCTGACGCTTGCTCTTTCACCGCCTGAGACAATATCGCGTTGATGAGTCGGATAATGGGCGCGTCATCCTCTGCGTCCATCAAGTCACCCAGATCAGGAATCTCATCCACGAGCCGCGCCAAATCGACGTCAGTGGAAAGATCCTCCGCCATTTGGGCCGCCTGATTTTGATTGCGCTGATAGGCGCCGCTCAAGCGAAGCTGGAACGTCGCCTCGTCAACTTGTTCGAGCTTAAAATTTGCGCCTGATGTGCGTCTGACTTCAAGCAGTGTGTTGGTGTCTATAGGACCCACATGACTCAACACCAAGCCATTTTCAGCGTCCTCAAGCACGACCTGGTGCGCTTTGGAAAAACCAAAAGGCAAAAGCCCGCTTCGGGGATCTGCAATTAAAGGCCCCTCTCCCTCGACCGATAGGGACGCATCGATGCTCATGGTCTCAGAAATGATACTCACTGATCGATTGGCTCCTCAGCCACATCAGGGAGTGAACGCACGCGATCCTCCCACGTCGGGAGTACGGGGATCACGTTGTCATCAAGGAACATCAGCCCCTGATCTCGGCGCTGGCGTTGTTGATCGCGAATGTATCGATACTTTTCAGCCGTCGCCCCCCTAAGGTCTTCATCGTCGCGAATAATCGTGGAACGGATAAAGACGAGTAAGTTCGACTTCGTCACAGAAACGACGTCGTTTCTGAATAATCTTCCAATCACAGGAATACCCGACAACACGGGCACACCCTGCCGCGAGTCTTGTATATCGTCTTTAACCAGCCCTCCTAACACGACGATATCGCCGTCTTGTGCCATCACCTTCGTTTCGATTTTACGCTCGTTAGTAATGACGTCTGAGGCCGAGAGGACCTGCTGCGATATGCTGGAGACTTCTTGAACGATATCCATCACCACCGAGTCGCCCTCGTTGATTTGTGGTGTGACTTGAAGCGTCACACCCACGTTTTCACGCTGAATGGTTTGAAAGGGATTGGCCACGCCGTTTGAAGAGCCGGTGTTGGTGTAACTGCCAGTCACAAATGGGACTTGCTGCCCCACCGTGATAAATGCCTCTTCGTTGTCCAG
>DGPO01000121.1 GCA_002390485.1 Halieaceae bacterium UBA4438 | reverse complement strand
GCCGTCTTTGAGCTGTGTGACAATGGATTCACCGTCTGCGCGACTGCCAATACCGACGACTTGAACACGGTAAAAGAGCTCTCCAGACCGCGACTCCACCGCTACTTTAGCGTCGAGTCCCTGAGTATTGAGTTCGGCAATAACGGCGTCTGCACGACTGCCTTGGTCATAGGTGTCTACGAAGACAAACCAATTTTCCTGCATCGGGAGTGATTGCAAGCGAATCGGTGTTTTCGCTTTAGCTGTGACAGGCTCCTTGATGTCCTGAACACGAGGCGCAGGTGTGGGAGTTGCCTGAGACCGTTGGGCGTCCGCCGGCGCTTTTCCAATCCAATACGGCCCAGCACTGAGCTGTAAAGACATCCAATCTGACGCTTGTGCGGCATCGCGTTTAGATTCGAAGCCTGCCGCTCGTATTCTAAAATACTGCCGTCCATTCACTTCGGCTTGCGCGACTGAAACATTAACCGGCTTGAGCTGCTTTCTCAGTAAGTCTACTCTGTCGGCAGCGACAGCACGTGAGGTATGGCTCTCTAAATTGACAAACCAACGACCACCACTTTGCGGTGGCGCTGTTGCTGCAGCGGGCTTTTCAGGGGCTTTTGAGCGTTGCATTTTTTCTATAGCATCGGCGGCGCGTTGCGCTTCTCTTTCTTTTAGAGACTCGTTTTCACGCACAAGCACATTGTATTGTTCTTGGAGATTACGGTTTTGTGTCGTCAGTGCCGCGTAGTCTGACGCTAACTGAGCATCCGGTTCGGCTTTCTTATTTTCAGCGCGCTTGAGTGAGCGAACGGTGTCTTTTAGCGCTGCGATCTCGACATCCGCGGTGCTGCGCGTATCCACCCAAAGACCGCCCATACCCACGGCGGTAATCAGTCCAATCACCGCGATCGCCCAAGCCACCTTGGTGTTGCCGCTTGAAGGCTGAGACTCGGTCTTACTATGGTCCGTTAGCAGTGCTTCCGACGCCGACGGCGCCTCATTGTCTGCTGTCTCTAGTATCGCGGGCTCCGCGGTAGTCTCGCTCGCAGGTGGCACTTCGAAGTCGTCGTCCTCGAGCCAATCAGTGCTTTCATCAATGTCGTCTTCGTTGTCGCTCGAGGCCTTTGGTTTGAGGCCTTCCGACCAATCGGCCGGTGGCGTGAGTACACGTTTTTTATCGTCTTCTTTATCGTCCATGCTCTGACCTCCTTTACCCCACGATAGAGTATCAGAAAGACGCGTTAAAAATGCCTTACATGCCGTCTCAAATGGCGCTTTCGAGTACACTGTGTGGATGGATGTTTCAGATATTCTCGATGGTTTGAATGAGGCGCAGCGCTCAGCGGTGGCTGCGGAACAAGGCAATCAGCTGGTACTTGCCGGCGCGGGGTCGGGTAAAACCCGCGTGCTTGTCCACCGAATTGCATGGCTGATTCGCGCAGAAGGGCTCTCGCCTTATTCGGTGATGGCAGTGACGTTTACCAACAAAGCTGCGCGTGAGATGCGGGGTCGTATCGAAGAGATGCTCGGACGGCCGACTCAGGGTCTATGGATCGGTACTTTCCACGGTTTGGCACATCGGCTGCTACAAACGCACTGGGCCGAAGCGGGACTGCCCCAGAACTTTCAGATTTTGGACAGTGATGACCAGCTACGGCTCGTTAAGCGCGTTTGCCGTGAGCTTGGTCTTGACGATGCAAAGTGGCCACCCCGACAGGCGCAGTGGTTTATTAACGGGCAAAAGGATGAGGGACTCAGAGCCGGTCATATTGATCCCCCGCTCGGCGATCTTTACACCAAGACTATGGTCAAAATTTACGCGTCTTACGAAGAGGCTTGCCAGAGAGGCGGTTTAGTCGATTTTGCGGAGCTTTTGCTGCGGGCGCATGAGCTCTGGCTTAAGTCCCCTGAGACACTGGCGCATTATCAAAGCCGATTTAATATTTTATTGGTCGATGAATTCCAAGACACGAACTCGATTCAGTACGCCTGGCTGCGGGTGCTGGCGGGGAGTGCGATCCCAATAGTTGCTGTCGGTGATGACGATCAATCCATTTACGGTTGGCGCGGCGCTAAAATTGAAAATATTCAGCGGTTTACTCAGGACTTTAAAGACACACAAACGGTTCGTCTCGAGCAGAATTACCGTTCTACCAAGACTATTTTAGACGCCGCTAATGGGGTTATTTCCCATAACGGCGGCCGCTTAGGGAAAGACTTGTGGACCGATGGCGATGACGGCGATCTCATAAGGCTGTATGCGGGTTTTAATGAGCAAGATGAAGCCCGTTTTATTGTGGAACAAATCCAAGCGTGGACGGATGAGGGAAATACGCGCAAGTCGAGTGCCATTTTGTACCGGTCAAATGCACAGTCCCGAGTCATTGAAGAGGCGCTGATACGTGGGGGTCTCCCCTATCGGATTTACGGTGGCCAGCGATTTTACGAACGCCTAGAGATTCGAAACGCACTGGCGTATTTGCGTCTCGTTATTGGTCGTGGTGATGACCCGGCACTGGAGCGTGTGATTAACACACCGACGCGCGGTATTGGCAGTAAGACCATCGACGACCTGCGCGCGATTGCGCGTGACCAAGGTGTTTCCATGTGGCAGGCGATCGTTCTTACCCAGCAAAATAATTTGCTCAGTACACGAGCCCGGTCGTCGCTCGCAGGCTTTGCTGCTTTGATTAATGAACTCGACAGCGAGACACTGGAACTGCCGATCGAGGAGATGGTGGAGCACGTCATTCATCGGACGGGTCTGATCGATTTTTATAAGGCCGAGAAAGGCGAGCGAGGTCAGGCTCGCGTCGAAAACTTAGAAGAATTAGTGTCGGCGGCAAAGACGTTTAGGGCCGAGGACGACACGCTATCGCCGCTCCAGCAGTTCCTTGACAGTGCGGCGCTTGATGCCGGCGACACACAAGCGGACCCTTATGAGGACAGCGTGCAAATGATGACCTTGCATTCTGCCAAGGGGCTTGAGTTTCCGTTGGTCGTTCTGGCAGGCCTTGAGGAAAATTTATTCCCACATCGCATGTCGGTCGAAGAGCCTGGCCGATTGGAAGAGGAGCGCCGTCTCGCTTACGTGGGTATTACACGTGCCCAACAACGGCTTTTGATCACCTATGCTGAGAGTCGCCGCCTTCACGGTAATGAAACGTACAACACGCCCTCGCGTTTTGTTCGCGAAATACCGGCAGCGTTAATCGAGGAGGTGCGCTTGCACGGTGGTTTGACCCGCCCCTTGATTGACCGTTTTCAGCAGCCCGCCAGCGCTTCCAACGAATCGGGTTTGAGCTTTGGTCAGCGCGTTGTGCATCCCATGTTTGGCGAGGGCGTGGTTCTTAATATGGAAGGTCGGGGAGCAAATGCGCGTATCGAGGTAAACTTTGCTGAGGGCAGCAAGTGGCTTGTCCTGCAGTACGCAAATCTTCAGGCTTTGTGAGGCTCCTATGAAAGAGAGAACGCTCTTACCCGTCGCCGTCATTGGTGTGCTTGTGCTTTGGTTGGCGACCCTTGGACTGTGGGCCGTCGATGCACAGAAGACAGACCAGAGCTCAAGGGATCGGCTCCCAGGGGAGCAAGCTCAGGCCATTGAGTGGAAACTGGTCACTACATGGCCGAAGGGTCTGCCAGGGCTTGGTTCAGCCCCTGAAAATTTTGCTCGCCGTGTCGGTGAGATGAGTAATGGGCGTCTTACCGTGCGGGTTTATGGCGCAGGCGAAGTCGTCCCCCCTTTCGAGGTCTTTGATGCGGTGGCCCAGGGCGTGGCCGAAATGGGGCACGGTGCCGCGTACTACTGGAAAGGTAAAATTCCGGCCTCCGTGTTTTACACGGCGGTGCCTTTTGGTATGACGGCACAAGAAATGAATGGGTGGTTGCACTACGGCGGCGGTCTTGAGTTGTGGCGAGAGCTCTACGCGCCGTTTGGTGTTCGGCCATTTGCGGGGGGCTCTACCGGTGTTCAAATGGCCGGTTGGTTTAATCGAGAGTTGAAATCTGCAGCAGATCTTGATGGCCTAAAAATGCGAATTCCCGGGCTTGCAGGAGAGGTGTTTGCGGCTTCTGGCGGAACAGCTGTTCGTCTCGCAGGTGGTGAAATCTATACGTCTATGCAAACGGGTGTTATCGACGCCGTTGAGTGGGTTGGTCCTTATAACGACCGCACGCTTGGCCTTATGGAGGTCGCCGAGTACTACTATTATCCGGGTTGGCATGAGCCCGGTGCTATGCTGGAATTCACGGTTAATCAAGACGCGTTTGATCAGTTACCCCAAGACCTTCAGGCCATTGTTGAAGGCGCGGCTCGGGCAACCAACCAAGACATGCTCGATGAGTTTACTGCGCGTAATAATCAATCGTTGACGACGTTGCTGACTGAGCACTCCACGAAACTTCGACCACTGCCCGAGGATGTTTTAGACGTGCTTTACATCAACGCGGTGAGTGCACTGGAACGCTTGAAAGCGGATGACCCGATGGCACAGAAAATTGCCGCGTCCTATGAAGATTTTTTGGAGGGGGTGCGCCGGTATCACGAAATATCGGAGCGCGCGTATTTGAATGCGAGAGACAGAGTCCTCCCGCCGATTTCGTTTACTGACCAGTAATCGCTCTTGTGCGTTTTACATTGTCGATCGCCACGTAAATAAACTCACCTTCGGTGACTTTAATGGGCTCGCCGTCCTGCTGTGAGTTGATCCATACCTCGATGAGGACACGAACGGAGCTTCGACCAATGTCGAGGATGTCACAGTAACAACTGACCACCGCGCCAACGTGAACGGGAGTGAGGAAGGCCATGCCTTGAACGGCAACAGTCGCCACTCTGCCACCAGCGACCTCGGCTGAGGCAACACCACCGGCGATATCCATTTGCGAGAGCAGCCAGCCGCCGAAAATATCGCCATTAGCATTCGTGTCGGCAGGCATTGCTACCGTTTGCAGCGTCAGTTCACCAGTGGGTCTTGGTGTTTCATCAATCGGATTCATAGCGCTCTCCAGGTCGGGCGTTATTTTTCATAGCATTTACTGACTCAGTGTAGGATTAGATCAGCGACTGATCATACTCGGTAGCCACGTCACAATGTCGGGTCGCATCCACATCAGGGCCAATAGGCCAAGTTGGATGATTACAAACGGAATGACACCTCGATAAATCGCGCTGGTTGCAACAGATTCATCAGCGACGCCACGCAGATAAAACAGCGCAAAACCAAAAGGTGGTGTTAAAAATGACGTTTGTAAGTTAACGGCAATCATGACACCCAGCCATATGGGATCAAAACCCATAGCAAGCAAAATAGGCGCGACGATCGGGACAACGACGAAGGTAATTTCTATAAAGTCTAGGATAAACCCCAGCAGAAACATGACCACCATGACAATGAGTAAGGCCATGTGCGGACCGCCACCGAGACCGGCAAAGAAGTCTTCGATGAGTTCATCGCCACCAAAACCTCTGAATACGAGGGAAAATAGTGCGGCACCGATCAGGATTAAAAAGACCATGCTAGTGGTTGCCATGGTCGATTGTGCAATTTCTCGAAGCGTTTGGCGGTTTAAAGCAGATCGGTAGGCCGCCAAGATCAATGCGCCGACAGCACCGACGCCTGCCGCCTCTGTGGGCGTCGCCGCGCCAACGATGATAGAGCCAAGGACGATGGTAATGAGGAGCAGTGGCGGCAGCATGGCACTGATCAATGACAACTTTTGAGTGTTGCGCTGCTCTGGCGCTGGGCAGCTGCTTGGATAGCGCCATGCCATAAACAGCACGTATCCAAGGTAAAGACCAACGAGGACAAGCCCTGGAATAAATGAACCGACAAACAGATCGCCAACAGAGACGGTTTGTGTGTTGATAATCCCGCTTTGCAGCTGTGCTTGTTGGTAGGCGGTCGACATGATGTCGCCTAACAATACCAACGCAATTGACGGCGGAATAATTTGTCCGAGCGTCCCCGTCGCGCAAATAAGACCCGTTGCGAGTGACGGGTTATATCCGGCCCTGAGCATCGACGGCAGGGCAAGAACACCCATGGTTACAACGGTTGCGCCAACGATGCCGGTACTTGCGGCAAGGAGAGCGCCGACGATGACGACGGAGATGCCCAGTCCACCCGTTCTATCGCCCAAGCCACTGGCCATTGCCGTTAACAGCTCTTCTGCGATTTTGGCGCGCTCCAGTGTGACGCCCATGAGGATAAACAAGGGCACGGCGACCAGTGTTTCGTTCGTGACCGTACCAAACATACGTCCGGGCAACGCACCCACAAAACTGGCATCAAAATACCCCGCAATAACCCCGCCTCCAGCAAATAAAAGCGCAGTGCCGGCCAATGTTAATGCAACGGGGAAGCCAAACAGCAGCAACACACAAACGGCCCCGAAGAGTGCGAGTGCGAGTTCACCTTCAATCATCGTCGGTGACCTCGCAGAGCGTGATCAAACCCTGAATGATCTGGCTCAGTGCTTGTAGTCCGAGCATTACTGCCATGGCGGGTATCAGCGTTTTGAGCAGAAAAACTGCAGGTATACCGCCGGGCTCGGGTGACGATTCTAAAATCATCCAGCTTTCTGTGACGTAACCCCAAGAAATGATGACGATCAAGGTGCAGACGGGCAGTGTGAATAGTGTGTGGCCCAGAGTATTCACCCAGTGCTTCTTCCGCGCACTAAAGTTTCGGTAAAAAACGTCCACGCGGACATGTTTGTCCTCGAGTAAGGTCGGCGCCGCACCCAACATGAATAAGGTCCCGTGCAAATACAGGACGGACTCCTGTGCAGCGATGGCGCCTTGTCCAAAACCGTAGCGCAAAACCACGACTGTTGTTGTCACCAATGCCATGACCAGACTGGTGTAAGCGACGGCATTTCCCACCGAACGGTTCATATTGTCTATAGTCTGCGCAAAAGTTGCCCAGTAGTTCACCGTTTTAACCCATTTCTCAAGTCGACGTGGAAGGTTATCATCGAGTGAACAGCAATTGCAGAGAGATTCGCCGTGCTTACAGTTTTGTCACCCGCAAAAACACTGGATTACCAGACGCCCTCTATCGTAAAGACCGCTACTGTGCCCCGCTTTATGGACCAATCTGCACTGTTAGTGGACGACGCAAGGACGCTGGCCCCCGATGATATTCGTGCATTAATGGGCGTGAGTGAAAATATTGCGCACCTCAATCATGAGCGCTTTATGAATTGGGAGTCCACAGCGACCCCTGAAAATGCCAAACAAGCTTTGCTGGCCTTTAAAGGCGACGTCTACACGGGTTTGCAAGCCGATTCTATGGCCGCGCCTGACTTTGAATTTGCGCAGGCACGATTGAGAATTCTCTCTGGACTCTACGGATTGTTGCGACCGCTTGATCTCATGCAGCCGTATCGGCTTGAAATGGGACTGAAGTTTGGCAATTCGCGTGGAAAGAACCTTTACGAGTTCTGGGGCAATCAAGTCACAGAAGCACTTAACGCCGACCTCGCCTCCGCAAATACGGATGTGCTGATTAATTTGGCGTCAAATGAATACTTCAAGGCCGTCAAACCTAAGGTTCTGGCCGCAACCGTGATTACGCCGCAATTTAAGGACCTAAAAAACGGTCAGTACAAGATGATTTCATTTTTCGCCAAAAAGGCCCGTGGTGTTATGGCGCGGTTTATTATCGATAACCAACTTACCGATCCTGAGGCACTTAAATCCTTTGATGGGTCTGGATACTACTTCAGTGAAGCCCAATCCAAAGGTGCGCAGTGGGTGTTTTTGCGCGACGAAGCACCTCAGTAATTAGGCGCGCTGCTTGAAAGGAAGCAGTGCTGTGGCTTCGTCGCGATAGCGTTTGACCTGCTCGCAGTCACGGCGGCAAAAGTCGGCGACGGCCTCTTTGAGACGGGGTTCGGCAATCCAGTGATTAGAGTACGTGAGTGTTGGTTCGAACCCGCGTTGTATTTTGTGCTCTCCTTGAGCGCCGGGATCAAATCGCGATAACCCGTTTTCAATACAGTACTCGATGCCTCGGTAATAGCAGGCTTCAAAGTGCAGAAATTCGAACTCTTTTAAGCATCCCCAATAACGGCCAAAGAGTGTGTCATCGTCCACAAAGTAAAGCGCCGCAGCAACGGGCACCTCGCCCTCATGAGCAATGACCATTACAGTGTTTTCGCCCAATGTTGGGCACACGCCGGTGAAGAACTCGCCGCTTAGGTAGCCTTCGTGACCGCTTCGCTTGAGGTAGGTGGTTTGGTAGCAGTAGTAGAAAAATGCCCAATCGCTTGGGCTGATCTCAGCACCGGTCTTCGTGGTAAGGGTCAAATTTTGAGCAGCGATCGCGGCACGCTCTTTCTTCAACGCTTTGCGCTTACGACTATTGAATTCCGATAAAAATTCGTCAAAGTCGGAGTAACCTCGGTTAAACCAGTGAAACTGCGTGGTCATGCGTTGCACGAGACCGGCCTCAGTCAGGACGGCTGACAACGTCTCTTCTGGAAATAAAATATGCCAGCTTGATATTTGTTCGGACTCACACCACTGAGTGACGCCGGCAATAAATTCAAAGGTCGCGTCCTCACGAGTAGGATCGGTCCACAGTCTGGGCCCGGTAGCCGGTGTGAATGGAATTGCCGTGATCAGTTTCGGATAGTACTCCAACCCACTGCGGTGCCACGCGTCGGCCCATGACCAGTCGAAAACATACTCCCCGTAACTGTGACTTTTGAGGAATCCCGGCGCCATTCCAATGGGCCGATCTTCATGCCAAAGCGCGAGGTGACAGTTTTGCCAGCCCGAGTCTCCACCGGTACTCCCTGAGGACTCAAGACCGGACAAAAAGTCGTGCTTTAAAAACGGGTACTCTGAGGCAAAAGACCTTTCCCAATCTGCTTTGGGCAGTTCGTTAACACTGGGATACACTCTGAGTTCCACGTGGGGGTTTCTCGCTAATGACGACGTTATGCGCTTATACGGTCGAGACGCTGTAATGTCCCAACAGCCCCACCGCTACGATCAGTCCAATCCATTTGCTCTCGTTAAACGCTTGGAAACAGGTTTCACGAGACCGGTTGTTGATGAGCTTTCGATGCCTTAAGAACAAAGCGCCCACCAGGGCTATGGAAATAAAATAAATGGGTCCAAGGCCAAAGCTCAACCCTGTGGCCACAAACGACAAGAGACACAGGACTTGTAAGACAAGGATAACGCGTGTGTCCAAGTCGCCAAACAGAATCGCGGTTGATTTTATACCGACCTGGAGATCGTCTTCTCGATCAACCATCGCATACTGCGTGTCGTAGACCACAACCCACAGCAGGTTGGCGATAAACAGCCACCATAGCCCAGACGGGAGATTTGCTGAGGTCGCCGCAAACGCCATAGGAATACTCCAAGAGAACGCGGCGCCGAGGACCACCTGAGGCAAATGCGTGAAGCGTTTCATGAACGGATAAATAATGGTCAACACTGCGCCAACGATGGAGAGCTGAACAGTGAGCCAATTGGTTTGCATCACTAACCAGAGCGCCAGTGCCAGTAATGCGGCGAGCAGACACATCGCCTCAATGACCGAGACGTCGCCGGTCACCAGAGGTCTACTGCGCGTTCGTTCTACAAAGCCGTCGAGCTTGCGGTCAGCAAGGTCATTTGTCGTGCACCCAGCGGACCGCATGACCACAGAGCCCACCACGAAGGTGGTTAACAGAAATAAGGAGGGCAAGCCGTTCGCCGCGATAATAAGACCCCAGAGTGCGGGTGCCAGGAGTAGGTATGTCCCTATCGGCTTATCGACGCGCATGACCTGTAACAGTGCGCCGACTTTTTGGGTTGAGATCACGTTTATCGACAATTGGGTACCTCAATGAGTGAGTGACAGACCGGATTATACGTGGGCAAACGCTTCACGGGCGCGCGTCCAGCGCGATTCTAGGCGTTCTGCCCTTGTCGTATTGCCGTGGACCAGTTTGTTAGCAACGGCTTGCGCCTCGTCTAATAAGAATTCGTGTTCGGGAAGCCGAGCAACGCGAAATGATGAAACACCTGTTTGTCGCGTGCCCAATACCTCACCCGGGCCTCTAATTTTAAGGTCTTTCTCGGCAATGACGAAGCCGTCTTGTGACTCGCGCATGACACCCAGTCGTGAGCGAGCGGTTTGGCTAAGGGGTGTGTGATAGAGCAGCAAGCAGTGACTTTCGATCGCTCCTCTCCCCACGCGACCTCGAAGCTGATGGAGTTGTGCCAGTCCAAAGCGCTCGGCATTATCGATAATCATCATGCTGGCATTGGGCACATCAACGCCGACCTCGATGACCGTAGTCGCCACAAGAATATCAATCGTATTGGCCGCAAAAGCAGCCATCGTCTTGGCCTTTTCACCCGAATTCATGCGACCGTGCAAAAGGCCAATGGTGAGGTCGGGTAGTGCCTCTGTTAACTGTTCTGATGCGAGCTCAGCGGCGTTGGCATCGAGCGCATCGCTCTCCTCAACGAGGGGGCATACCCAGTACGCTTGTCGTCCCTCAGCGCACGCCGCCCCAACGCGCTTAATTACCTGCTCGCGCCTTAATGAATCAATTAACACGGTGGTTATGGGTTTTCGTCCAGGCGGTAACTCATCAATAACGGAACAGTCGAGATCCGCATAGGCAACCATAGACAGTGTTCGTGGTATGGGCGTGGCGGTCATGGTGAGTTGATGTGGCGTGAGATCGTTAAGGCCCCGCTGGGTCAGCGAGAGACGTTGATTCACGCCAAAACGATGTTGCTCATCGACAAGAACGAGGCCTAATGAACGAAACGCCACATGCTCCTGAAATAAAGCATGTGTTCCCACCACAATATCCACACTGCCCGCCTCAATGGATGCTAAAGCCTCTCTACGCGCCTTACCTTTCACCTGACCGGTGAGCCAAATTACCTTGATGGAGAGGCTTGTAAACCATTGTTCAAAACCTCGAAAGTGCTGCTCTGAAAGAAGTTCGGTGGGTGCCATGAGCGCGACTTGGTGCCCGCATTCCACCATATGCGCGGCGCTTAAAGCCGCGACCAATGTTTTGCCGGAACCGACATCACCTTGTAGCAGTCGAAGCATGGGTATTGGTTTCCGAAGGTCCTCAAGTATTTCCTGACAAACTCGGGTTTGCGCCGAGGTGAGTACAAACGGAAGTGCCGATACGAGGCGCTCTGCAAGCGACCCGCTTCCAGTGACCTGGGCAGCGCGCTTCTTGAGTGTTCTTGCTCGGCGCGACAGCAGTGTAATTTGATGTGCGACGAGCTCTTCGAGCGCGAGTCGGTTCTGCGCTGGGTGAGATCCGTCTAAAATCGCCTGAACATCGGCATTGGCTGGGGGGCGGTGTAGCACTTGAATGGACTCTGCAATCGAGGGCCCTCCCTGAGTCAGGCCCTTCAGCAGATCATCGGGTGGGTTCTTAGACAAGTAGCTTAAGGCTTGCCGGGTCAGATTGCGCATTGTTGATTGCCCGAGCCCTTCGGTGACCGGATAGACGGGCGTGAGCGCGTCTTCGAGTTGTGTGTCTTGATCTCCGAGCTGATACTCGGGGTGAGCAAACTCCGGCTGAGAGCCCGTCAGTCGGGGCTGTCCAAACAACGTAATGGTCTCGCCCACCTTAAGCTGCAGTGCTTGCGAACGGCGAAAATGAAAAAAACGCAGCGTGACCAACCCAGTGCCATCATCAACCTTTACAATGAGCGTCGGGCGGCGTCCGCGTGCAATGCCCGACGCTCGAATGGTTCCACGAACCACTGCATCGACACCGTCGCGGAGTTCGCCAATGGGTGTTAAGCGCGTTTTGTCTTGGTATCGGAGTGGAAAATGGAACAGCATGTCTTCCACGGTCCCAAGTCCCATAGCATTGAGCTTTTCGAGGACCTTCGGTCCTACGCCCTTGAATTGCTGCAGTGGCAGTTGAAGAATGTCAGTCGGCACAGTGAGCTTCATTAGGATGGCTCTATGATAATAACGGGATGAAGGTGGGCAGGTGAAGACTCCACACGTAATGGTTATCGGATTTGGCGATTTAGCGAGGCGCTTGCTCCCTAAACTTCAGGGACTGGCCCATGTGACGGGTGTTTCTAGACGTCCAGAGATTCTGCCTGATGCCCTCACGACTCGCCTCTACGGCGATTACGGTGTGCCTGGCTCACTGCGTGACGCGGCCGCGATGAAGCCCGATTACGTTGTTTTTACCCCTGTCCCAAGCGGTCGCAACATCGACGGGTATCGAGCGGGTTACGCTCAGAGCGCACGCAACATTGGCGAATCGGGGCTCTTGCAGCATTGCCGAAGGGCTATTTTTGTTTCATCCACACGGGTTTATGCAGAAAAAGACGGAGCGTGGGTGACTGAAGACTCGCCACTTGCCGCAGACGATCCTTTTGTTCGCGCGCTCTTGGACGGCGAGGCCTGTTTTCGACGACACGCGGTGGCGACCATTGTTCGCCCCAGTGGGCTCTACGATGGCGCTCGTCCCACTATGTTGACGCCCATTCTTGATGGATTCGCATCTCAATTTGGTGACGCCTACACCAACCGTATTCACAGAGACGATGCGGCTGAGGCCCTTGCCGCTATTATTTTGGGCGATCTCTCAGGTCGCGCCATACCGGCAACGCTTAATCTTAATGATGATGAACCCGTGAAGACGAAGGAGCTTGAAGCGTGGTGCTTTGAGAAGCTTGAGCGCGAGGCACGAGGTGTCAGAGAAAACCGACCGCGCAGCAGTCGTCGCATTAGTAATAGTAAGCTTCGCGCCATGGGCGTGACGCTGACGTACCCGAGTTTTCGTGATGGTTATCTTGCCGCGCTGCAGTCCCAGCGTTGAATTGAGAATGCGTTAGAGCGCTAAGATGGCTTCGATTTCGATTTGTACGCCCTTGGGTAGCGCGGCGACTTGTACACAGGCCCTCGCCGGGTAAGGCTCAGTCAGTTCCTCGGCCATAATCGCGTTGACGACCTGGAAGTTGCCCAGGTCCGTTAACGAAATATTAATTTTGACCGAGTTATCAAGCGATCCCCCCGCGGCGTTTGCAATCGCTTGAAGATTTGCAAAGACCTGACGCGTTTCAGCTTCGATGCCTCCGCTGACCAGCTCCATGGTTTCCGGGTCGAGGGGAATCTGCCCAGAGATCCATACAGTATTCCCAACCTTTACGGCTTGGGAGTACGGGCCAATAGCGGACGGTGCGGCGGTGGTACTGATGACGGCTCTATTATTCATATCAACTCCCGTTTAACGTCGGCTACAGCGCACAACTTTGCGAACGCCTTCCATGACCCTAACGCGCTTCATTACACGAGCGAGATGGACGCGGCTACTGAGTTGCAGCTCAATAATAATACTTGAAAAGTGGACTGACTCGTCTTGGGTCGATATGCGCTCAATATTGAGGCCAATCGCACTCAGTTTGGTCGCAAGCGTGGCGATCATGCCGCGTTTATTTGCCGATTCGATACGAATTGCCACGGGATAGACGCCTTCGATTTGATCATCCCATCGCAGCGGCATGAGGCGCTCGGTTTGTTCTCTGAGATCTGACAGATTTCGGCAGGTCTCCCGGTGTACAACAAGGCCTCGATCAGGACTTAAAAACCCCTCGATAGGGTCGCCAGGAAGCGGGCAACAGCACTTGGCGTAGACTAAAACGTAACCCTCGGTTCCCTTGATTTCCAGCGCACTTGTATCGTTTTCAAGTGATGCGCCGGCTTGACCTAATAAGTTAGCGGCCACGACTTGGGGGAGCTGATTGCCGAGTGCGATGTCTGTCAGGATTTCATCAAAAGTACTTTTGGGGTAATGCTCTGCAATGAGTAATTTTTGTGAGTCAACACTTACGATGTCATCGGGATGCAATGCGGTGAGCGCTTTTTCCAGCAGCTTTTGACCCAGATCGACGGAATCTTCGTGGTGTTGCTGTTTGAGGAAGTGGCGAATTTGCGAACGTGCGCGCGCAGTGACAGCAAAGTTTAACCAAGAGGGTGTCGGTCGGCCGGCAGGCGACGTGACAATTTCAACGGTCACGCCACTCTCCAAGGACTCTGAGAGAGGCGCTAACTGGTTATTAATTCGACAGGCAACACAGCGGTTTCCGACGTCGGTGTGGACTGCGTACGCAAAATCGACCCCACAGGCGCCTTTTGGCAGCTCCATAATGGCGCCTTTGGGCGTGAACACATAGACCTCGTCGGGGAACAAGTCGACTTTAACACTCTCAATAAATTCAAGAGAGTTGCCCGCTGTTTGCTGCATCTCAAGAAGACCCTGAACCCATTCGCGTGCCCGCATCTGAGGAATGTTGATATTGTCCTGATGGCTCTTATACAGCCAATGCGCAGCGATGCCGTTATTCGCCATGTCTTCCATATCACGTGTGCGAATTTGAATTTCAATCGGTACGCCGTGCATGCCCTTTAGTATCGTGTGGAGCGACTGATACCCATTGGCCTTTGGTATGGCAATGTAGTCTTTAAATTCGCCAGGGACCGGTTTGTAAAGCGAATGAATAATGCCCAGTGTCCGGTAGCACGAGTCTACGTCTTCACACACGATACGAAATGCGAATATATCCATGATCTCTGAGAACGACTTTCGCTTCTCCCGCATTTTCGAATAGATGCTGTAGAGGTGCTTTTCGCGCCCCGCGATTTCGGCCCCAATTTCTTCTCTTGCGAGCGCTTGCTCGAGCTGCTCGGAAATTTGTTCGATCAGTTGTTTTCGTCGACCCCCTGCCGTCTCGCGTGCGGCCTCTAATCGCCGAGCGCGCATTGGGTAGAGTGTGCGCAGCCCCAAGTCCTCAAACTCCATGCGTACTTCATTCATACCCAGCCTCGTGGCTATGGGCGCGTATATATCGAGGGTCTCATTGGCAATCCGTTTTTTTGCCTCGGGACTCAGTGCGCCCAGTGTCCGCATATTGTGAAGACGGTCGGCGAGCTTGACCAAAATGACGCGGATGTCCCGCGCCATTGCCAGCGCCATTTTTTGAAAGTTTTCAGCTTGTTTTTGTTCGGCACTGTCAAAATCGACTTGGGTCAGCTTACTCACACCATCGACAAGATCTGCGACCTCCTCACCAAACTGAGTACGAATGTCCTCTTTGGTCACACCCGTGTCTTCGATGACGTCGTGTAGAAGAGCCGCCATGATGCTCTCGTGATCCATGTGCATGCGCGCAAGCACGGTGGCTACCGCGAGTGGGTGTGTGACATAGGGCTCTCCAGTCCGCCGCGCCTGGCCGTAGTGCGCCTGTTCGGCATAGAAAAACGCCCGCTTTATTTCTGTAACGAGTTCAGACGGAAGGTAAGCGCTTAAAATATCCTCAAAACCCGTAAACGATTGTCGCTGGTCGTGTGAGGGGAGAAGTTGAGATTTGGAGGTGTTCTGAAGCCCCAGCCGGCGTGTGACGTCGGTGAATGAGGCTCCTAGGGATTGAAAGGGTGTGGACACAGGTCCTTACATTGCAGCTTAGAGCACTGGAGTTTCGAAGCTCGCTGCAAACTCCTCTTCTGCTTCTAGCTCATGCTCGCGCGCCATGACCTCGGGCGTAATCAAGCCTTCAGCGATTTCACGCAGTGCAAGAACAGTTGGTTTGTCCGACTCGACTTCAACGAGAGGGTCTTTGCCTCCAGTGCTGAGTTGACGCGCGCGTTTGGCCGCTAAGAGTACTAACTCAAAACGGTTATCAACATTGTCTAGGCAGTCTTCAACGGTTACACGTGCCATCTAAAAGTCCTGAAATCGAAACGGGCGCGCAGTATAGCGATTGAGCGGCTCGCTTGTCGACTCTGGTCTCTGTTCAAGGTGCGAGCAAATCGGCAATGACCGATGCAAGACGTTCAGACTGTGGCGTCTGTGCGGGCTGTTGGCTGTAAATAATTGACTCAAGGTCACTCAAAGCCTCATTAAAGACATCATTGAGTACCACGAAGTCAGCTTCGGTGTAGTGAATTATTTCATCTCGTGCTGACTGCATTCGCCGCTCGATCACCGATGTGTCGTCTTGGCCTCGACCGGTTAATCGTTCGCGCAGCGCCTCGGTTGAGGGCGGCAGTACAAAAATCGAGACGGCGGACTCGACCAGAGACTTAACCTGTCTCGCACCTTGCCAGTCAATCTCTAAAATAACGTCTAACCCTTTAGCGAGTTGGTGTTCGACGCCTTCTCTACTCGTACCATAGTAATTGTCAAACACTTGCGCCCACTCAAAGAAGCCTTCCGAGTCACGTAAATGGGTGAACGCTGACTCGCTGACGAAGTGGTAATTCACGCCGTCGACTTCGCCCGGGCGCATCGAGCGAGTGGTGTGAGACACAGAGACTGCGAGGTTGTTCGAACGCTCAACAAGGGCTTTTACGAGCGATGTCTTGCCTGCGCCACTCGGTGCGGAGATGACAAAGAGCCTCCCGGATGGGTGTTTTTGATTACTCAAGATTTTGTACCTGCTCACGCATTTGTTCGATGAGTACTTTAAGCTCTACCGCGGCGTTCGTCGTCACCAGTGAGGTTGTTTTTGACCCCAGTGTATTCGCTTCTCGATTCAGCTCTTGCATCACGAAGTCAAGGCGCCTCCCGCAGGGTTGTCCACTGCGGAGCGCGTCGTCAATCGCCGCCATGTGTGCGTCAAGACGATCGAGCTCTTCGGCAACATCTGACTTATTGGCTAAAATCGCCAGCTCCTCTTCCAAGCGCTTTTCATCATGAGGCACGTCAATCGTGTTGATACGGTCACGGAGTTTTTGTTGTTGTGCCGCCTGTAAGGCCGGTAATTGCTCTCGGTAATTCAGTACGATTGTCTTAATGCCTTGGCAGCGCTCTCGCAGAAGCGCCTCAAGGCGATCACCTTCGATCTGCCGATGTCGGCTAAGCGACGCCATAAGCGCTGGCATAATATCGAGACACGCATCGATGATTTCGTCTGAGTCGACAGTTGCACTGACCCAAATACCGGGTGTCATCAATACATCCAGTGAGCTGGGGGGGCGTGCGTTGGGTAGATGCTGCACAACGGTGGCCAACGCATCCTTCATATCACTGAGCTTAGTCAGGTTTAAGGTCGCGTCGGGTCCACCCTCGCTGCGTTCTATGCGGATAGACAACTCCACCTTTCCGCGGACGAGTTTTTCGGTAATCAGTTGCCGTAGCGCGGGTTCTGAGCGCTTGACCACATCAGGCAGCTTGAGGGTCAAGTCAAGAAAACGGCTGTTGACGGACTTGCACTCCAGTGACAGGTTCCATTCACCTACGGCCACACTTTGGTTGGCAAATCCGGTCATGCTCTGAGGCATGTGCACTCCAAGAACGTCGAAAGTACGTAGTCTAACAAGTAGACTGACGGGCGACACCCACGTATTAGAAGGTAAAGCATGGATTCAAGCACAGTGAAAAGACCCAGCGGTCGCGATTTCGATCAAATGCGGGACGTTTCCTTTCAACTCGATTACACCAACCAGGCCGAAGGCAGCGTTTTGGCGTGTTTCGGAAATACGAAGGTGCTCTGCACTGCATCGATTTCCGACGGCGTGCCTTCGTTTCTTCGCGGAAAAGGTCAGGGGTGGCTCACTGCAGAGTATGGAATGTTACCGCGCTCAACTGGAACCCGAATGGCCAGAGAGGCGGCTAGGGGAAAGCAGTCTGGCCGAACCGTCGAAATTCAGCGGTTGATTGGTCGCTCCTTAAGGGCAAGTGTTGACCTTAAGGCGTTGGGAGAAAGGACGCTGACAATCGACTGTGACGTACTGCAGGCCGACGGCGGGACACGCACAACCGCAATAACCGGAGCCAGTGTGGCGGTGGTCTCGGCGTTCAACAAGCTTCAACGCGCGGGTGACCTAAAGACGGACCCATTGATTGATCGTGTGTGTGCAGTTTCAGTGGGGATGTGGCGTGGTCAGCCGATACTGGATCTTGACTACCCTGAAGATTCGACTGCGCAGAGTGATGTTAACGTTGTCATGCTGGCGAGCGGCGGGTTGATTGAGGTCCAGGGAACCGCTGAAGATAAGGTCTTTAGTCGCGCGGAGCTTGATGCACTGCTCGACTTGGCTGAAGGCGCTTGTGTTTCGCTTAATGCAGCGCAGATGGAAGCACTGAGAGGCTCATAGCTCAATGTCGTAATCAATGATGACGGGGGCATGGCTTGAAAAAGCCTCCTCGCTCTCGATACGCGCGGCGAGCACACAGGGCGCTAGGCTTTCAGAAATAATGTGCGTATCGGTTCTAAGACCGGGACGCTCATCACCCTCTGGCCACCAGGTGTAGTCGTCGCCATTTGCGTCGATCTCTCGAAACGCGTCGCTGTAGCCCGCGCGATACAGCGACGCGAGCCAGTCTCGTTCCTCATGGCTGAAGCCCGGGAGATCGAGACGGTTGCCCGCCTCCTCGGCGTCTCGGGGTTGCCAAGCCAGTTCCCAACCACCGCATAAAATGAAGTCGCGTTTTTTATTTCGCACTTTTTCAAGGTGTGCACCCAGCTGGGTGAGAAATCGCATTTTTAATGCTTTGTCGCCGCGGGCACCGACAGCTGATGGGACCAAAATGCTTCCAATACTGCAGCTTTCATAGTCGGCTTGAATATAGATTCCCAAGTGGTCGAAATCCATAAAGCCCAAACCGAACATGATGGCTTTAGGCATTTTTCGGCAGTAAATTGCCACACCGTTGATCTTGGGGTCGTCGTAGTTATCGCCAAAATAGGCGTGATAGCCTTCGGGAAAAAAGTCGTTTGATGACAGCGAGTATTCAGAGCATTGGGTGTCTTGTAGGCAAATAACGTCCGCATTTTGCTGAAACGCCCACGTCACTAGCCCGTCTTTGTGAGCTCTCTCAAGGCCGTCCACTGCCAGTGACAACAACTTCATTTCTGTTTCCTAAATCGCAAGCTTGGTATACTACTCGAGATGCTTTCATTCTGAAATGAGTGAATGTTGTGATTAACAATTTTAACGCTGACGGAAACTGGGTAATTTGATGCCACACTCGGACACTAAACGCCAATTTATTGAGCTGTCGATTCGATTTGGCGCGTTAAAGTTTGGCGAGTTTACGTTGAAGTCGGGCCGTGTCAGCCCCTATTTTTTCAACGCTGGAGTTTTTTCTTCTGGAGAGGCTATGGCGACCCTAGGCGCCTGTTACGCCGACGCTGCCGGCGATGTTATCGATAAAATTGACGGTTTATTTGGTCCCGCTTACAAAGGCATACCGTTGGCGACGGCAACGGGTATTGCCTTACAGACCCAATACAACAATAACCTGGCCATTACCTTCGACCGTAAAGAAGCGAAAACGCACGGTGAGGGCGGTATTCTGATGGGCGCCCCGCTTTGCGGGAACATTCTGATTATTGACGATGTCATCACAGCAGGTACTGCGATTCGTCAGTCGGTTGCACTGATTAAGGATCAGGGCGCAACGCCGTTCGGCGTTGTGATTGGACTTGATCGATGCGAGCGAGGTGCGGGAGAAGTATCGGCGGTTGAAGAAGTGGAGCAGTCGATGGGACTTAAGGTCGCCAGCGTCATTACGATGCATGACATTATTGATTGGCTTGCGGGGCAAACTGAGATGTCAGACAGTCTCAATCAGATGCGGGATTATCGCGAGGAATACGGTGTTTAAAGGTCTCTGCCTGATATTGGCAGCGCTACTGCTCACGACTCAAGCGAGTGCGGACAATTTGTACCGTTACAAAAATGACGTGGGCGGCACCGTGGTCGATTGGCAGGTACCGGCTGAGTTTGCAGGTCGAGGGTACGAAGTGCTCAGCTTGCAAGGCGAGGTCCTTGAGGTAGTCACCCGACAATTAAGCAGCGCTGAGCTTGAAAACAAAGACCTTGTGAAGCGCTTACAGCAGGACGCTGCGATTGAGCGGGCGCGTTTGGCGGAGTGGGATCGTTTTTTGCTACTCAGGTACAGCACTGTCGAAGATATTGATGCGGCTCAAGAGCGTTCGCTTCGTGAGCTTAAAATTCGACTCTCGGTATTATTCAGTAATCGTCGCAGCTCCCGCGCACGACTCGAAAAGGTACTGGCACGAGTTGCAGATCTTGAGCGGCGAGGCGAGGCAGCCCAACAGCAAGATTTAGAGACGATAGCGGGGCTGAGGGCTGAAATTGAGAGTCAGAGCAGGGCCATCGCGGATCGCGAAGTTCAGGTCCTCGCGGTCACGAAAGAATTTAATGACGACCGAGGTCGATTTGCGCAGCTGCAAGATGTCGTTTTGTTGCGTCGATCTCTGAGTCGTGATTAGTGAGCGGCGGTATTTGATTACGGATTCGAGGGTACTGGCACGCTGAGTCCTGATGTGGCGACTGACCATTGATCGTCCCAGGCCCGAGTTGGCAGTAAGCCAAAATCTGATCGAACGAATTGCGCAATTCGACCTTCCACCAAGGCGAGCAGCAGGTTTGCTGACGTGTTCACTGGAATAGCCGTTCGCCAACCCTCTTCCACCTCGGCCATCCTCAAGCACTGTCGAAGTTGTGTTTCGATACGGTCATAGACCTGCGCAACTCGCCCTCTTAAACGCTCATGCTCTCCGGTGAGCGCATCACCGCTTAAGATTCGCGTGATGCCGGGATTGCGTTCACAGAAAACAAGAAACAGTGTCAGGATTTTTTTGCATCGTGTGAGTTGATTGGACTCTTCGTTCAGAATTTGTGTAATCCGACTAAATAACGTCTCTTCAACAAAGTCGATTAGTGACTCAAACATTCGCGTTTTTGACGGAAAATGGCGATAGAGTGCCGCCTCGGACACACCCAAATTAGCCGCCAGTTTTGCAGTGGTGATTTTACTGCCTGGGCTTGCCTCAAGCATTTGCGCGAGCGTTTGTAAGATTTGATCTTTTCGGTCGCTTCGTCTTTGTGACATGGGTTCCACCGAGTTGGGTGATTAACGATCGTGACTAGTGGTCCACGGTACTCATGCTCTGGTTCGTGATCAAGGTGCCGATTCCCTCATCGCTGAAGATTTCGAGCAATGTGGCATGGGGAACTCGGCCGTCGATGATGTGTGCGCTTGCCACGCCTGACTTGACCGCGTCCATAGCGCACTGAACTTTTGGCAACATACCGCCTGTAATGACCGCTTGATCGATCAGTTCATCCACACGCTGGGTCGATAAGCCGGTCAACGTTTGACCGTCTGCATCCAAAAGCCCCGTTACATTAGTCAGCAGTATGAGTTTCTCCGCACTTAAGACCTCGGCGAGCTTTCCTGCAACCAGATCCGCGTTGATGTTGTAGGTGTTTCCATCAACACTGCCCGCAACAGGGGCAATGACAGGAATGTAGTCGCTTTCACCGAGCATGGTTAAGATATCGGTATCAATGCTCTCCACTTCCCCAACGAGACCGATGTCTTCAG
This sequence comes from Halieaceae bacterium UBA4438, assembly GCA_002390485.1. Lineage (GTDB taxonomy): Bacteria > Pseudomonadota > Gammaproteobacteria > Pseudomonadales > Halieaceae > Luminiphilus. The sequence continues at coordinate 24,042 of DGPO01000121.1, read as the reverse complement.
AGCCCGTCACACGATGGTTACTCGAGAGCGCTCTTGCTCGTATAAGTTCGCCGTCTTTTCCCGTGATTCCCACGGCGCGCCCGCCATTTCTGTGAATGCTATCGACAATCTCTTTATTGACAGAGGCGCCAAGAACCATTTCAACAACATCCACGGTCTCTTCGTTAGTGACGCGCATTCCGCCGACGAATCGAGACTCAATGCCAAGACGATCTAATAGTTTTCCGATTTGAGGACCCCCGCCGTGAACGACGATGGGGTTCATACCGACAAGCTTCATTAATACAACATCGCGCGCAAAGCTCTCATGAAGTTCGGGGTCTGTCATGGCGTTGCCACCGAACTTAATGACCACGGTTTTGCGAGTAAACCGCTGGATATAAGGTAAAGACTCTGTAAGTACTCGTGCAAATTGCTCTGCGTCTGATCGATTAAGAGACATGCTGTCCTCTGCTGATTTTTTCCGTGCTGCAGCCGTTTACGCGATCGGCAGCGCCAAGTCTGGATTCTTTGTTTTCAGGACATCGACCAGCAGGTGCTCCAGCCGACTGCGGCAGTCTACATCATCGCCCTCGAAACACAGCTGTGCAGTTCCATCTGTCTTAAGGTGTTCGAGGTGAACCCAGCTGTCTGCAAAATCCAACCGGACACCATCAAGCTTAGTAATGCGTGAGCCTGGGAAATTTGTCTCATCATGTAAAATATCGAAAAGTGTGCTGTGCAGTTCCCCAGAGTCGACCAGAGTCAGGTCATTGACGGACGTATTGGGGAGCGCTGAAACAAGTTCAGAGACGCTACGAGGGTCGTTACTCAGAACCTCGGCCATTCTCGCCGCGTTGTAAAGGGGGTCGTTGGAGCCAAACCAGCGGTCTTTTAATAAAACAGACCCTCGGCAATCACCTGCGACAATGGCCCCACTGCGCTGCATTTCACGCTGCATTAAGGGGGGTGGACTTGCGGCGACTTCAGCCGCACCGCCACATTGAGTCACAAACGAGGGAAGTAGTCTGGATGCAGTGGGTCCAAACAGTACGTCGGCGCCAGGCTGGCGAGCCAGCACGTCTTGTATGATCAACATAAACGCGTGATCGTCTCTGATGCGTCTCCCTGTTTCATCAAACACCGTCAAGGTCGATGAAAGGGAATCAATGAGCAGCACCGCGTTTGCGGGCGAGTCCTCTAGCCAGTCCGCTATTTTTGATACTGCATCAGCGCGGTCGGCGCGCTTTATCGTTAGGTCACAGAGCGAAGAGTTGAAGGCTTTTTGCGCCAAGTTTAATGTCGCTTGATCGTCACAAATCAACAGTAATGAGCGTGATTCAGCAAGTGCAATATCGCTTGATAAGCGCTCACAATACTCGTCTTCGAGCGAAAACTTTACGCTGCGACCATCCCCCACGACGTTTCCCGCATGCGGTGAGAGGGTTAATACCTGCTGCCAGAAGCTACTGGTTACCCACATTCGACTCGTCATTGCGCCAATCGACAGCGCACCTGTTGGGTGTCTGAGAACGACCAGCGCTGACCCTGACGTCGTTGCATTGTGGGTCGACATATGGACTACGGGTAAAGGGGCATTACGGAGATCGATGATATCGATACCGCGAGACAATAGCGCTTTGGACAGCGCCGTTTTAGGGCTGTTTGATGCGGACTCGCCAATGTGAGAAATGACGAAAGAGCGGCTGGAAGATCGCAGCGCTAGGTCCGCTATACCGCGCGCGAGAGCGGTAATGGCAAGCGCCTCATCCTCGAGACTCACTGGCGGCAGGGTGACCCATGAACCACCTTCGATTGACCAGGGTGTTTCTGGCACCGCGTCTACCGGTTCGGCTACCGTAACCTCCGGGTCGGTCGTGAGCGATTCCTCGTCTGAGTTTTGTTTTGATGCGCGTTTGTGTCGTAAGCGGCTGTTAGACGTCAACTGACGAATGGCAATCGCAAGGGGTCTCAGTTCGGAAATATCAATCGTTAAGGGTTTGCGAGAGTCCGCAGTATTGAGAATTAATTCAACGTTCGACTTGAGACGCCTCTGCGGGTCAACGACGCACAGCCAAAAGGCCGCAGACAAGCCGCCGAAGATAATAAGCCAAACGACGCTGCGCAAATTTTGCCGAGGTAGGGCCAAGGTGTCAGCGGGTACTATGGAGAGTGTCCATCCGGTACCTGCGATCATCAGATCAATCGAATCGCGCTCTGACGTGCCGGGTCCTGCAATCAGCGACCGCGGTGACGTTTCGAAATTTTGCCACAGAGAGAACGGGCCCGCCGGAGACTCGGCTAACCAGGTGTTGGTTACTGATTGGTCAAAAGAGGCGACCACGACCCCCTCTGTATCTCCGGCAGTAAATCGGCTGACGAGTGCAAGATAAACACCTTCAGGACCTCGAATGGCCTCAAACTCCGCGACACCGGAACTGAATGTTTGGCGAACTCGGTCGAGGAGCACGAGCGACTCAAGTCCATAGTCATTGGGTTTCAAGCTCGCGATGCCCAGTTCGTCCAGTGGTACGACCTGCCAGCGAATCGCGGCCGGTAACGCTTGGCGAACCACGCGCTCAACATCACCGCGGTCGATATTAGCGAGCGCCTGATCGATATTTTTTATGAGACGATCATGCTCGTATTTGATAAGTGCGCCGCGTTGCGCTAAGACGTTTTCAGCAATAGCCCGTTGAGCGCCTTCCTCGTTATTGCCTTGGAAAAAATTAAGGTAAACGAGCGCGCACAGGGCTGGAATTACGGCAAACAGCAACCCGAGTACAGGACGCTGAAAAGACGGCTTACCCAGTCTTTCTATTGACCCTTCTGACGACGGCGTCTGATCCATAGTTAATCCAGGTGGCGACTTAGCTCTCCAATGATGGTCTCGGCAAGAACGCGCTTTGTTGATATTGGCATTTCAATATTGCCGTTTTGTCCAATGAGGACACCCGCATTGCGATCGCTGTCGAATCCGATTGAGGTGTCGCTCACATCGTTAGCAAAAATATAATCTAACGACTTTTTTGCAAGCTTTTGGCGCGCGTATTCCTTCACATCTTCCGTTTCTGCGGCGAAACCCACCACGAGCGACGGCCGCGAAGCGCTGTTCGATACGGTGGCAATGATATCGGGGTTTGGCACTAAGCGAAGATCCATTTCTGCGACACCGTTGCGCTTAATTTTTTGTGACGCGACGGACTCAGGCTTAAAGTCGACAACCGCAGCGGCGCCAATAAATATATCGGCCGTTGCTGCAGCGAGAAGGCTTGCCTCGTGCATTTCTTGGGTGGTTTCAACGGCAATAACGTGAACGCCATCGACAGCTGAACAGTTTACCGGACCTGAAATTAAGGTGGTTTTAGCCCCGGCGTTGACGCAGGCCTCGGCAAGCGCGTAGCCCATTTTTCCAGAGCTTCGATTGCTAATATAGCGGACGGGGCAAATCGGCTCACGAGTGGGTCCGGCAGTGATGACCACGTGGCGACCTGCTAGAAGGCCGGTACCGAGTGTCTCTGTAATTGCCTCGACGATTAGCGCAGGTTCGAGTAACCGACCCGCACCCACGTCGCCACACGCCTGGCTACCGGAACTTGGTCCGAGGACGGTCGCGCCTCGGTCATTCAGCACTTTAATATTGTCTTGGGTCGCTTTTTTTGCCCACATTTCTTGGTTCATTGCAGGTGCAATAAACAATGGCGCAGGCGTCGCAAGAACACACGCCCCAAGCAGGTCATTTGCTCTACCCTGAACAAGCCTGGCGATCGAGTCGGCACTTGCCGGTGCAATGAGCATGACGTCGGCCCAGCGTGCAAGTTCAATATGACCCATCGCCGCTTCCGCATCCGTGTCTAGAAGGTCCATGTGCACGTCATGGCCCGACAGGGCTTGCATTGTAAGTGGCGTAATAAATTCGCAGGCGCCCTCGGTCATCACGACCCGCACATTTGCGCCTTCGCGAATCAGATCACGGGTGAGCTCAGCGGCCTTATAAGCCGCGATACTGCCGGTAATGCCGAGGATGAAATTACGATTTAAAAGACGTGCCATTTTTAAGTTAGAGCGCTCAGAGTACGTGTCAAAGGTAGCATTCAGTCGCGGTGAATCATACCGGTGTTGCAGGAGTGGCCTTGGGTATATGCAATCACGTTGTTAATTCTCAAAGAATGGTCAGAGCCTAGGCAGCAGGTGAGGATGTGAAAAAACAAGGAGCAGTGAATTGTCATGAGGCGTCTCGGTACGATCACTCGATCGTAGGCGTATTGGCCACAGTGATGAATATTTCCTCATTTGCGATTTGGCAGGTTCTGGCGGCTTATAGGGACCAACTGAGTCTCGCAACGATTGTTCGCCGTATTGTTGATCAGGAAATCAACCACCCTACGATTGATACCGCGGCTCGCCTGCGGCTTCGCGCGTCACTGCAGTTACAGACGTTGGTGAACCGAGAGGCACTTTCTGAACCATCGTGCGTCTTGGGAACACGGGCTTACGAAGGTTATGTGATCGATGCCCTGTCGGGCTTGTCGCAAGAGCACTTTTTGGCGTTGTTCCTCGACGCCCGAAACCGATTAATTACGAGCGAAGTCCTATTTTATGGCAGTGTCGACACTGCACCCGTTTATACGCGCGTCGTTGCGCTGCGTGCGATTGTCCACCATGCGGTATCCGTCGTCGTTGCCCACAACCATCCGTCAGGCTGTTTGGACCCCAGCCCCGCAGACAGGGAGGTCACGGATAAACTCAGTCGGGCGTTGCAACTGCTCGATATTCAACTGCTCGACCATCTTGTTGTTGCAAATAATCGATGCCTAAGCCTCAGAAACTTGGGCTTTGTGTAAGACTTCGTGTTGCTTAAGCGCGAGCCCTTTGGTATGTTGCCGCTCCTTTTTTTTGTGGACAGACAGATGTCGCGAGTATGTCAAGTTACAGGAAAGCGCCCGATGACGGGAAACAATGTCTCGCATGCGAAGAATCGCACTCGCAGACGCTTTCTGCCCAACCTTCACAATCACCGTTTTTGGGTGGAGTCAGAGAAGCGCTTTGTTTCGCTTCGTGTATCACCTAAGGGCATGAGAATTATCGATAAGCGTGGAATCGAAACCGTGTTGTCCGAGCTCCGAGCTCGCGGCGAGAAGGTTTGAGGAGTAAGAACCGATGCGTGAAAAGATCCGAATGAATTCAACGGCTGGTACAGGCCACTTTTACACTACTGACAAAAACAAGCGCACAACGCCTGATAAGTTGGAAATGAAAAAGTACGACCCTGTCGCCCGTAAACATGTGGTCTACAAAGAAGGTAAGATCAAGTAAGCGTTACGTATTACGAGAACCCCGGCAACGCCGGGGTTTTTTTTGTCCGCATATCCGTTGGAGGTTGTTTTGCCAGAGCTGCCTGAAGTTGAGACGACCCGTCGGGGCATTGCGCCCCATGTCGAGGGGCAGCGTATTGTCAATGTAATAGTGAGAGACCGCCGTCTGCGGTGGCCCATCACTCAGGACTTTGAGCGACACCTCAGTCAAGCGATAATCATTCAGACACGCCGTCGCGCTAAGTACCTCTTAATTGATCTCGACTCGGGTGCAACGGTGATGATTCACCTGGGCATGTCGGGCTCACTTCGCATGACCACCGCTAACGAGTTACCGCGAAAACACGATCACGTCGATGTTGTGCTCGAGAGCGGAATGTTGCTGCGCTATCACGATCCGCGACGATTTGGGAGCATGCATTGCTTCGTCGGACAGTCGCATGCGCTGCTTGAGCATTTGGGGCCTGAGCCACTGTCAGCGGACTTTACGGGGGAGTACTTGTTTCAGCAGTCTCGCAAGCGAGGTAGCGCCGTAAAACTCTTTATTATGGATGCCAAAATCGTCGTAGGCGTCGGAAATATCTACGCCAATGAAGCATTATTCATGGCGGGAATTCGACCAGACCGGCCTGCGAATGGCATCAGTAAAAAGCGCTACATGGCCCTAGCCGAGTCGATCAAGGCCGTCTTAGCGAACGCTATTGAGGTAGGTGGTACGACGCTTCGCGACTTTGTTGGTGGCGATGGGAAGGCGGGTTATTTTGCACAGAGTTTGCAGGTTTATGGTCGCGGCGGTGATCGCTGTAAGCGCTGCAAAGTCACGCGTCTTCGAGAAATTCGTCAATCGAGCAGAGCAACTGTTTACTGCACTCGCTGTCAGCGTTAGGCGCCAAACTTCTGATTTAACGCCTCAAGAACGGGGCCTGTGACGAAGTCTGAAACATCACCCTGCATCGATGCGATCTCGCGAACAAGCGTTGAAGAAATGAAGGATAAAGTATTTGAGGGTGTCAAAAAGAGGCTCTCAAACTCAGGATTCATCGCCCGATTCATATGGGCAAGTTGCTGCTCGTATTCAAAGTCACCCGCGGTCCTGATGCCACGCAACACGGTATTGGCGTTTTGCGCTGCGACAAACGCAGTGGACAGTCCGCTAAAGCCCTTGACCTCAATGTTATCGAGGTGGGCGAGCGACTGCTCGGTCAGCGTTATCCTCTCCTCAGTCGTAAACAGCGGTTTTTTACTCGAGCTCTTAGCGACACCTATGACCACCCGATCAAACAAGACAGCGGCACGCTCGACTAAATCGACATGGCCTTTATGTATAGGGTCAAATGTGCCGGGATAAACGACTGTTTTGTCTCGCATAGAGCGCGCTCCTCACTAGATCGCTGAGACTACACAAACGCGAAGAACAAACCAAATTACCGTTGGACCATTAACCGACAGGTAACGTCGCCCATTGTTTTTTCCTTAAGTGTTTGTAAGCGCTCATCGTGAACCGTGACCGCCTTTGGTGTTTCGAGGTAGAGCAGCGTATCTGATCTGAGTAGATTGGAGGCTAAAAGCCACTTCAGGCATGGCGCGGTAAGGTTGTTGGCAAAAGGCGGATCAAGAAAAACGACATCAAAGACGCGATCAAGCGAAACAGGTTGTGATGAGTCTCGTTGCAGGACAGACACGTGCTCACCACACCCCAGTGTTTGTGCGCTTGCCTTTATCGCTTGGTTTACAAGGTCACTGCGATCGATGAAGCAACAATAGCGAGCGCCACGAGAAAGCGCCTCAAAACCTAGAGCGCCAGACCCAGCAAACAAGTCTAAGCATTGAGCCCCATCGAGGTGACCGGTGAGCCAGTTAAAGACTGTTTCTCGAACTCGGTCGGGTGTTGGCCTTAAACCTTCCACACTGGGGAAGCTTAACTTCCGGCCGCGCCATGCGCCGCCAATAATGCGCAACTGATTGCTGGGTTGCGCGCGTCGAGTTTTGCTTATCATGCGAGTACCTAATGTTAGACTAAAGTAGCATAGCGCTCATCGCAGCGGCTTGTTTCATTTAGGGACGTTAAAATTAGTATGAAGTGGTTTGGACACAAGCAAAAAGTCACGAAAGAAGCGCACATTGGTGGCACAGAAGACGATGGCCAGTCTCAAGTCTCATGGTTTTCCCGCCTGACATCAGGCTTAAGTCAAACGAGTCAATCGTTGGTGTCCGGCTTAGAGAATGCGCTCGGCGTCAAAGCTACGATTGATGACGACGTCATTGAGGCCCTGGAGACTGAGCTGCTGATGGCCGATGTGGGTGTGGCCACTACAAAGATCATCATCGACCAACTCATCGAGGCTCATCCGCGCAAGTCAGCGGTCGATGTTGATGCGGTCATGGCGACATTGACGGCGCTTTTGGTTGCCACGCTTTCGGATAACGATCATCCGCTCAACCAGCCCACCGACGGACCGCTTGTGATTTTGGTCGTTGGGGTTAATGGCGCGGGTAAGACCACAACGATTGGCAAGCTTGCACATCGGTACCTGTCTGAAGGTCAGACGGTGATGTTGGCAGCGGGTGATACCTTTCGAGCTGCGGCGGTAGAACAGCTGCAGGCGTGGGGCGAGCGTAATAACGTTCCGGTGATTGCTCAGCATACGGGCGCCGACAGCGCATCAGTTTTGTTCGACGCGCTTACGGCTGCGCGCGCGCGCAACGTAGATGTGTTGCTTGCGGATACGGCGGGGCGACTCAATAACAAAGCGCATCTGATGGAAGAGTTGGAAAAAATTGTTCGCGTCATTAAAAAGGCAGACCCCAGCGCGCCGCATGAAACATTGCTCGTACTCGATTCGGGTACGGGCCAAAATGCCGTATCGCAAGCACGCGAATTCGATGCGGCGGTAGGCGTAACGGGAATCGCGCTGACGAAGCTTGACGGCACGGCAAAGGGCGGTGTGGTCTTTGCCATTGGGCAGCAGACAAAGCGACCTATTCGGTACATCGGCATTGGTGAGGGAATTGAAGATCTCCGCCCCTTTAATGCGCGCGAATTTGTCGACGCACTGTTCAGTACAACGACGTAATTATTATGGACCTTGTCTTTGATCGAGTGAACAAACGCTACGAGCATCGCGAGGCTCTGAGCGATTTGTCATTTGAAATGCGCAGTGGCGAAATGGCCTTTTTAACGGGCCATTCTGGCGCAGGCAAGAGCACACTCCTAAGGCTTCTACTGCTCCTTGATCGAGCCTCTTCGGGCGAGGTGTCAGTGGGTGGGCGGCCGCTGTCAAAAGTAAAAGAGTCGCGTATTGCGAAGTACCGGCAAGATTTTGGCGTTGTGTTTCAAGATCATAAGTTGCTAGCCGACCGATCGGTCTATCACAACGTTGCCTTACCTTTAGAGATCGCTGGATTTACAAAACGAGATATTGACCGAAGAGTACGCGCGGCCTTAGACAAAGTGGGTCTGCTTGACCGAGAGCGCGCCGCGCCTGATGCCTTGTCAGGTGGTGAGCAACAACGCATTGGTATTGCTAGGGCTGTTGTAGCGAGGCCTAAAATCTTGATCGCTGATGAACCAACGGGCAACTTAGACCCCCAGCTTTCGGCAGAAATTATGGGCCTTTTCTCTGCGTTTAATAGCGTCGGTGTGACTGTAATCGTGGCAAGCCACGATCTGGCATTGATCTCGCGAATGTCGCAGCGAATATTAACGCTCGACCGAGGGCGGTTGATCACTCTGGGTGGTGTGTCGCGGGGAATCAATGAGTGAGTAATTCGCAAACGACCACAGCAGGAATAGGTGCGGGTCCGCGCTCAGCACTGAGTGCCTGGGCGCACCATCACCGTCAGGCTGCACTGATCAGTGTCGATAAACTGCTTCGGGAGCCCATTGCGAGCTTTCTGACTGTTTTGGTCATCGGCGTGGCGCTTGCAGTCCCCAGCTTGGGTTTATCGTTAGCCGCCACGGTACAGGGAGAGATTTCTCAAATTGATGCGCCGCCTCAGCTTTCAGTGTTGCTTGGACAAGATGCATCGCTTGAGGACGCTGACAAGTTGCGTACCGAGATTCTTCGCAAACCAGGTATTGCCGACGTCAAAGTGGTCGACCGCGACAGCGCACTCGCGGATTTTGTGAGCGCGACAGGACTTGAGAGTTTGGTCCAAAAACTTAATCGAAACCCACTCCCCCACACGCTATGGGTCTATCCAAGCGCCAACACTCGCCTTGCGGGCATTGAACAACTGCAGGTCGATCTCGGTTCGCTGGCAGGCGTCTCGCAAGTGATTCTAGACAGTCGGTGGTTGGAGCGGCTAAATGCGTTCACCGATTTATTGAGGACGATTGCCATGGTTCTCGGGGTCGTTATGTCGGTGGGTGTTGTGCTAACACTCGGTAACACGCTGCGCCTTGGCATCGAGGCTCGCCGTGATGAGATCGTTGTGATTAAGCTCATTGGGGGTGGCAATGCCTTTGCGAGACGGCCTTTTTTGTACACAGGATTATTAAGTGGCGCACTGGGGGGTGTCTTTGGGGGGTTGCTCAGCGGTGCTGCACTGCTGATGTTAGACGGCCCAGTAAAACGTTTATTTGATTTGTACGATCAGGCACCTTCAGTACCCTCGCTAATCCTGTCTGAGTTATTGGTGCTTATTTCGATAGGCGCTATTTTGGGATTAATCAGCGCCTGGTATTCCGTTCAGCTGCATTTAACACGAATCAAGCCCCGCTAAATTCCGAGGAACTTTTTGGCTCAGTTAGCACTCTCACAACAAGAGTGCTAAAATTTGCGGCTATGTTAGGAGTTTTGGATATGACTGAGACAAATACTTCAGTTTCAATGACGCCAAACGCGATCTTAAATATGGTGCCTGGCGCCAACCTAGGTGCGTACGTTCAAACTGTGAGTGCGATTCCTATGCTGTCCGCTGAGCGAGAGCAGGAATTGGCCGAGCGCCTTTTTTATGACAACAGCGTTGACTCTGCGAGAGAGTTAGTACTCGCTCACTTACGATTTGTGGTGCATGTGGCGCGCAGTTACTCGGGTTATGGTCTTCAAGAGGCGGATCTCATTCAAGAAGGGAATGTCGGATTGATGAAGGCGGTAAAACGCTTTGACCCGACGAAAGGTGTCCGGTTGGTCTCTTTTGCAGTGCACTGGATTAAAGCTGAGATGCACGAGTACGTGCTCAAGAATTGGCGCATTGTGAAAGTTGCGACGACCAAGGCTCAGCGCAAATTATTCTTCAACTTGCGAAGCCGAAAGACGGGAACTCATTGGTTAACGCAGGATGAGACCATTGCGATTGCGCAAGACTTGGGTGTCGAGCCATCGGAAGTGACCCGCATGGAAAGCCGCTTGTCGAGTCGAGATTTGGCGTTCGATTTGCCAGTTGATATGGACGAAGAGTCGTCTTGGCAGGCACCACAACAGTATTTGGAGGATCAATCAACAGACCCGGCCACGGTGGTGGAAGCGGCTGATTGTGTTGCTCACAAAGGCACTCAACTTAGCGCGGCAATGTCTGCGCTGGATCCCCGAAGTCGCGATATTGTGGCTCGACGTTGGTTGGCAGAACCGAAGACAACATTGCACGAGCTTGCAGAGGAGTACGGCGTCTCAGCTGAGCGTATTCGCCAGCTTGAAAATAATGCCATGAAAAAACTTCGCGCAGGAATTGTTGCTTAAGCCACTCGATTAATGCGTTTCTCCTTTGTCGCTATTGCATGTTTTCTGGCGTTCGTCGCGGTCGCGTTTGGCGCGTTTGGCGCGCACGCACTGGAGTCTCGAGTTTCCTTGGCGCGCGTAGAGACCTGGACAGTTGCTGTCCACTACCATTCCCTGCACGCGCTGGCGATGATTGCGTTATCCGCGGCCCTCGATAATAAACACAGTGTCTGGTTACAACGTGCGCAGACGTTCTTTGTAATCGGCGTCTGTCTGTTTTCGGGGAGTCTGTACCTGCTCGTGCTGACTGACACCCCGCAACTGGGTGCGGTTACCCCTCTTGGTGGTGTGAGTCTATTAGCTGGATGGGCCTGTGCATTTTTTGCGGCAGTTCAGAAAAGTCACGACCCCGATGTCTGATCAGGAACTGTCACACAAGATAAAGAGTTTCGTGATTCGTGCGGGTCGAATGACGGGCAGCCAACAAAAGGGCTGGAATGAGGTTTTCCCCAAGCACGGCTTTAGCCTGACCGAGTCGCAGTTTGACTGGGAGCACAGCTACGCGGTCAACGGGCCTCGCGTTGTCGAGATTGGTTTTGGAATGGGTGACAGTTTGCTCGCAATGGCTGAGCAGAATCCGACGTATCGATACCTCGGTCTGGAGGTGCATAAACCCGGTGTTGGCAAGTTATTTGCCGAGGTGGAAAAGCGCGGCATTGAAAATATTAAAGTCTTTGCCGAGGATGCGGTGCGCGTTCTCGAAGTATCGATTCCACCCCAAACCATTGATCTTATTCAGATTTTTTTCCCCGATCCCTGGCACAAAAAACGCCATCATAAGCGCCGCCTTATTCAGCCTGACTTTGTGGATCTGTTGCTGACACGCTTAGCCCCTGCGGGAAGAATACACTTGGCGACAGATTGGCAGCCCTATGCCGAGCACATGATGGCGGTGCTCGAAAATAATCAAAATGTGCGGAATGTCGCGGGCGCCCAACAATTTATTCCCAGACCTGAGTCGCGACCGGAGACAAAATTTGAGCGCCGCGGTCATCGTTTAGGCCACGGCGTTTGGGATCTGTTGTTTCAGAAACGCGCGCGTTAAATAAATCGCTCGATCAAACTATCCAAATGGCGATAACCCAGATCCGTTGCGCGTAGACGTGTAACGTCGGCATCCATCAGGCCTAAGTTCACAAGCGCTGCACGCTGTGCTGCGATGACCTCAACCGATTGCCCGGTGCGCGTTTCAAAAACAGAATCGAGGACACCGTGCTTAAGCCTCAAAGCATTCATCATAAATTCGCCGGGCAAATCAGCAGACACAATTGGCTTTAAATCGTCGCTGGACGCGGTGGCCGAGGGGTCAGAAAATTGCCCAATATAATGCTGAGGTTGCCGCGTGCGCTGGAACCGAAAGACCTCGTTCGACAGCGTGACTTTTCCATGTGCGCCTGCGCCAATGGCTAAGTAGTCACCAAAACGCCAGTAATTAAGATTGTGACGTGCCTCTTGGCCTTTTTTGCTCCAGGCGGAGACTTCATATTGCGTCATCGCTTTTTCGGCCATGAGGCGAGCGACTTGCGACTGCATGGGCTCGATGAGCTCTTCGGAGGGTAACTTAGGCGGCGAAGACCAAAATGCCGTGTTTCGCTCGATCGTAAGCTGGTACCAAGAAATATGTTCCACGCCCAGACTTAAGGCGATCTGCACGTCACTCAGTGCATTAGCGGGATTCTGATGGGGCAGGCCATACATCAGATCCACATTTACCCGCTTAAACTGTGCCTCATGCGCCATTTCAACGGCACGAATCGCTTCGTTGGCCGAATGAACGCGCCCTAGCCCCTCGAGTTTGTCGTCTTCAAAACTCTGAATGCCGATACTCAGACGGTTAACGCCTGCCGTTCTATAAGAACTGTACTTGCTGGCTTCGGCGCTGCCTGGATTACTTTCAAGCGTAATTTCGCAGGATTCAGAGAGCGACAGTCGATGGGTGATCCCGTCTAAAATGTTGGCAATCGCTTTCGCTGAAAATAGGCTAGGTGTGCCGCCGCCGAAGAAAATTGACGTGATTTCACGACCTTGCACCCAATCAAGTTGTTGCTCTAGATCATTAAGTAATGCGGTGACGTAAGGCTGTTCTAGGGCGGGGTTAAAATTTTCGTGGGAGTTGAAGTCACAGTAGGGGCACTTTCGCTCGCACCAAGGAATATGCACATAGAGCGATAAGGGTAGGCGGTGATTCACTGGCAGTTTAATAATTTCGGGGCAAGCGCCTTAAGCGCTTTTGCGCGGTGACTGAGCGCTTGCTTTTCAGCGAGAGACATTTCCGCCGCCGTGCAGCTCGATGATTCTGGTATGAAAAGTGGGTCATAACCGAAACCGCCAGTACCCGATCGCTCGAAGCTAATTTCTCCGTACCAACGGCCCTCGGCGATAATGGGTAGGGGGTCGGACTCGGACATGACGACAGCGATAACCGCGACGTAAAACGCCGCCCGATCCTCCCCTGTAAGATGACTCATCTCACTCAGCAGCTTGGTGTTGTTTTCAGTATCACCCCCACCCGAGTAGCGCGCCGAATAGATGCCCGGTGCGCCTCCTAGGGCCGGCACTACGAGACCCGAGTCGTCCGCAATGGCAGGTCGCCCCGTTGCGTGGGCGGCATGTCGGGCTTTGAGAATCGCGTTTTCAATGAACGACAGGCCCGTCTCTTCAGCATCGGATACAGCGAAATCACGCTGCGCGACAACTTCGAGTCCCATTGACTCAAACAGTGGCGCGAACTCACGAAGTTTTCCTGCGTTATTACTCGCTAGAACAAAGGTCATTGTGGTTTATTCCTGGCGCCAAAGCTGTGTTTTGAACTTATAGCGATACGTTTGCTCTGACCCCTCGGGCGTGAAGTCGAATTCGAAGAATCGATATTCTCGATCTAAGAATTCAAAGGGGATGAGGTAATAAGTTGCACGCCCTTCTCTGACCTCTTTTATCGTCATATCGCCACCGGTGATGAGATCCCAAGTCCGGCCTTTAATGCGCATGGGCCGCCCCTCAACATCGCTCGCTTCGGCATCTCGGACCGACAGTGTCAGCATCGCTTTGTCTTTGCCGCGTGGTATGCCAAATTCCGCGGCGATCTCAGGTGTTAAAAAGGTGGAATAAACAATGCTGTAATGCAGTTCAAATTGATCGAATCGCTCAGATTGTTGACCCGCTACTAAGGTAGACCAGAGCATGAGACTGACGGCAAGGAGGTATTTCATCGGTGTCGGATCCTGTAGCTGGCGGACTTTGCAAAAATATTGGGCCAGATTTTCGCCAAATAAGTTCTATCTCCAGAGACTTTACGTTCAATAATTTCAATATCGAGTTGCCTGCAAAGTGACTCAAAATCAGCCACAGTGCAGAAATGAATATTGGGCGTGTCAAACCAGCTGTAGGGCAGCGCTTTCGTTTTTGGCATTCGGCCACTTAAGAGTAGCGACAATCGAGAACGCCAATGCCCAAAATTAGGGAAGCTGACAATGGCCTCGTGACCAATTTGAACCACTCGAGCCAGCATGGCATGGGGCCGTTTTAGCACTTGTAGAGAATCGGCGATGATCACCACGTCAAACTGGGTATTTTCAAAATTAGGGAGTCCGTCTTCCATATCTTGCTGAATGACCCGCAGCCCCTTTGTTAGGGCCGTGGTGAGATTTTTGGTGTCAATATCAACACCCACACCATCGATACCTTTTTCCAAAGAAAGCTTGGCCAGCAGGTCACCACTGCCGCAACCTAAATCCAGCACTTTGCTGCCGTTACCTACCCAGCCTGCGATCGTCTCAACGTCACTGCGCAGCATCATGCGGCGACCCTTTGCATCCAGGCATGCAGTAGCGCAATGTAATCGGCCTCTTCGAGTAAGAAGGCGTCATGACCTGCGTCCGATTCAAGGTTTGAGTAAGTGACGCGCTTGCCGGCTGCTAAGAGCGCGGTTGTGATTTCCCTCGATCGAGCCGGTGAGAAACGCCAGTCGGAGCTAAATGAGAGGATAAGGAACTCTGCACTCGCGTGCTCAAGCGCTTTCGCTAAGTCGCCGTCCGAACTGGCGGCGAGATCGAATCGATCGAGGGCGCGTGTCATCAGCACATAGGTATTAGCATCGAACCGAGTTGCAAACTGGCTGCCCTGATAACGCAAGTAGCTTTCGACTTGAAAAATGGGTTGTTCATCGTCGTCCGGGTCGAAGCTTCCTTGGCGCAGTTCACGACCGAATCGGTCTGACATGTTGTCGGCCGACATGTAGGTGAGATGCCCGACCATTCGCGCAAGGGCCATGCCCTTTTCAGGTGCCGTGTTGGCGTCAATGTAATCGCCTCCACACCAATCAGGATCTGAGAATATGGCCTGACGCGCGATTTCATTAAAGGCAATATTTTGTGCGGTGAGACCCGGCGCGGCTGCAATAACGACGCAATGAGTCACCCAGTCAGGGTAGGTGACAGACCATTGCAGTGCCTGCATCCCCCCTAGACTCCCGCCCACAACAGCGGCCCATTGGTTAATTCCAAGATGCTGAGCGAGCCGTTTTTGTGATTCAACCCAATCACCAACGGTCACTTGAGGAAAAAGTGAGCCCCAAGGCTTACCCGTTGTTTTACTGATACTAGCGGGCCCTGTTGAGCCATTGCAGCCCCCAATATTGTTGGGACAGACCACGAAAAAGCGATTCGTATCAATGGGCTTACCTGGCCCGATGACCGTGTCCCACCATCCAGGCTTGGTATCAGCCTCGCTATGAAAGCCCGCGGCGTGGTGATTTCCTGATAATGCATGACAAATGAGGATGGCATTGTTCCCATCGGGTTGCAGGGCGCCATAGGTCTCGTAAACGAGCTCAAACTCATCGAGTACCTCACCCGACTCCAAGTAGAGCGCATCACTGAAGTGAGCATGGTCGGGTTTGATAACGCCCAAACTGGACGCGCGCGAGGCGGCAGTCACGATGATTAAATTCCAATCACAAAATTGGGAAGGCTCACGGCGACGGCCATGTGCCCTAATGACACACGAATCACATTGATCCCAATGAACAAAATGATGGGCGAGAAATCGAGTCCTCCCATCGGTGGTAGAACTTGCCGAAGCGGTGACATCACGGGCTCGGTCAGCTGCCAGATGAACTCAACGGCGGGGTGTGCGCTTTGCGGTGCGAGAAAGCTGACGATGATGATCGCCAACACACTGTAGAAAATAATACTGACGATGAGACCGGCCGCACCTAATGCACTCCAGATCAGTGCTTGCAGAATGTTAAAGGCTTCAAAACGACCGATCAGTGACAGCATGATCGCGATGAACAGCACTTGGCAGAGTATCAATGCGACTAATCCACCGGCATTGAACCGGTTCCCCGAGGGAATCAGTTTGCTGAAGGGTTTTACGACGGGGTCGGTGATGCGACGAACGGCTATTGAAATTGGATTGTAGCCACTGACGCCGCACAACTGAGCGAGAAACCGGGTCGCGATCAAAATAAGAGCCAGGCTGAACAAGGGCTGTGTGATCGTCATACCAATGTCAGCAAGTGCACTGTTCATAATCCAAACTCCTCGCTCAGTTCAATAGAGCGTTTCTTTGCAGCACGCGTTGCTGACATAACGATCGCCCTTAATTCTGACGCTTCGAACGACTCGATGGCCTGTTCTGTGGTGCCACCTGGACTTGTGACATTTTCTCTGAGCTTTGCCAGCCCATCGTCACTGGCCTGGGCAAGTTTTGCGGCTCCCAGCGCCGTTTGCACAGAGAGCTGGTGTGCGGTCTGGGGCGACATTCCCAGTTCAACAGCGGCATCGGCCAGGCTCTCCATAAAGAGGAAGAAGTATGCCGGCCCACTTCCTGAAATGGCCGTAACGAGATCCAAGTCTGACTCATTACTCACCCATACGCATTGTCCTACAGCAGACATCACGCGCTCGGCGAGTATGCGCCCGTGGGCGCGTTGATCAGAATTTGAAAAAAGCCCCGTCATGCCTTCGCCCACAAGTGCGGGCGTGTTGGGCATGCTACGTACAACTGCGTCATCATTGGGGAGTCCTAGCAGATTCGCCAGTGACGCCGAATTTATACCGGCAATAATGGACAGCACAGTGGCAGTAGAACTGACTCGGTGCGCCAGCGGTGAGAGCGCGATATCGGTGATTTGAGGTTTGACTGCCAGCACGATTAGATCGGCACTCAGATCGGCATCCGTTGCGGATTCAGCAATACGAATTAAACCCGACGCACGTGCGGCGCTTTGTGCTGCCTCCGAGGGATCTACAACACCAATGTTCTCAGCAGGAAAGCCACTCTCTACTAGCCCCCTATAAATCGCGCGAGCCATGTTACCGCCGCCTATAAATGTAATCTTCGGTTCGCTCACTCTATGTGTTCCTTGAATTTGTGCTTAAGTATAACGCGCGCCAAAGATATCTGTGCCTACTCTGACCATGGTTGATCCCGCTGCGATGGCGGGTTCCATATCGGCAGACATTCCCATGGACAGCTCACGCATTTGAGGGGGGATTGCGTCGATGTTCAACAGACTGGCTATGCGCTCAAACTGCGCAAGTTGAGTCGAGGGGTCAGCCGTGGGCGCGGGTATTGCCATAATGCCGCAGAGCTCCAATCGCTCGAACTCCAACGCCGCAAGTGCTAACTCAGTAAGCTCAGCAGGTGACGAGACCCCCGATTTGCTCGGCTCTTGAGGAATATTAACCTGCAGGCACACTTTTAACGGTGCTTTGTCTGACGGTCGCTGTGCGTTGAGGCGCGTTAGAGTTTTCAGCCGATCGACCGAGTGAATCCAGTCGAAGTGCTCGGCAACCAAGCGCGTCTTGTTTGATTGCAAGGGACCTAAAAAGTGCCAAGTGATATCGAGCGAACGGCATTGCTGACATTTTTCGACGCCCTCGCTGACGTAGTTTTCACCAAAATCGCGGATTCCGGCCCTAAAGGCCTCCCGAATGGCGTCGACGGGCTTTGTTTTGCTGACCGCAATCAGTCTGATATCGGAGTCAGTTCGATTCGCGTTGCGTGCCGCATTTGCAAGTCGGCTTCTGACGCGAGATATGTTTTCATGTAAGAGTGATTGCTTCATCGCTATATTTTACGTGCGTATAGCTCCTGCAGGAACCTTGCTGTTAAGGACAGTTTTATGGACATTACGGAGCTCCTAGCGTTTACGGCTCAACAAAATGCGTCTGACTTGCACTTGTCGGCAGGTCTTCCACCCATGATACGTGTGGATGGGGATATTAGGCGTGTCAATGTGCCGCCTATGGATCACGCGCAAGTTCAGGCGCTGATGTATGACATTATGAACGATCAACAACGGCGTGATTATGAAGATCAGCTCGAAACTGATTTTTCGTTTGAAGTGCCCGGTATTGCTCGCTTTCGGGTCAACGCCTTTAACCAAAATCGTGGTGCAGGTGCCGTCTTTAGAGTGATTCCATCGAAAATTTTGTCGTTGGACGATTTGGGCATGCCCGACGTCTTAAAAGAGTTTGCAATGATGCCTCGTGGACTCGTTTTGGTCACGGGTCCCACGGGGTCAGGTAAGTCCACGACACTGGCGGGTATGGTCGATTTTATCAATGAAAAGCGGTTCGATCACATATTAACGATTGAAGACCCCATTGAGTTTTTACACGAGAGCAAGAAATGTCTGATCAATCAACGCGAAGTGAATCGAGACACACGGAGTTTTTCGACCGCGTTGAGATCAGCGCTCCGAGAAGACCCCGATATTATTATGGTTGGCGAGTTGAGGGACTTGGAGACCATTAGACTTGCATTGACCGCGGCTGAGACTGGGCACTTAGTGTTTGGTACGTTGCACACCACGTCTGCTGCTAAGACGGTTGACCGGGTTATCGATGTTTTCCCCGGGGAGGAGAAGGCAATGGTGCGTTCAATGCTGTCCGAATCGTTGATGGGGGTCGTCTCTCAGACACTGCTAAAGCGTAATGGTGGTGGGCGCGTGGCGGCGCTTGAAATTCTCCGTGGTAACGCAGCGATTCGTAATCTTATTCGTGAGGATAAAGTTGCTCAGATCTATTCAGCCATACAAACCGGTCAGTCTGTTGGTATGCAGACTATGGATCAAAGCCTTCAGGGTTTGGTTGATAAGCATCTGATCGACATTGCCATTGCCCGTGCCAAAGCCCGGCAACCCGATAATATGGTGTGAGTGACGACGTGATACTTGATGAATTTCTCAAGCAAGTTGTTGATCGTAGGGCTTCCGACGGGTTTGCCGCTGTCGGATCGGTGCCGACATTTAAAGTGGATGGCGAGTTAACAGGTCACGGTGATACGCCACTAGACGCTGATGATGTTTTGGCGATTATTAAAGCCAGCATGACCACTGCTCAGTTTGAGACTTATCAGAGCAGTTGTGATGCAAACTACGCCATCGAGCATCCCGAACTGGGTCGTTTTAGAGCCAGCGCCTATGTTCAGCGCGAGCAACCGGGCTTAGTTATTCGTCGCATTCACCACGAAATACCTAACTTCGATGCGCTGGGATTGCCCGCGCAGTTGAAAGAACTCAGCTTGATGAAGCGGGGTTTAATTATGATCGTGGGGGCAACGGGCTCGGGTAAGTCAACGACGCTCGCGTCAATGGTCGATTATCGAAACCGGCACCGGCGAGACCACATCATCACGGTTGAAGACCCGATTGAATATGTTCATCAACATCAACAATCGATCATCAGTCAGCGTGAAGTCGGTGTGGACACCGAATCGTTTGAGGTGGCGCTGAAGACGGCATTACGACAAGCCCCCAATGTGATTATGATCGGCGAGGTTCGCGACGCTGAGACCATGAAAATCGCCCTTTCTTATGCGGAGACAGGCCACCTGTGCCTGTGCACGCTTCATGCGGGTGGGGCAAAGCAAGCGCTTGAACGAATACAGAGCTTCTTCCCAGAAGAACATATTCGGCGCTTGTGGATGGATTTATCGATTAATTTACGCGCCGTTGTTGCGCAACAACTGCTGCCAAGGCGTGATGAGCGTGGCCGTACGGCGATCGTAGAGCTCTTACTGTCGACGCTACTGATGCAAGAGCACATCCGCGCCGGTGACGTGGAAAAAATTACCGATCTGATTAAGCGCTCGTCCAAGCATGGCATGCAGACCTTTGACCAGGCCCTTTTGGCCGCGTTCAAGCAGGGGTTGATCACAGTAGAGCAAGCTCTGAGAGCGGCCGAGTCCGAGAACGATGTGCGCTTGGCGATTAAACTGGAGTCACCCAGTCGCGAAGCGGATGGAAGAACGAGCCTCGAGGTTGAGACTCCTGACGGCAGCTTTGTCGATAAATGGTGGTTGGATCGTTAAGTGTCGGAGGTCAAGTAGCTCTCTAGGATAATCGCCGCAGCGAGATCATCAATTGGGACCGTTGCGTAGTCGCCCCTGTGCCCTGCTTCTTTGGCGCGTAATTTTGCCTCCTTGGAGGTAAAGCGCTCGTCGTGAAGCTCGACTCGAAGCTGAAAGCGACCCTCGAGCTGCCGTGCAAATCGAGCGGCTTTTGCTGACAAGTCAGTACTTTCACCGCCCTCGTTAATTGGGTTTCCAACAATAACCACACTGGGTAGCCACTCGTTAACAAGCGCGCCGACCTTGTCCCAATTGGGTTTGCCGTGCTGGGCGCCTAATACGGCAAGCGGCCTGGCCTCCTTTGTCAGGGTATTACCGACGGCGACACCAATGTTCGAAAGTCCAAAATCGAAGCAAAGTAGTGTCGATACTTTGGCCACTTAGCTGTGCCCGGCCTGTTGAGTGAGCAGCCGAATGTCGATGCCCAGTAACTTGCCGGCTGATGCCGATTTTTCACTGATAGGGGTTTCAAAGAGAACCGTCGTATCGGCATCAATAGTGAGCCAACTGTTTTCAGCAATCTCCTGCTCAAGTTGTCCTGCAGACCACCCGGCGTAGCCCAGTGCCACCAGGTGCTGATCAGGACCCTTTCCACGGGCGATGTCTGCGAGCACATCTTTCGATGTGGTGAGCCACACGTCTTGATTGACCTTGAGCGTGGCGTCGTAGCTGATTTCGGGTGAGTGAAGAACAAAACCTCGGTCAACTTTAATAGGGCCTCCGGCCATGACGGAAACTTCATCGTGACTCAGTAGTGGTTGAATATTAAGGTGCTCGAAAACATCAGCAAGCTGCAGATCTAGAGGCTTGTTGATCACAATACCCATCGCGCCGGCTTCCCCGTGTTCACACACGTAGGTCACGGTGCCTTTAAAAAAACCAGATTCAATGACCGGTGTTGCGATCAAGAAATAGCCTTTTAATGAATCTGTAGTGCGCTGCACGTCCATAACTTTTTATTTGCCTGGTTTAGGGCCGGAATTGCCAAGTTCTCACGATCTCTAGTTTATCGACTTGTGCACTCAATGCGGGTGGAAATGCAGGGTAAGGTGCCGCATCTTGGACCGTTTTTACAGCGGCACGATCGAGGTGTGGGAATCCTGATGAGTCGAGTACTTGGACATTGAGCAAAATACCAAATTTGTCGACAACCGTGAGGAGGCGAACATCACCGCGTGCATTCCCGACACTGTTAAGGGCGGCATTACCGAATTGCTCCACGCGATTGACCCATTGCCGCAGGTAGTTAGCGTCCAGTGCGCGTCGAGCGGCGACACTTCCTAGGCGCGTACTTTGTGCCTGATCCTGTTGCATTTGCGACAGTTCGCCCTGCAAGCGCTCTACCTCAGCAGCAAGTGTCGACGCATCTGACGTGTCGACGGGTTCGGACTGCATAAGCGCAAGCGTAGCCGCGGCTTGCTTCTCCGAAAATGTGCTGGCTAGTTCGCCGGGGCGCGATAACTGATTGTCGCTTGCAATGTGTTGGGTGTCCGTTGGCGCTTGCTGACTCGGCGTGAGAATAACGGTAACGGCCGTCGATTTCTGTGACAGTGCGGCACCGATTAGTGTGGTTGAAATAACCACTGCGACCGCGGTATGAAGCACTACAGAGACGCTGGCTGCGAGTGGCATATTGCCTAAAACGCCGTATTCAGAGTGCACGCTGCTCCGCTACCTCTCGTTCAATGCACGCAATCAGCTTTTCGCCAATCTGTGTATTCTCAGCGCGATCAATTTCGCGCATACACGTGGGACTCGTGACATTGATTTCGGTGAGATAGTCACCAATGACGTCAAGGCCGACGAATAACAGCCCTTTTTCTTTTAGGGCAGGACCCACTTGTTCAGCAATCCATCGGTCACGATCTGACAGGGCCTGGACGACACCAGACCCGCCGGCTGCGAGATTCCCACGGTTCTCCCCGGCCATTGGCAATCGAGCCAAACAAAATGGTATCGGTTCACCGTTGATCATTAGAATGCGTTTATCGCCATCCTTGATCTCTGGCAAATAGCGCTGCGCCATGATCGTCTCGCCACCGTTTTTAGTGAGTGTCTCGAGAATGACGTTAAGGTTCGGATCCCCACGGCTCACCCTGAAAATGGATTGTCCACCCATGCCGTCCAAGGGCTTATAAATCACATCCTCATGCGCTTCATGAAACGCTTTGAGTGCCGCTGGATCCCGTGACACCAATAGCGGTGGGCAGCATTGAGGGAACTGAGTGGCGAACAGTTTTTCGTTACAGTCGCGCAGGCTTGCACAGCGATTGACGATCAATGTGCCTTGGCGTTCCGCGTTTTCGAGTAGTTGTGTGGTGTAGAAAAACTCCATGTCAAACGGAGGATCTTTTCTCATGAGCACGACGTCGAGCGCTGCTAAGGGCGCGCTATAGCGCGCCCCTAAGGCAAACCAGTCCGTGTCGCTGTCGTAAACGTTAAGTGGACGCAGTGAGGCAATTGTTTCGCCGTCCTGAACAGATAAATCCGACTGCTCTAAGTAAGTCAGGCGGTGCCCTGCTGTGCTCGCAACTCTCAATAACCCAAGCGTCGTATCTTTTGTCGTATTGATGGACGAGATTGGATCCATCAGGACCCCAATGCTCAACGCCATATTAGCTGAACCTCACGTGTCTGTTTAACGTCAATCGCAATTCTGAGTCTCGCGGCCAATGGGTTCAAGACTTTATGTCGCCCCATCGCGCACCGATCACGCTGAGTGCCACTAGCGGCGCTGTTTCCGTACGAAGCACTCGAGGGCCCAGGCGCAGTGCATAAAATCCAAATTGAGCAGCGAGTTTCAGCTCCTCGCTCGTGAACCCACCTTCGGGTCCGATCAAAATGGCCACGCTTTCAGGCGTGGTCGACGTCTCCTCACTATCCAGTGACGGGTCTAATAGGTACTTGCAATCCGCCTCCACGCCAGCGACCCATGAATCGAGCGGCTCGGGTGGAACAACCTCAGGAATCACCGCCCGTCCGCATTGTTCACACGCACTGATCACCACCTGCTGCCAATGCGCTTGCTTTTTTAACCAGCGGTCCGGTGAGAGTCGAACATCGACTCGCTGACTTAAGATGGGAACAATGGACGTGACACCCAGTTCGGTTGCTTTTTTGATAGCCCAGTCGAATCGATCGCCTTTCGATACCGCGAGCGCGAGGCAGGTGTGGAGTGTTGATTCCGTGTCTATAGATTTAACAGACGTAATATCCACCGTGACCCGCTGTTTGCCTACGGCGTCTACGTGGCCTGAATAATCGTACCCATCGCCATTAAACACGCTGACTTGGGTGCCTATTTTGACCCTGAGCACTCGCGCCAGGTGGTGGCTTGCATGCTCGTCGAGCCCACACACCTGGCCTGAGATGAGTGGTGACGATGAATAAACTCGGTAGCTGCGCATATTGCTATGGTAACAGCTACCGAGAATCGTATTTTAATACTTGTAACTGTCGTTTTTGAACGGACCATCGACGTCAACGCCAATGTAATCGCCCTGCTGCGAGGTAAGTTTGGTCATTACGCCCGCAAAGCCCTCGACCATCAACGCGGCAACTTGCTCATCGAGGTGCTTAGGCAGCACGTCAACTGTAATCGCCGCTTGCTTCTGTTCAGCGGGTAAATCAGCAAAACGTCTGGCGTACAGATGGATTTGCGCGAGCAC
>DGPO01000019.1:3188-32418 GCA_002390485.1 Halieaceae bacterium UBA4438 | reverse complement strand
CGACCAAACGGTCAGCAAGCGCGTTGAGCTGAATCTCTGCAATGGACCTGATCTGGTCCGCATCAAGGGGCTGAAACACCACCGACTCATCAATTCGGTTAATGAATTCGGGCCGGAAATGATCCGCCACGGCGCCCATGACCTCACTTTTTATCTCGTCGTAATCGCCCTCTGCCATCTCCTGGATAATATCCGAGCCCAAATTAGAGGTCATCACGATAACCGTGTTTCGAAAATCAACCGTTCGACCCTGACCGTCGGTCAGACGCCCGTCATCCAGCACCTGTAAAAGAATGTTGAAGACGTCAGAGTGCGCCTTTTCGATTTCATCCAACAGGAGCAACGAATAGGGCCGGCGTCTCACCGCCTCTGTAAGGTACCCACCTTCCTCATAGCCCACGTAGCCGGGTGGCGCACCAATGAGACGAGCAACAGAGTGCTTCTCCATGAACTCAGACATGTCCAGCCGGATCAGCGACTGCTCTGAATCGAATAAAAATTCCGCCAGCGACTTACACAACTCAGTTTTTCCAACCCCAGTCGGGCCGAGAAACAGGAAAGACCCGTTAGGTCGCTTCGGGTCCGAAAGGCCCGCGCGTGATCGTCTGACCGCATTTGATACGACGGTGACAGCTTCACTCTGACCGACGACCCGTTCGCTCAGCGACGACTCCATTCGAAGCAGACGACTGCGGTCGCCTTCAAGCATTTTGGAAACAGGAATGCCTGTCCAGCGCGACACCACTTCAGCGACTTCATCTTCAGTCACGCGAGAGCGAAGCAGCGTGGGTTCAGGCTGATCGTCACCCTCGGCCACCTCCAGACGCTTCTCCAACTCGGGAATAACACCGTATTGAATCTCTGACATTCGAGCGAGATCGCCGCTGCGATGGGCGGCTTCCAGCTCCATTTTAGCTTGCTCAATCTCACTCTTAATCTGAGCCGACCCTTGGACCCGGGCCTTCTCAGCGACCCAAACCTCCTCAAGGTCGGCAAATTCCTGTTGGATCGTAGTAATTTGCTCGTCGAGTAACTTAACTTGCTTTACTGCCGCCTCGCTGGTGTCTTTTTTGACCGCCTCTCGTTCGATTTTCAATTGAATCAGCCGTCGCTCGAGTCGATCCATTGTCTCGGGCTTTGAATCAATTTCCATGCGTATCCGACTCGCCGCTTCATCAATCAGGTCAATCGCCTTATCAGGAAGCTGACGGTCAGTGATGTAGCGCTGGCTCATGGTTGCCGCGGCGATAATGGCGCTGTCGGTGATCGCCACACTGTGGTGAACCTCGTAGCGTTCCTTCAAGCCCCGCAAAATAGCAATCGTGTCTTCTTCGCTCGGCTCATCGACCAAAACGCGCTGAAACCGTCGTTCAAGTGCCGCGTCTTTCTCCACGTACTGGCGGTATTCGTTTAGCGTCGTCGCACCCACGCAGTGCAGTTCACCGCGGGCCAGCGCAGGCTTGAGCATATTGCCGGCATCCATCGATCCCTCGGCTTTTCCTGCGCCCACCATGGTGTGAAGCTCATCGATAAATAAAATGACTTGCCCGTCTTCTTTACCCAGCTCGTTGAGCACCGCCTTGAGTCGCTCTTCAAAGTCCCCGCGAAACTTCGCCCCGGCCAGCAGTGACCCCAGGTCAAGCGATAAGATGCGCTTACCCTTCAAACCCTCAGGGACCTCTCGGTTCACAACCCGCTGAGCTAAACCCTCGATAATGGCGGTTTTACCAACACCCGGCTCACCGATCAGTACAGGGTTGTTTTTCGTTCGACGCTGCAGCACTTGAATGGTTCGACGAATCTCGTCGTCGCGCCCAATGACAGGGTCAAGTTCACCCGCCTCTGCTCGCGCGGTTAAGTCGACCGTGTACTTTTCCAGCGCCTGCCGCTGTTCCTCGGCGTCCGCGGACTGAACGCTNNTACCACGGACTTGCTCAATAGCACTCTTAAGCGCGCGCTCACTGATGCCAGCATCAACCATCATGCGGGAAAGCGGAGAGCTCTTTTCAACCATCGCAAGCAAAACAATATCGCTTGAAATAAAAGCATCGTCGCGATCTTGTGCAAGCTTATCGGCTCGATTAAGCAGACGCCCTAGCGCCTGAGAGCCTTGAACATCACCCGTAGTGTCTGCCAACACAGGGACCT
Source organism: Halieaceae bacterium UBA4438 (assembly GCA_002390485.1). Taxonomy (GTDB): domain Bacteria; phylum Pseudomonadota; class Gammaproteobacteria; order Pseudomonadales; family Halieaceae; genus Luminiphilus. The sequence continues at coordinate 30,270 of DGPO01000019.1, read as the reverse complement.
TAGCCAATACGTCAGCCACGCTCCTGTTGAGCGCGGCGAGGTTGGCGCCTGTCTTTCGTAGCAGCGGGGTAATCGCACCCCCGGATTGATTTAAAAAGGCACTCAGTAAGTGCGCGGGCTCGATCATCGAGTGGTCACGCCCTACTGCGAGCGATTGCGCATCGCCAAGGGCTTGCTGGAGTGGATTAGTCAGTTTATCCATTCGCATGTCTCTCTCCTCAAGCGCACCAGTACTCGCGCTTTACTATCCTCTGGGTATTAGACATGGGATTTGTAGGGGCTTTTTCAAGCCCTCTGAAAAGGTAAAAAGTTCCGCGGTCGTTACGTGAAGTAAACCAGTGTTGCCATACGACCTGTTTGCTTGTCGCGTCTGTACGAATAAAACCGCTTGGCATCCAAAAACGTGCAGCGATCACCTCCAGCGATATTTTCGGGCTGGAGCCCCAGCGCTAAAAGTTGCCTACCCGCCACGATATTAAGGTCTAGAAAGTATTTCTCGGGCGTCCCAGGAATGGCATGAACCGATAAATCCTGCTCCGACAGATAGAACGCGGCAAGCACATCGCCGCCCACCTCAAAGGCGCTAGGACCAATCGCAGGACCCAGCCAAGCGACTAAGGATGACGGCTCTACCGGCAACGCCTCGATGGTCTTTTCTATAATCTGATCAGCAAGGCTCCGCCAACCACCGTGTATCGCGGCAACACATCGACCGTCTTGATCAGCAAGCACAATCGGTAGGCAGTCCGCCGTCATAATGGCGCACGCCCAACCTGGCGTGTCGGTCCAGACGGCATCGGCCTGAACGCCCAAAGCGTAGTCGGCTGGGGCGTAAATCACTCGGGATCCGTGCACCTGCGTTAACCAAGTGATGGTCGTTTTATCGGGCAGTTGCGCAGCTAAGCGTGCGCGATTTTCACGAACACACTCGGGGTCATCAAGTACATGGTCACCAAGATTCAGTCCCTCATAGCACCCGGAACTGACCCCTCCCAGTCGTGTGGTACTGAGGACCTCGACGCCAACAACGCCCACATCGGGGCGCATCCAGTCGGATGATAAGTCGCTAACCGCCAAACCGGTCTTCACTGTCCAGAACCTCAAGAAGCTCGACAAGATCATCAGGCAGTTCAGTCTCGAACTCCATCCAGTCGCCGGTCGCCGGGTGCTCAAACTCAAGCGCTTGAGCGTGAAGTGCTTGCCTTGGAAAATTCCGCAAGGCAGTGATCAGCGCTTCAGACGCGCCCGCTGGAATTCGCTGACGTCCGGCGTAGACAGGATCGCCAATTAAGGGCCACTTTCGATGCGCCATATGGACACGAATCTGATGTGTTCGTCCGGTTTCTAGATTGACCTGTAACTGCGTGTAATGCTTAAAGCGATGCGCAATGCGGTAATGCGTCACCGCGGGCTTACCGTCGGCTACAACTGCCATCTTCGTGCGCGCGGTTGGGTGTCGATCGATTGGGGCATCTATTTTTCCACCGCCCGTTAAGGCCCCGGTGCACACGGCGCAATAGGTCCGAGAGACGGTTCGCTCAGATAACTGCGCCACTAATGATTTGTGCGCCAGTGCCGAGCGCGCCACGAACATAATACCTGACGTCTCTTTATCGAGACGATGGACTATGCCCCCCCGAGGCAGCGTATCGAGCTCGGGAGCGTAACCGAGCAGCGCATTGACCAGCGTCCCATCGGTGTGTCCCGCTGCCGGATGCACCACCATGCCTGCTGGCTTATTGACCACGAGAATGTGCTCGTCCTCAAAGATCACGTCCAGCGGTAATGTCTGCGGCTGCCAATCAATGACGGGCTCATCGGCAACCTCTAAAACCACATGGGCGCTCGCCAAAGCCTTGTCACGCGGCTTCATCGTTTTACCGTCTACGGTGAGGCGACCTTCTTTAATCCACGTCGCCAACCGATTTCTCGAATAATCAGGGAACAACTCAGCGACAACTTGGTCCAAACGCATACCGTGAGATTGAATGGGGATGCGGGCCTCTAAAAGGTCAACATTTTTACTATTAACCGACATGATGGCCGCCAAATAAAATGAGTGGTGTGATCAAAGTGAAACCACGGGTTAGAATGTCAGCTTGTAATGCTATCAGATGGAAGCACCTTCAGTGATAAAGCCTGTGTTCTTTGGGGTGAAGTGGACCACCCTTTTACTTGTTGCGAGCCTCGGCCTTTCGGGTTGTTCGCTGTTTGGTGACGACGACGAGTTACAAGTCGATACCAATTCAGGCGAGCAGCAGATGTATCGGCAGGCGCAGCGTTACATCGACACCTCCAATTTCGACCTCGCCATTAGCGCGTTAATGCAGCTTGAGAGTCGATATCCCTTTGGTAAGTACGCTGAGCAGGCACAACTTGAGTTGATTTATGCGCACCACGGGGCGTACCAAAATGAGGCCGCTATTGAAGCTGCGGATCGTTTTATTCGCTTACACCCCCAGCATCCGAGTGTGGACTACGCGTTTTACATGAAAGGGGTGGCCGCCTACGACCTCAACAAAAACTTCCTCGCGTCGCTTATCCCCAGTGACGACTCTAAGCGAGACGTGACTGGTGTTCGAGAAGCCTTTAGCGAGTTTTCTCAGCTGCTCAACCGCTACCCCAACAGTCGATACGCACAGGATGCACGGGCCCGCATGGTCTACATTCGCAACATGCTGGCGCGCCATGAAATCCACGTGGCCAACTATTACTTCAAGCGTGGCGCCTATATGGCCGCACTCAAGCGGGGCCAAAACGTCGTCGAGAATATGCAGGAGACGACTGCAGTGGCAGACGGTCTTGCCGTGATGGCCCAAGCTTACACGTTACTGGACATGAGTTCGTTGGCCAGCGATGTCGTCAGGGTGCTCTGCTTAAATTACCCTCAACACCCAAATTTAGACGATGAGTGCACCTTCGAAGGCGGCTATGACCTCGACGGTCTCGAGCGGTCCTGGCTCAACCAAGCCTCGTTCGGTCTTTTAGATCCACCCAAGGCGCCTCAGTTCGACTACCGGCCGGGATTCGAGTCTTAACGCTTACGCCACGCCCACGAAATTGGGTAGCGCCGATCTCTTCCAAAGCCGCGCGTGGTTATTCTGACACCCACGGGCGCTTGACGTCGCTTGTACTCGTTCAGATCAATGAGTCTTACGACGCGCGATACGTCTTTCTCGGCAAAACCGGCCGCCACGATTTGCTCAACACTCTGATCACTTTCCACGTAGCGCTCAATAATTTCGTCAAGCTCTTCGTAAGGCGGTAAGTTGTCTTGGTCAGTCTGATCAGGCGCAAGCTCAGCCGATGGCGGTCGATCGATGACCCGTTGTGGAATGCAGTAGCCTAAGGTGTTCCGATAAGCGGCAAGCGCATAGACGAGTAACTTTGGGCAGTCCTTTAACGCATCAAATCCACCCGCCATGTCGCCGTAAAGCGTGGAATAGCCCACCGCCAGCTCGCTTTTGTTACCGGTCGTCAGTACGAGGCGGTGCTTTTTATTCGATATCGACATCAGGAGTACGCCACGGCAGCGGGCCTGCAGATTCTCTTCTGTCGTATCGGCATTCAAACCGTGAAACTGATCGGTTAACCCGGCCATAAATGCCTCATAAATCGACTCTATCGAAATGACGTCGTATTCAACGCCCATAATAGAGGCTTGCTCACCGGCGTCCTCGACACTCATTTCAGCCGTGTATTTAAAGGGCATCATCACCGCTTGAACACGATCAGCGCCCAAAGCATCAACCGCGACGGCCAAGGTGACTGCAGAGTCGATTCCGCCTGACAGACCCAACACGACACCGGGAAAACCGTTTTTCTCAACGTAGTCTCGAACGCCTAAAACCAGCGCCTGCCACACCGCAGCAACGTCCGACAAGGTCGCCGCGGTCACACCGGGAACCACCTCCAACCCGCGGACCGTGCGCTCGACCCTAATGTCAAAACACCCCTCTTCAAAATCGGGCGCAACGACCGCCAGCTCGCCGTCGGCGTTGGTCGCAAACGAACCGCCATCAAACACTAGTTCGTCTTGGCCACCGACTTGATTGACATAGATCATTGGAATTTTTTGCTCAGTCGTTCGCGACGCGAGCGCTTGCCAGCGCTCTTTGTGCTTCCCCCGGTGGAATGGACTGGCGTTCAAGTTGACCAATAGCTCCGCACCGATTCGCTTCGCTGCATCGGCGGGCTCCCGATGCCAAATATCTTCGCAAATGGTAATACCCACTTTCATGCCAGCAATATCGACAACACAGGGCGCATCGCCCTCGCTGAAATAACGTTTCTCATCAAAGACCTGGTAGTTGGGCAGGCGCTGTTTGTGGTACTCGGCAATCAGCGTCGCGTTGTGTATCACCCCAGCGGCGTTAAATAAACGACCGTCTTTACAACGTGGATAACCGACAATCACATACAACTCAGGTGGCAGCTTCTCGGCGAGTACACTCAGCGCACTTTCAATTTGCAGATGCAAACTATCGCGCATCAGCAGGTCTTCTGGGGGATAGCCGGTGAGGGTCAGTTCAGGAAAAACTAACAGCACCGCCCCTTCTTCAGCACCCGTCGCCTGTGCCGCCTGAATGACTTTCTCAGTATTACCTGCGACATCACCGACGAAGGTATTGAGCTGTCCCATGACAACTTTCATGCACCCATACTCCTACTTACAAGTTTCTTGCTCGATCATTGGTGACTGATATAGTGCATTCACAATCACAAAAATTACGTGGAAACGATGTCTGAAGACACGTCCAAGAGCGTTAAGGATAACATTGACCGCTCAAAGGTCTTTGCTGTTTACAACGTTTACCGCCTCGTTCTTGGCTCAATTCTCTTCGCAATGACGCTTTCAGCCACAGGAGCCGAGCTTCTTATTGAGAGAGCGCCGGTGCAGTTACTGGTCTCAGGTATTTTCATCCTTAGCAGTCTGATTATTGCGACTTTGGGTGCAAGTTCAAAACTCACGTCAGAGAGCAGCATTTTTGGGGTCATGATGATTGATGTGGTCGCCACCACCCTCATCGCGGACCCTACAGCGACAGTGGTCAGCGGCTTCAATGTGCTTTATCTCGTGACTGTTGCCGCCGCAAGCATGCTCTTACAGAATCGTCAGCTGTCGACCCTCGTCGCCGCCGTCACGGTAATGGCTGTTTTAGCAAACACACTGTTTCAAATATCCCGAGGCGGCATTGAGGCCGAAGCGCTGTTATATGCAGGCCTGAGAGGCGGTCTTATCTTTGTGGTCTCCTGGCTGGGGCAAATTGCAGCGGCCACCCTCGTTCAGGCTGAACAGCGCGCGGAAGTTGCGACCAAACGCGCGAGAAGGCTTAAGTTATTCAACGATCAAATTGTTGAAAACATGCAAACCGGCATTCTCATCGTGACACCCAATAACGGGCTTAGGCCTGTGAATTCAGCAGCGCGCGACCTGCTTTATTTGGATTCAGCGAGCGAGAGACCCGCTCACCTCATCGATCCCCATTTAGCAATATCACTGGAGGAGTGGCGCGACGGTGACACGCTAATGGCCTCCCCCTTTAAGCCCGAGCGCGGTCATCGAACACTTCTGCCCCGTTTTAGCGCATTGGAAACAGGGCGAGAGGGCGACGCGCTCTTATTTATCGACGACTACACACCCATGACGCAGTTCGCACAGTCACTGAAACTCACTTCTTTGGGCCGCCTGACAGGCAGTATCGCGCACGAGATTCGCAACCCCCTGGCTGCAGTGAGTAACGCCGTTCAATTGCTCGTTGAAAACGAAGGCATGAGCGAGAGTGATCGGAACTTGGCAGCCATTGTTCTACGCAACACCAGTCGTATGAATGACACCGTCAACAACGTGCTTGAATTATCGCGCAGAGTGCCGGCATCTCTTGAGCCGATCAACGTAAACGATTGGCTACCCAGCGTGATCAAGGACTTTAAAGACAGTCAAACCAAGGCCGCAACAGTCTCTATCAAGGGTCGGTGTGACGCGTCTGTGCTAGTCGATAAGGCCCAAATTAAACGGGTTTTAGAAAACTTACTGGACAATGCCTTGCGACACAGTCAAGCCGCCACCGGTGATCGAATGGCGTCGCTTGAAGTGTCAGAGAATGCGTCGCCGCGTGCATGCTTTATTGATGTGGTCGATGTTGGGGAAGGCGTACCAGAAAGTAGTCAAGCGCGTCTTTTTGAACCCTTTTTTACAACAACCCCCGAAGGAACGGGACTGGGGCTTTATTTGTGCAAGGAGCTCTGCGAGAGTAATGGTGCAGACATTGTTTACCAACGGACCCATGACGGGCGCAGTAGCTTTCGTCTGAGCTTAAGGTTACGGCCTAAGGACATACGTTGAGCCAAACTGTACTTCTTGTTGACGACGAACCCGATATTTTACAGTTGTTGGAGATTGCGCTCGCCCGCATGAACCTCAACACGCTGAGCGCAGCCACTGTGTCGGAGGCGATAAAGCTGATCGATACATCTGACCTTGACCTTTGTCTGACCGACATGCGCTTACCTGACGGAAACGGGCTTCAACTGGTTGAATATGCCCAGCAACTCGATCGAGAGCTGCCGGTTGCAGTCATTACCGCACACGGCAGTGTTGAAGCCGCGATCGATGCACTCAAATTGGGGGCCTTTGACTTTGTATCCAAGCCAGTTGCACTGGACAAACTTCGAGAATTGGTGGGCCACGCACTCAACCTTAAACGCGCCGATATTGAGACCTCAACCCGTGAACTGATTGGCAGCTCACCCGCCACACAACGACTCAGAGGTAGAATTCGTAAGGTGGCGCGGAGCCAAGCGCCCATTCATATTCATGGAGAGTCCGGTGCGGGAAAGGAGATCGTCGCAAGATTAGTCCATGCGACAAGCTCGCGTCACTCGGGTCCTTTTATCGCAGTGAACTGCGGTGCGATTCCACCCGAGCTGGTTGAAAGTGAACTGTTCGGGCATCTGAAGGGGTCCTTTACCGGTGCCATGTACGACAAGCAAGGGCTCTTTCAAGCGGCGAATGGTGGAACCTTGTTACTGGATGAAGTCGCCGACTTACCCCTTGCGACTCAAGTAAAGCTACTGAGAGTCTTGCAAGAAAAAGCGGTTCGGCCGGTCGGCAGCGAGAGCGAGATTTCGATCGACGTCAGACTCATGAGTGCGACGCACAAGCAGTTAAGTCGCGAGGTTGCTGCCGGCGCATTTAGAGATGATCTGTTCTACAGAATCAATGTTATCGATATTTCGGTACCTGCACTCAAAGACCGTCGTGAAGACATTCCAGCGCTGGCACACTATCTGCTGGATAAAGTCGCTGCTGAAAACGATGCGGGGGAAAAAACACTGTCAGATGCGGCGGTGCAACGCCTGACCGACGCGCACTATCCGGGTAACGTCCGGCAACTCGAGAACATACTCGCGCGCGCGGCAGCAATGGCAGAAGGCAGTACGATCGAGGCCGATGATTTAGAGATTGATGGCTCTGCGAGCCTGAGTCCCGCTTCCAATGCTTTGGTTACCCCGGGGTCCGAGACGACTGACACCGACTTTACGGTCCTCACTAGTCTTGTGGCCGTTGACGGCAACCTCGAGCAACACATGGATAAAATTGAACGCGAAATCCTTCAAAACGCAATGACCGAATACCGGTGGAATAAGACCGCCGCAGCCAAGGGACTAGGGGTCAGTTTCAGGAGTTTACGGTACCGTCTTAAAAAACTAGGGCTAGACGACTAGCAAGTCCCCCAGTTCTCTCTGATCACAGGACGACCAATTCGGTTTAACACCAGTGACAGATTTTGATCTCCCAGACAAAGTGACCAAGTGACATTGCGGTTTGACAGGCCGTTCGGCGCAAACTGGAGCTTCACCGTGATCGGCCGGTCACCAAGGCGATTGGTAATGACAGTGCGGGGCCACTGCCAAAACCGCAAGAGCGACCATTGGTTATCCGCCTCCACCCATACGCCAACACCCGCCCGATAGTCCTGCGCGCAGGCCAGATCACCCACGTCAGCGCCACTGGAAAACGACGCTTCACTCACCATAGGACACACAAGCACCCTGCGTCCCTCGCGTATCGCGGTGTGGCGCGCTAGGCGCACGGCGGCCTCAAGCTTTAAAACAACAGCGCGTTGCTGCGCTCGCATGATCAGCTGATGAAATGAGGGAACCGCTAGCGACATCAAAATCCCAAGGACCGCGAGAGTGACTAAGCACTCCAGCAGCGTAACGCCCCTGTTATTTCTTGAATCTGCCATGAGTTAAGACTGCACCGAATCGACTCAGGACGAAGAGCTCTTTGACCGCACCGGACGAATATCAACTGGCGGTGCACTCGCCTCCGAGTAAAGGTGACGCTTAAAGGCGGACTACAGTGCGCCGAACTAGCTCACGTCGACGGTTGGTATCCGAAGCTCTTTTGGCAGCGAGAACGTGATGTTTTCGGGGCGGCCCTCGAGCGATTCGACACTGGCATGCCCTTGATTACGAAGCCAGGATACGACGCCTTCAACAAGGTGCTCAGGTGCAGAGGCTCCTGCGGTCACACCGACGTTATCATCTGAACGCATCCATTTCGGATCGATCATATCGGCAGACTCAATCAAGTAAGCGCTGGCGCCACAGCGCTCAGCAAGCTCCTTGAGCCTGTTGGAATTAGAACTATTGGGCGAACCCACCACAAGCACAACATTAGACTTTTCAGCGAGCGTACGCACCGCGTCCTGACGATTCTGAGTCGCGTAGCAAATATCGTCTTTACGAGGCCCCTGAATATTCGGAAAGCGAGCGCGAAGCGCCTCAATGACCTTGGCTGTGTCGTCTACTGACAGGGTTGTCTGAGTCACAAAGGCCAGGTTATCAGGATCCCGAACGGCCAAATTAGCGACCTGCTCTTCGTCCTCCACCAAATACATTTTACCGCCCGTGGAGGTGTCGTACTGACCCATGGTGCCTTCAACTTCGGGATGCCCCTCATGACCAATCAAAATACATTCTCGTCCGGCGCGACTAAATGCGGTCACTTCGACATGGACTTTTGTCACTAACGGGCAGGTCGCATCGAAAACCTGTAAACCGCGATCGGCTGCTTCATCCTGTACTGCTTTTGATACGCCATGCGCACTGAAAATCACGATGGCGTCGTCAGGGACTTCATGCAGCTCCTCAACGAAGACAGCTCCTCGCTGACTTAAGTCATCGACCACCGTTTTGTTGTGGACCACTTCGTGTCGCACGTAGATCGGGCGACCAAAGACTTCGAGCGCACGGTCAACAATATCGATCGCACGATCAACACCGGCGCAAAAGCCGCGTGGGTTGGCAAGCATCACGGTCATCAGTGCAACTCCGCTGGTTCGACGCGGTCGATTTTCACCTCAAATTTGAGGGTGCGTCCCGCGAGTGGGTGGTTAAAATTAACACGGACTGTCTCTTCGTCAAAAAAATCGACAACACCAGGCAGCTCACCGCCCGCCGCATCCGCGAACGAGAACACCATACCCACTTCCAACTCGCTGTCATTGCTAAAGGTACGCCGAGGCATGTCCTGAAAGTTAGCGTCTTGAGGCTCACCAAAGCCCTGCTCGGGTTCAATCGTAAACGACGCCTGTTCGCCGGCTTTTAAGCCAAGGAGACACGATTCAAAACTGGGTAAAAGTGAGCCATCACCCATAACAAAACCAACGGGCGGACGGTCAAAGTTACTGTCCACGACCTCCCCGGTCTCCAACGTGATCGAAAAGTTCAAGGACACCTTGGTGTTTGATGAAATAGCTATCTCGTTCGTCATTCGCTCTTACTCGATTCGCCAGCAACACTGTCCCAAAGTAACAAGACAGCACCCAGGCAGATGGCCGCATCAGCAATATTAAAAGCGGGCCAATACCACGTTCCGTAATGCCAGGAAATGAAATCAACCACGTAGCCCAGACTGACGCGGTCAATTAAATTACCAAGGCCACCCCCCAAGATGAGTCCCAAAGCGACGCCCAAAACACGCTGCTGTGAAGACAGTCGCGTCAGCCAAACCGCGACAACGCTACTCACCACAAGGGCTATAACCGCTAAAAACCATCGTTGCCAACCACCCGCTGTTGCCAGAAAACTGAAAGCAGCACCCGAGTTGTGCGCCAGGGTCAGGTCAAACCACGACGTGATCTCGACGGGCACGCGGTATACCAGCTGCCGACTTGCCAGGTCTTTAGTGTACTGATCAAGACCGATGACAATACTCGCCAACGCGAATCCAGCCCATGGGTTACTGAATATTCGGAGGCTCATTGGGGCGCTGGCAACTCTCTGGTCGCTAGGCATAGTAGCGAATCTCACCCTCACCGACGATATTGGTCACGCAACGTCCGCAAAGTGTAGGGTGGTCGGCGAAAGTCCCAATATCAGCGCGACGATGCCAGCATCGCTCGCATTTCTCCGCAGTGCTCGCAGACACAACCACTTTTAAGCCTTCGACTTCACCCTCAAGTGCTCCTTCAGGCGCCTCGTTCAGAGGTGCAAGATCAACCGCCGATGTGATCAAGACAAAGCGCAACTCATCCTCAAGGGACGCAAGCAGTGCCCGCAGTTCGCTCGAAGCGTAGAGTGTTACCGTGGCGTCGAGTGAACCTCGGATGTGTCCGGCGGCACGCTCGGCCTCCATGGCCTTGTTGACGTCTTGTCGTACCGCAAGACACAGCGACCAAAAGGCATCACCCATCTCCTCTCGGTCGTGAACGACGTCTAAGTCGTACCACTCACTTAAAAATACAGACTCCGTGCGCTCACCCGGTAGATTTTCCCAAATCTCCTCTGCAGTAAAACTGAGAATGGGGGCAATCCAGCGGCTTATCGCTTCGGCCAGGTGATAGAGCGCGGTTTGACAAGACCGCCGCGCCAGTGAATTCGTCTGTGTGGTGTACTGTCGATCCTTAATGACGTCCAGGTAAAATCCGCCGAGTTCGCCACTGCAGAAGTTATGAACCTTGTGATAAACGTGATGAAACTGATAGGTGTCGTAGGCCTCTAAAAGCTCAACCTGCAGGTCTCTTGCCTTACTCACGATCCACTGGTCCAGCGGCAAAAGCTGTGCACTGTCGACGAGGTCGCGCGCAGGCTCAAAGCCCGCCAAATTCGCCAGCAAAAACCGCGAGGTGTTTCGAATACGTCGATAGGTGTCCGCTGTCCGTTTGAAAATCTCATCGCTTGCGGCAATCTCATTGCGGTAGTCAGCTGACGAGACCCAAAGGCGCAAAATGTCAGCGCCCATGTCATTCATTGCTTTCTTGGCCGGTATGATATTACCGATCGACTTCGACATCTTGCGCCCGTCGCCGTCAACGGTAAAACCGTGGGTCAGCACTTGGCGATAAGGAGACTCATTAAACGCGCCTATGCCCGTAAGCAATGACGACTGGAACCACCCACGGTGCTGGTCGGAGCCCTCCAGGTAGAGGTCTGCTGGCGCCGATAAGCCCTCGCGCTCGCGGAGCACACAGGCATGAGTGACGCCCGAGTCGAACCATACGTCGAGGGTATCCACGACCTTTTCGTAGGCATCGGCCTCCTCGCCTATTAAATCCGCGACCTCTAAATCAAACCAAGCGTCGATCCCTTTCTTTTCAATGCGCTGCGCAACATCCTCAATAAGCTCAATTGTCCGAGGGTGCAGGGCGCCATCGACTTTATTGACTAACAGGGCAATGGGCACACCCCACGTTCTTTGCCGCGACACACACCAATCGGGGCGACCATCCAGCATTGCGTCTATACGCGCGCGACCCCATTCAGGAACCCAGTTCACGGTGTCTACAGCAGCCTGTGCTTGCGACAAGATCCCTTCTTTGTCCATTGACACAAACCACTGCGGCGTCGCGCGGAAAATGATGGGCGTTTTATGCCGCCAGCAATGCGGGTAGGAGTGAGTAAAGGGACGATGGCACAAGAGAATCTCACGCGCCGCGAGTGCTTCAACAATCTCGTCGTTGGCTTTAAATATGTGCTTTCCTTCAAACACGGGCGTGCCCGGTAAATACACACCGTTGGCACCGACCGGGTTGTAAACCTCCAAGTCATACGCTTGACCAATCTGGAAGTCCTCTTGCCCGTGTGCAGGTGCTGTGTGAACACAGCCGGTGCCGGCGTCAGTTGTAACGTGATCACCCAGCATTAAGGGCACAGGGGTCGTAGAAAATGGCGGTATGACTTCCACACGATCAAGCTCAGCACCCTTAATACGCGCAAGCACTTTTGCCTCTTCCTCGCCAAACCGCACCGCACAATCATCCGCGAGGGCCTCAGCCACGAGAACACCACGCCCGGCGACGCGAATAAGAACATAGTCTAGATCGGGCGCAAGACTGACCCCACGGTTTGCCGCCAACGTCCACGGTGTTGTCGTCCAAATCGCTACTGACAGCTCTCCTGCGCCTTGCACACCCAGCAGGGCCGCAGCCGCAGTCTGGTTAGCAAACGGGAACGCCACATCAATCGCGGATGACACCTTGTCTTGATACTCCACCTCTGCTTCGGCAAGCGCCGAACCACAGTCAAGACACCAGTGAACTGGCTTAAACCCCTGCTTTAAATGCCCGTTGTCAATAATCTTGCCGAGGGTGCGAACAATATTTGCCTCAAACGAAAAGTCCATGGTGAGGTAAGGATTTTCCCAGTCACCGAGCACCCCCATCCGTTCAAAATCTTCGCGCTGATTACTGACTTGTTTCGCCGCGTAATCGCGACACTTTTGGCGAAACTCACTGGCCGAGACCTTGTGCCCGGGCTTGCCGACCTTTTTCTCAACATTCAGCTCAATCGGTAGGCCGTGACAGTCCCAGCCCGGTACATAGGGCGCGTCAAAACCTGACAAGGCCTTGGACTTCACAATGATGTCCTTGAGGATTTTATTAACCGCATGACCTACGTGAAGCTCACCGTTGGCGTAAGGAGGGCCGTCATGAAGGATAAACGTGGGCTTGCCCGCGCCGGCGTCGCGCATCTTCTGATAAAGCGACATCTCCCCCCACTGCTTTAGCCGTTGCGGCTCGCGCTGAGTCAGGTTGGCCTTCATCGGAAACCCAGTCTCGGGAAGATTTAAAGTGCTTTTATAGTCGCTCATTGTACGTCTGAATTCTCGAAATATTAGGCTGGATGGGCTCTGTGCCAAACTTGCGCGGCTTCTTGGTCCGACGCAATTGCGGCTTTGAGCGCATCCAGCGAATCAAATTTTTTCTCGTCACGGAGTTTCGTCATGAACTCCACTTCAAGGCGCTCCCCATAAATATCGCGAGCAAAGTCGAATAAATGCACTTCTAGGTTTGCGAGCATTCCATCGTTTACCGTAGGTCTCACACCGACATTGGCCACGCCCGGCGCATTTTTAAGACCGGCGCCCGACACTCGAACCGCGTAAACCCCGTGCAATGGCGACTTTACACGCTTCAGGGCAATATTGGCGGTTGGCGCTCCAATTTGGCGCCCCAACTGCTTGCCTTTGAGGACTTTTCCCGAAAGTTTAAACGGCCGCCCTAAAAGATGGGCCGCCTGTACAAAGTGAGCGTCTAAAAGTGCAGACCGAATGCGCGTGCTACTGACTCGCTCGCCATCGAGGTCAAATGTTGACGTTGGAACCACCTCGTACCCCAGCTCATCCGCCAGGCGCTGAGTAAAGGCAAAGTCCCCCGCCCGCTGTTTTCCAAACCGAAAATCATCGCCAAACGCAATGTAACGCGCACTTAATCCGTCGATAAAAATGCGTTCTACAAACTCTCGCGGGGACATCGCCCGCAATGCGTCGTTAAATTTAAGACACATTAAGTTGTCGATACCCAGGCTTTCAAGGGCTCGAAATTTCTCTCTAAAGGTCATGAGTCTCGGCGGCGCTTTGTCTGGAAACAAAAACTCACCCGGTAGCGGCTCAAAGGTAACAACCGTGGTCGAGAGTCCACGCAGGTCCGCCTCACGTTTCAAATGAGCTAAGACCTCTCGGTGCCCTCGGTGCACGCCATCAAACGAACCAATGGTTACTGCGCTGCCCGTCGGAGAGGATCCCGAAAAATTATGCTGTCCTCGAATGAGTTTCATGGTGCCTTGCGCAATCAGGTGACAGACGAAAGTATACAGAACCGGAGCCGGACTATCGCCTCTTTAGCGTCCACTGGGATCCTTAAGCGCTTTGAGTTTTAAACCAGAAACCGCCAATACAAGGACAAAGCTTGCAAGTCCTGCAGTCACAACCGTCGTCATACGAGCGACGCGCCAACCCACATCCGCTTCGAGCCACAGGGGATAATCCGGCGTCAGCGCACTGATAATAAGGCCCATGAGGGCGACAGCGGCAAGCATCCGAAGCACAAACTTAGGCGCCAAGATCTCAGCAAGCGACAAACCCTCGCGGCGAAGGCCCAAATACAAAAGTCCCGCATTAATCCATGCAGACACACTGGTTGCCAAAGCAAGTCCCACGTGGCCCATGTCGAAATACCACATCAGTGGAAACACAAAAACAACGTTCAGCACCATGTTACTGACCATCGCGATAATACCGATCTTCACCGGCGTCTTCATGTCTTGGCGCGCGTAGTAACCGGGCGCCAGAACTTTGATCAGCATGAAGCCGCCTAAGCCGAGGGTGTAGGCTCGTAAGCTTGCTGAGGCCATTAACACGTCGTCGTTTGTGAACGCCCCATACTGGAATAAGGTCGCCAATATGGGCTCTGCCAGGAGCCACAACGCAACGGTTGCTGGCACTGCGATGAGTAAGACATTTCGAGCTGCCCAGGCGAGGGTTCGCGCGAACGCATCTGATTCAGCACGTGTATTCAGCGCCGAAAGCGTGGGCAACATCACCGTGGCGATGGCAATGGCAAAGATACCCAAGGGCAGCTCGGTTAATCTGTCAGAGTAATAAAGCCACGCCACGCTGCCATCGGGCAGTAAACTGGCCAAAACAGTGTCAAACAACAAGTTGATCTGGCTGACTGAGACACCAAAGAGGGCGGGCACCATCAACGTCATTATTTTGCGAACACCCGGATCCTGCGTATCCCAAACGGGCCTTGGCGTCAGTTCGAGCGAATGCAATGCAGGCCACTGAAATAACAACTGAACCACACCGGCGAGCATGACCCCCATCGCCAAGCCAAGCGCCGGTTCAGGCATGGCCGGTGCCCAGACGAGGGCCGCAGTAATCAGCGATAGATTGAGCAACACCGGCGTGTAAGCAGGAACCGCAAAGCGTCCGTAAGTGTTTAAAATTGCACCGCAAAAACCCGTCAAACTGATTAACAGCAAATAGGGAAAGGTCCACACGATGAGGTCCGCTGTTAATGCAAGCTTCGCCGCGTCGCGGCTAAACCCTGGCGCAAATAAGAGCGCCACCCAGGGCGCCATAATCATGGCCAGGGAAGTCAAAAGCAGTAACGATCCACCAAGCACACCCGCCACTCGGTTAACAAGTGCTTTCACTTCGTCGTGGGAGCCTCGCTCGCGCACCTCCGTGAGTACAGGAACAAACGCCTGCGAGAAGGCGCCCTCGGCAAAGAGGCGTCTTAAAAAATTAGGGATCTTAAAAGCGACAAAGAACGCATCCGCATTCGGTGCAGCGCCCAGTAGATTGGCCAGTACAACGTCACGGCAAAGACCGAGCACTCTCGACAACGTCGTGCCCAAACTGACCACAAAACTGGCGCCTAACAGTCCACGCCGTTTACCGTCTGGCTCGCCCGCGACCTCCGTCACGTGACTAACCACTCCGCTCTCAAACCCTCGCCATGACGCGCTAGCCAATGTAAGGCGATGATTGTGAGGCCGTTATTGATCTTCCCCGCGTCTAACAATGAAATGGCCTCTGCTCGCGGTATCGAATGCACCAAAATATCTTCGTGTTCAGTGTCGAGGCCTCTCACCTCACCAACGGCCGCAGAGGTCACGCGCCCAAGAAACAACCGAATTTGCTCAGAACACGCGCCGGGGCTTGGGTAATAAGAGACCACCGGGAGAAGTGCATCCATGGTACATCCAGCCTCCTCCAGCGCTTCACGGTGCGCCACCGCGTCGTCAGACTCACCCGGCTCGACAATTCCAGCCACCGCTTCGAGCATCCAAGGTGATTCATCTTCTCGAATAGCACCGGGCCTAAACTGTTCAATTAAAATGACGTGGTCGCGCTCGACATCCCACGGCAAGACCGCCACAGCGTCGCCGCGCTCAAACATTTCACGACGAATACCCTCGGTCCAACTGCCGTCAAAACGACGATGCTTAAGCGTCATCGCGTCCATTCGGAAGTACCCCTGAAACAGTGTCTCGCGACGTGTCACCTCGACGTCGCGAGCGCCGTAAACCAGGGCGACGTCGCTCAAAACCGCCGCTCCGTGCTCCAGCTCACCGGACTTGAGTAGTCGTCCACCTGATCTGCCACACCCAGAATCAAGGCAAATAGCGCCATTCGCACGAGGACGCCGTTGTCAGACTGCCGAAAGATCGCAAGATTAGGGTCGTCATTGAGGTCGACGTCAAGTTCTTGTGCGCCCTCTCTGGAGTCACGCGGTAACGGGTGCATGATGACCGTGTTCGGCTCACAAAATGCAGTGTAAATACTTTGATTGAGACGAAAGCGTCCGCGATAAAGGTCGGCATCCGCCTGAGACTCAAACCGCTCTTCCTGAATGCGCGTTGAGTAAACAATATCAACATTGGCAATACCGGCTTCAAGCTGATCGGTTTGAACCACCTCTATACCGTTAGCGCGCATCTCATCGACCAACTCGCCTGGCATTTTTAGCTCCGAAGGCGCCACCAAACTGACACTGACATTGTTAAATCGCGTCAATAGTCTTGAGAGTGAATGCACGGTGCGACCAAATCGAAGGTCTCCGACCATTGCGATTCTGAGCCCGTCGATACCACGTTGGCGATCGGCAAGCTCGCTGCGAATCGTGTAGAGGTCGAGTAGCGCTTGGCTGGGGTGCTCGTTTGTGCCGTCACCCCCATTGATCACGGGCACGCGACTTGCGCTGGCGAACTCACGCACAGATCCTGCTGTGGGGTGGCGCATAACAATGGCGTCAGAGTAGCCACTGAGCACTCGGGCGGTGTCGTAAAGCGACTCACCTTTTGCAATCGCCGTGCTCTCAAAGCCCGTTGTCTCACGGACATGCCCACCTAAAAGGTTAAACGCGCTACCAAAACTGATTCGCGTGCGGGTTGAGGGTTCGAAAAACATGGACCCCAAGATCGCGCCCTCAAGTACGCTTGTCTTGCGTTCCCGACGCGCATACGGACGCATGCGGTCCGCAACCTCGAAAATTCGATCGACCTCTGCGCGATCAAACTGACTGATTCCTAATATGTGGTGCCCAGCGAATTTCACAGCGCTCTTTTCTCCCTGCACGCGACGTAGCGCACTTGCGCCCCTAGTTTAAACAGAAGCGGTGCTGACATCTAAAATTTCCCACTGCTCTGATACCCAGCGCTGTAAATCCTTGAGCGCAACGGCCTGCTTCTCGTTCAGGCCGTCTCGAGACAGCTCCTCCAAAAGCACTTTTTGGAACATCTCAAGGTTCAAGTGGCTGCTGTTTAGCCACTGTTCTCGGCAGTGGTCACGCCACTGCTTGCGTTCCGACTCGGTCAAAATATCAGGCCAATTGCGTGCACGATAGCGAAACAAAAGCTCAGGTAAGCGCGGGTCGCTAAACCCAAACCGGCGATCTCTCAGTTCAGCAGGTGAGCAATCCCTGACCTCTTGAATAAGCCGTCGATCTGCACCGGGAACAAAAGCACCGTAAAGCGCGGTATCGGGATTGCTCTCTGTTTTTTTGGTGTTGTCGCGGTAGACGTCCTGAAGGTGTTGCGTAAATTCACCCGGATGACGGGCCTTGGCTTCTCGAAGCTCGTTCAAATGCTGCCTGAGAACCTGACCGCTCAAACCCAACCGCTTGGCGCACTCGGGCGTCACCTGACTCATGGGTAACAGGACCGGCGCTTTATTCACCTTGATCGTCATGAGCCCCGGGCGCTCCTCTGGCGACGCCAACTCATGGGACTTGGCAAATAAACGCGTCCGAATAAGCTCGGGGGGCATTGTTAGAAACTCAGGTTTACGCGATAAATCGGCACAGATAACATCAGACTTAAATTCAGGGTGGATCGCTAAAGGGACAACCACACCGAGGCAACCACGATCCGTTCCCATAAGCCCTGAAACGTGAACTAAAGGCGTTAGCTTAAGTGTGTCGATCATCGATTCGACGCGCGTCTTAAACCGATTTGCCAGTAGTAGATCGAACAACACCTCATCGCTTTGTCGCAAGGCACGCGCTAATTGAAGCGTCGCGGTCACATCGGACATGGCGTCGTGTGCAGCACCGTGTTCGAGTCCATTCGCAGCAGTAAGGTCCTCAAGCTTAAAACTGGGGGCCCCATCAGACCGTTTTGGCCAGTTAAGGCTGTCGGGGCGCAGTGCGTAAAAGCAACGGACCACATCGATTAGGTCCCACCGACTGTTGCCGCGGCTATACTCGCGTGCGTACGGGTCAAAAAAATTACGCCACAGCGTAAACCGTGTCACTTCGTCGTCGAACCGCAGTGAGTTATAACCCACACCGCAGGTTCCGGGCTGCGACAGCTCATCGTGGATACGGGAAATAAAGCCCTGTTCAGTCGCGCCTTTCTCTTGTGCTTCAAACGGCGAAATGCCCGTGACTCGAACCGCCACAGGGTGCGGCAGCACATCGACTGCCGGCTTTGCGTAGACGGTCAGCGGCTCTCCAACAACGTTTAAATCAAGTGTTGTCCGTACACCGGCAAATTGCCAAGGTCGGTCATTTGAAGGGGACGCACCCGACGTTTCGTAGTCGTGCCAGTAAAGTGTTTCTAACGCCACGCTCCGCTCCTCGCGACGCTTGCGCTAAAAACGCCGTTAGAACAACTCAATCGCTTGCTCTTCAATCGCAGCCTTCCACACTTTGGGTCCTGTAATGTGGACTGACGTTCCCTCGGCATCCACCGCGACGCTGACCGGCATATCCTTGACCGTAAATGCGTAAATGGCCTCCATCCCTAACTCTTCAAAGGCGACGACACGTGCAGCGGTAATGGCTTTGGACACCAAGTAAGCCGCACCACCGACTGCCATCAAGTAAACCGCCTGATGCTTGCGAATCGCTTCAATCGCCACTGGGCCTCGCTCTGCCTTTCCGATCATGCCTAACAGCCCGGTGCGCTCTAGAATGGTGTCGGTGAATTTATCCATGCGCGTTGACGTTGTCGGACCCGCAGGACCAACCACCTCGTCTCGAACAGGATCCACAGGACCTACGTAGTAAATGAACTTTCCGCGCAAATCGACCGGGAGTGGTTCATCGTTGGCAATCATTTGAGTCATGCGCTTGTGCGCAGCGTCGCGGCCGGTATACATCGTTCCCGACAGCAACAACGTGTCACCCGGCTGCCAGGTCACCGTTTCCTCGCGTGTCACCGTATCCAAATTCACCCGTCGGACTGACTCCCCCGGCTCCCAGGTGACATCGGGCCATGCGTCAAGATCAGGTGCCTCTTGAAATACCGGCCCATTACCCGTCAACTCAAAATGCGCGTGTCGTGTCGCCGCACAATTGGGGATCATCGCGACAGGAAGTGATGCTGCATGAGTGGGGTAATCCATGATTTTGACGTCGAGCACTGTGGTCAAGCCGCCCAAACCTTGTGCACCAATCCCCAGTTTATTGACCGCATCCATAATTTCTAAACGTAATTCTTCGGCACGGTTCGAAGCGCCTCGATCGCGAAGCTCATGAATATCAACCGGGTCCATGAGCGACTCTTTCGCCATCACCATCGCTTTCTCAGCGGTGCCCCCAATGCCAATACCCAGCATGCCGGGTGGACACCAGCCCGCGCCCATGGTGGGGATCGTCTTCACCACCCAGTCAACGATGCTGTCTGAAGGATTCAACATAGCAAGCTTGGACTTATTCTCCGAACCTCCGCCCTTGGCAGCAACGCGAAAATCGACCGTATCCCCTGCGACCAAGCGGGTGTGTATAACGGCGGGCGTATTATCCTTAGTGTTCCTGCGCAGACCGGCTGGATCCTCCAAGATTGAGGCACGAAGTTTGTTGTCAGGGTGCAAATAGGCGCGTCGCACCCCTTCATTAATCAGCGTTTCCAGCGTTTGAGAGGTCTCCCAACGAACGTCCATTCCCACGTCCACAAAGATTGTGACGATCCCCGTGTCCTGGCAAATCGGGCGCTTACCCATGGCACACATGCGACTGTTAATCAAAATTTGAGCCAAGGCGTCTTTCGCTGCCTGGCTTTGCTCCATCTCGTAGGCGCGATTTACTGCTTGAACAAAATCGGTGGGATGGTAGTAAGAAATAAATTGAAGTGCATCCGCAACGCTTTCAACAATATCGCGGTCTTTAATTACCGTCATGAGACACCTCCAGCACCCTCTTTATTGAACATTTGGCAGCACCGGCGCGGGCGCCTCAGCAAGCGCGTCAACACTCGCTGATAAACGTCGGATATCTGTTCTGAGCTGATCTACGTTGGCATTAACTTGCTTTCGAAAGCCGTTGATGGAGGCGACCCATTCCTCGTTCGCACCCACTCTATTGGCCAGCGATGCGCGCTCAAGGTTGGCACGGTTAACGTCGTCGGCCAATCTCTCCACGTCGTTCTGTATTTGCCGAGCAGACCCTGCTAATCGCTCGATATCCTGAGATAACGTTTGCAGCGCTTTAAGGTCAGCCCTCAGCGCTTCCAGTGTCTTAGTCTGCCGAAAACCGTTGTCTTTCAACGTTTGGATTGTGGTGGCGGCGGCTCTATCGGCCTTTTCCAAGTCAGTGACTTTTCGGTTCGCTGCCCTGCGTGCATCCCAGAGCTTCCTCACTTCACTGTCCAACAAGTTCAGTTGCGCACCCATAGCCGCCGCTGACTTCGTTACCGTCTCATCAGTATCAGTGAGTAAGTTCTCCAAGCTCTGAACCTGTTTTCCGGTTCTGGACTGATCACTCGTCAGCTCAGCAATCAGCTGGTAACTAAACCACGCGTACCCCGATAGTCCACACACAGCGATGAACGACAAGGTCAAAAAGAACTTACTCGCGCTGCCCATACCCGCTCCCTCGCGAGCTCGGCCAGGAATCGCGTTACGCGGCGCGCTGTCCACGGCTTCGTCGCGGCGCGCTGCGAATGATGGAATTTCAGTTAAGTCATCGCCGGACATGTGAGCCCTCCCCCTGTACACCCAAAGTATACCTTGCTTAGCACGAACCCGTGGGCCCTATTGAGGCAAAAAAAAAGGCGGCCATAGCCGCCCTCTTCATGCAATTGCCGTTAGACGTAGTGAAGCAGCGCCCAAACAACGACCGTCAGCAGCAAGGACATGTGGATCACGCCCTTCACCGAAGCCATCGGTCCCTGCTTTCCAAAGATTGCGTTGATTTCAAGCAATACAATGAGGCCCAGAGCCAGCATCAAGCCGGTCGATGTCCCACCCAATACGGCCGTGAGGTGCTTAGACCCCAACATACCGAGCAACATTGGACCCGAGAACAAGGTGTTGGTTCGACTCGCCAGACCTGCTTTCGCAGCGTTTGAGGGGCCGTCGCCTTCTTTCATACCCAACACTACCTGCTGTGCTGGCCAAATGATCAGCCACACGTTGAGGAACATAAACGTGCCTGCCGTTGCACCGACCCAGATGGCCGCCTGGCTCATGTTGGTAAAGGCACCGAGCTTGTGGAACAAATAAAGGCCGGTGATGAAGGTGAACATTGCTCCCCAACGGAACCACCACAGTGCGCGTGGCGCGAGCTTTGCCATGGCGTCTTTCTTTGCCTCGGCCTCAGCTTCTTTGAAGTACTCGGTTTGTACAAAGTTGAAGTAGTACAGCATGCCGATCCATGTAATGCCCGCAAGCACGTGCACGTACCGGAAGATGAAACCAATCGCGTATTCCATTTATCTTTCCCCTTATGAAAAATAGCGTCTACGACGCCCTACCCACCCGCAGTATATCGCCGCCCCACAAAAAAAGAACCCGGCACGTGGCCGGGTTCTTAATTTACCTGAGCGCGAGCACTACATCATGCCGCCCATACCGCCCATGCCGCCCATATCCGGCATTGCAGGCGCACCGCCATCGTCCTTCGGCGACTCAGCGATCATCACTTCAGTCGTGATCATCAGGCCAGCAACCGAGCCTGCTGCTTGCAGTGCAGTGCGGGTCACTTTCGCGGGATCAAGAATACCCATGGCGATCATGTCACCGTATTCTCCAGTCGCCGCGTTGTAACCAAAGTTACCTTCACCCTGACGGACCTTGTCCAAAACGACCGAGGCTTCGTCTCCAGCGTTGCCCACAATCTGACGCAGAGGACCTTCCATCGCACGCAGCGCAGCTGCGATGCCCGTATTCTGGTCTTCATTGTCACCTGTCAGGCCCTGAACAGCAGCAATCGCTCTGATCAACGCAACACCGCCGCCAGCAACAACACCCTCTTCAACCGCGGCTCGAGTGGCATGAAGTGCATCTTCCACTCGCGCTTTCTTCTCTTTCATCTCGATCTCTGTCGCAGCACCGACCTTGATCACTGCCACACCGCCGGCGAGCTTTGCAACGCGCTCTTGCAGCTTTTCACGATCGTAATCTGATGACGTGTTTTCGATCTGAACTCGGATTTCACTCACACGACCTTGAATCGTGTCAGCATCACCCGCACCGTCGACCAGCGTGGTGTTGTCCTTGTCCATTGTGATGCGCTTTGCGTTACCCAGGTGCTCAAGACTGGTGTTTTCAAGATCAAGACCCACTTCTTCCGAGATCACTGTCCCGCCGGTCAAGATCGCAATGTCTTGCAGCATCGCCTTGCGACGATCGCCAAAGCCAGGCGCCTTACACGCTGACACTTTTACGATTCCGCGCATGTTATTCACAACCAAAGTTGCCAGCGCTTCACCTTCGACGTCCTCTGCGATGATGACGAGAGGACGAGACGCTTTTGCCACTTGCTCAAGCACGGGCAGCAACTCTCGAATGTTCGAAATCTTCTTGTCGACGAGCAACACAAAAGGCTCTTCAACTTCAGCGGACATGTTGTCTTGGTTGTTGATGAAGTAGGGTGAAAGGTAGCCACGATCAAACTGCATGCCTTCAACCACGTCGAGTTCGTTCTCAAGACCTGAGCCTTCCTCAACGGTAATGACACCCTCTTTACCGACTTTCTCCATCGCTTCGGCGATGATTTCACCGACCGATGTATCGCTGTTTGCCGAGATTGTGCCGACTTGCGCGATTGCTTTGTTGTCCTCACAAGGAGAGGCCATACCGGATACCGCCTCAACTGCTGCAATAACTGCTTTGTCGATACCGCGCTTCAGGTCCATCGGGTTCATGCCTGCCGCTACAGATTTGAGGCCTTCGTTTACGATCGATTGGGCAAGTACTGTGGCCGTCGTTGTTCCGTCACCGGCAACATCAGACGCCTGTGAAGCGACTTCCTTCACCATCTGAGCACCCATGTTCTCAAACCGGTCTGCCAGTTCAATTTCCTTTGCGACCGACACACCATCTTTGGTCACTGTCGGAGCACCGAATGACTTTTCCAGGACGACGTTACGGCCCTTTGGACCCAGTGTTGCCTTTACCGCGTCTGCCAGTGTGTTAACACCAACCAGCATGCGCTGACGAGCGGAGTCGCCAAAAAATACGTCTTTAGCTGCCATGTATAAATTCCTTTACTTAGGTTGGACTTTAGTAATTAGTCGATAACTGCGTAGATTTCGCCTTCGCTCATTAAGATAAGCTCTTCACCGTCTATTTCGATGGTGTTGCTACCCGCGTATTGGCCAAAAACAATGTTATCGCCGACTTGAACGGTTAAAGGGCGTTGCTCGCCATTATCAAGCACCTTGCCAGCGCCAACCGCAATAATTTCGCCTTGATTAGGCTTCTCTTTTGCCGAGCCTGGAAGGACGATACCGCCAGCCGAGGTCTCTTCTTCTTCCTTACGACGAACGACAACTCTGTCGTACAACGGACGAATATTCATGAGTTTCAGTCTCCAAAATGACAATTTCTTTTAGTCCCCACTTGGGGCTGAAGGAATAATGGGGGCTCAAATCACAATTTCAAGCTTTTTTTAGCACTCAAGAGCTGAGAGTGCTAATTCTGCTCAAATAAATCGAAATCGACCGTATTTATTCGTCGTCGAGGCGAGAAAAATCACCCTCTAGCGTAATCGGCCCCCGATCATCGGCCTGAGACGACTTACCGTGTGGGATGTCACGGGGCTCTGCGCCCGCTGACGGTTTTGCCTGAGCGGAGGCACTGCCCCCAAGAAGCGCTCGAAGCGCGGCGCGGAAAAAAACATACAGCGCAAGTACGTCGGAAATAACGCCCGGAATCATGAGCAAGACCGCGCCGAATGCCACACTTATTTCTCCGGCAAATAACTGCCCGCGAATCGCTGACGCCGACGTAAAGCGCCCTGCAGTCATCAGCGCCGAACGACCGGCCCATTGAAGAAGCCAATAGCCAACGACAATCATGGACACAATGTAGCCCATGGTCGCGAGTGCGCCCGCGCGAGCACTCACCTCAAGGAGTGTCCAGAACTCTAAAAATGGGAAGGCTATTAGCAGTAACGGCATGCGTTGTGTCCTCGCCAAGTCGTCTGGGCTTAGTGTACGTCACTGCGCCACATCACGATACGCTGATCTCAGTACGTGAACTTGCCGCCTATAGTTTCAGCGCGGACAAACGATGCAGTCCATGAGGGCTGCCGTCGGGATTGAGCGAGAGATACAGACCGTCTGCGCGCAATATTAGCGAGGCGCACTCCCATTCGCGCTGAGACGCTGCCGAAATCATCACGCAGCGCTGATCGTTCCGCGCCATCCATTGCCCGAGTACCGTATTTACAACGCGATTCTCAACCGTCTCGGAGACTCGCCACCAACGCGTTTCAAAATATCCATCGGCGTACCATCGCGTCTCTGCTGCGATACCGGCCTGATCTTGTACGCGACCCTCATCCAGTACATTTGAAAAGGCAGCAATGATTTCTGCGGTCGACAGGGCTGTTCGATTCGCGACCTGAGCTTGATGTAACGTCGCCGGGCCAGCGTGCTCATCCGCTTTGCTCTGAGGGGATACCAGCAACACGCAAAGCAAGACGGGGCTTAGTACGCGCACCAAAAAAATGCCTTGGATGAGGCGATTAAGGCGACGCTTCACGGTCTCTGAATCGCTCAAGAGTCCCTCTGTCCTCGTTATCAGGCGCAACAGGTTCATCGGGACCATGGTCGGCACCCCAGGGGGCCACCCACAACAGCAGGAGCATTCCCGGTACCGCCGCGATCATGCACAGTAGATAAAATTCCACCCAACCCAGACTTTCAACTAAGAATCCTGTGGATGCATTGGCCATCGATCGAGGCAGTGCGGCCAGCGCGGTGAAGAGCGCAATCTGAGTGGCCGCGAATGTACGACTTGACTCTCG
The DNA here is from genome assembly GCA_002390485.1 of Halieaceae bacterium UBA4438. GTDB lineage: Bacteria > Pseudomonadota > Gammaproteobacteria > Pseudomonadales > Halieaceae > Luminiphilus. Next base: position 4,774 of record DGPO01000019.1, on the reverse strand, counting down.
TGCCATGTAGGCGACAAAAGCCGCCGTGCCCAGCCCAACGCCCAGGTACTCAAAACTGATCACAGCTGCGAGCAGCCAGATGACTGGCCCCGTTGCGGCGAGTATTGCAAAACCGCCAATACTCAGGAGCTGCACGGTACCGAACAGCCACAAGGCTTTGTTGATACTCACCCGTAACATGATCGCACCACCGATCATGGCACCAACGATACTGCTCCAGAGACCCGCGTTTTTGGCCCAGACACCGATCTCCGTCTTGGTAAAACCCAGGTCCAGGTAAAACGGTGACGACAAGGCGGTCGCCATGTTGTCCCCCAGCTTGTAGAGCACCATGAATGACATGGCCAGAAGCACGCCGGTCCAGCCGCGACGCTCAACGTAGTCAGCAAACGGCGTGACAACTACCGAGTAGATATTTTTGTGCGCAACCGGCGTTCGACTTGGCTCTTTAATCGACAGCGAGAGCGCAACACCGATGCTCATGAACCCAGCCGTAATCCAAAACACCAAGTGCCAAGGCAAAGAGTCTGCAAGCACAATCGCAAGCGATCCGGGAATGAGGCTTGAGATTCGGTAGGCCTGCACGTGCACCGAATTACCCAAACCAAGCTCGTCGTCGGAGAGTAGCTCTCGGCGGTACGCATCGATCGCAACGTCTTGCGAGGCGCTGAACACTGCAATGACTGTCGCCATGACGGCGACCAAACTTAGGTTCGTCACCGGGTCAACAGTGCCTATGAAGCCGATGGTCACAATCAAACCGAGCTGGGTAAACAACATCCAGCCTCTACGCAGACCTAAGGGCAGCTCAAAGCGATCGATCAGTGGCGCCCAAATCACCTTCCAGGAGTAGGGCAAACCGACGAGGGCAAAAAGCCCAATCTCTGCCAGAGAAACACCATTGTCACGAAGCCATAGGGGTACCAACTGATATAAGAGATACAGCGGCATGCCCGACGCAAGACCAGTAAACACACATATCAACATGCGTTTTCCTAGCATTTGCTGCCAAAAGGAAGGTGTGGTCGTAGTCATGCAACCTATATCAAACAGTGGCCATCATCGGGTGACTGTACCCATAAAACAAAAGCCCCGCGAGGGCGGGGCTTGTTGACTTAAGCGGGGAACTGATAATCCGCGAACATTTCCCGAAGCTTCATTTTTTGAATCTTTCCTGTCGCGGTATGGGGCATTTCATCGATGAATTGAACGTCGTCAGGCATCCACCACTTCGCTATCTTGCCGTCGAGGTAGCCCTTAAGCTCGTCCGGGGGCACATCATCCTCGCCGCTCTTAACAATGATGAGCAGTGGTCGCTCACCCCACTTAGGATGGTTTCGACCAATGACAGCCGCCTCGGCCACCTGGGGGTGACCCGTCGCACAGTTTTCGATTTCAATAGACGAGATCCATTCACCACCCGACTTGATCACGTCTTTCGTGCGGTCAGTAATCGACACATTGCCCCTTGAATCGATAGTGGCAACATCACCGGTTTCAAACCAACCGTCTTCTTCGTGAGCCGAGCTGCCATCGAGCTTGAAATAACTCGAGCAAATCCAAGGCCCGCGCACTTTAAGCGCACC
>DGPO01000019.1:0-3057 GCA_002390485.1 Halieaceae bacterium UBA4438 | reverse complement strand
CTCATCTCAGTCATACCCCAAGCGTGACGGGTATCCACGCCATAGGTATCAAACTCTTCCATCACCGAGAGAGGACAGGCAGATCCTCCGACAATAATGCGCTGCAACGTGTCTACTCGCAGCCCGCTCTCACGCAAGTGTGCCAAGAGGTTTAACCATACCGTGGGTACGCCCGCAGACATGGTGACACCCTCTTCATTGATCAGCGCAGCCAATGTCGGACCGTCACCCATTTTATTGCCCGGCATCACCATTTTAGCGCCGGCAACAGGACAGCCATACGGGTTGCCCCAGGCATTAACGTGGAACATCGGTACGATGGGCAACACGACGTCCGACCCTGAGATACCCAGAGAGTCTGGCATCATCGTCGCGAAGGTGTGCAGTACAGTCGAACGATGGCTATAAAGCACGCCTTTGGGGTTGCCCGTCGTGCCCGAGGTATAGCACAGCGCGCAGGCCTGATTCTCATCGATTGCAGGCCACTCGTAGCGGTCGGACTGGGCGGTGACAAGCGTCTCGTAGCAGAGGACATTGGCGAGCGATGTTTCAGGCATGTGCTCAGCGGTCGTCATGACCACCCAACCTTTGACGCCCGTGCATTGATCCGCCACTTGCTCTACCAGCGGCCAAAAGTCGGGGTCCAAAAAGACGTACTGATCTTCGGCGTGATTGATAATGTAAACAATCTGCTCGGGGAATAATCGCGGATTAATGGTGTGGCACACATACCCAGCGCACGCCGAGGCGTAGTACGTCTCAAAGTGCCGATAGTCGTTCCACGCAAGCGTGGCAATACGGTCGCTGCGAGACAAACCCCACGCGTCCATCGCGTTGGCCAACTGACGAACCCGCGCGAACGAGTCCGCGTAGGTGTAACGGTGGCGTGGGTTATCCCGCGTAATTGAGACAATCTCTTGCGCACCATGAACACGCTCAGCGTGTTCCATGATCGAAGTGATCGTTAAGGGGACGTCCATCATCAAGCCTTGCATGAATTACCTCTCTATTTGACTGTTATCGTTATATTTTTATATCGAAGATCTAGGTTTTTGACCATAGCCCCGCGCCATGACTCGCTTGCCCCTCAACCTCCAGCTTTAGCAAGTGCGCCAGCAGCGACAGCTGCGCCCAGCGGTGCATCGCCTCTGGAACGTCATCGTATACAGATACCACAAGGGTTTCGAGTGCGACTGGTCCACTGCGTTTTAAATTTGCCACGACCTTTGCTTCGCGCATAAGCCGGTGGCGAACCAGCTTTTCAACTTCGTCGCGACATCCGGGAATGACCTCGCCGTGACCGGGCGCAATGGCCTTTACGTCGTAATCGAGCAGTCGCCGAAGCGAGTCAATATAAGCCTTCATATTGCCACCCGGGGGCACAATAACCACGGTAGACCCATTCATAATGTGATCGCCGGCAAAAACCATGCCTTCTTCTTCCAAGAGAAAACAGTAGTGGTTATCAACGTGCCCTGGCGTATGAATCGCCCTTATCGACCAATCCGACCCCTTAAAGACAGCGTCTTGCGACAGTGCCACCTGCGGCTGAAAGGTCAGGTCTTGGTGCTGATCGTCAGCCGTGATAGCGCCGATCATAGGGACGCCTAACGCCTGAGCTATGGGCGCCGCCGCGGGTGAGTGATCCGGATGCGTATGCGTGCACAAAATGTGACTAATACGTCCCTCAGCAACCTTCAGAATATGATCGATGTGCTCGTCGATAGCAGGTCCGGGATCGATCAGTGCCAGATCGTCTGTCCCCACCAAGTACGTGTTCGTCCCAGGTCCCGTCATGGCGCTGGGGTTAGGTGCTACCAAACGTTGAATCAACGGCGATAATTGTACGGCCTGATCATACGCCTGCATATCAACTCACCAACTGGGCAATCGTGACTGCGGGGTCGACATCGGCGTCGTAATCAACACCGTCAACCTCAAAGCCAAAGAGCTGAAGAAATTCTTCTCGGTAGCCCGAAAAATCGGACAAGTCGCTCAAATTCTCGGTATTTATTTGGTCCCACAGCCCAGCAACCTCGGCCTGCACATCGGGAAGGAGTTCAAGGTCATCAACGCGCAGCCGTCCCTCATCATCCAGCGGTTTATCGCCGTAAATGGCCTCGCGAAACAGACGGTTAATCTGCTCAATACAGCCTTCGTGTGAACCTCGCGCCTTCATGACCTTAAAGAGAATAGCGAGGTAAATTGGCATCGCTGGAATTGCGGCAGACGCCTGAGTCACCACGGCCTTTAAGACTGAGACCCGGGCGTCACCGCCTTTGGCCGCAAGTCGCTCGCGAATCGCTACAACACGTTTATCAAGATCCTTCTTCGCGGCACCAATCGTCCCGTGCCAATAGATGTCCCATGTAATCTTATCGCCAATGTAGGTGTACGCCGTTGTCTTTGCGCCATCGGCGAGCACGCCTGCATCATCAAGCGCTTCTATCCACATCTGCCAGTCTTCGCCGCCCATAACGGCAACGGTATTATCAATCTCATCCTGCGACGCCGGCTCCAAATGAAATTCCTGAATCGTGCCTTTATCGGTATTGATGCCCTTCTGTACCGCAGGCGAGCCAATGGGCTTCAAGGTCGAGACATGCACGTCGCCTGTCACTGGGTGTGTTCTTCGCGGCGCCGCCAAGCTGTAGACCACCAGATCGATTTGACCCAGGTCCTCCTTAATCAAATTGATCACCCTGTCCTTCATTTCGGCGGCAAACGCGTCCCCGTTAATACTCTTCGCATAGAGGTCCGCGTCTTCCGCGTAACGATGAAACGCCGCCGAGTTGTACCAGCCCGCGGTGCCTGGCTTGCGCTCATTGCCTTCTTTTTCAAAGAACACGCCGATGGTGGACGCCCCAGAACCAAACGCTGCGGTAATTCGCGATGCCAAACCGTATCCGGTGGAGGCGCCTAGGACGAGCACTCGCTTCGGGCCGTCAACGATATCGCCGCCTGACTTTACGTGCTCGATCTGGCGACGGACATTTTCATCGCAACCCTGGGGATGCGTTGTCGTGCATAAAAAACCACGGACTTTCGGCTTAATTA
>DGPO01000042.1:902-30977 GCA_002390485.1 Halieaceae bacterium UBA4438 | reverse complement strand
TCCGCTGACTCCAAAGCGCCCTGTACCGCTTCGTCATTCGCCTCTGGCGACGGATCTGTTGCAGGCTCCTGCGCCGTGGCACTGGCGGCTAACACCACTGCAAAAACGACACCTCGCCACTGCTTACTCCGCATATTTCGCCACCCTAAATCCAACATCATCTCGTCCCCGCTCCCCGTAATCTCGGTAGGTCAGTCGGAGCTCTCTGAGTCTACTTAAGCTCCAACTCGCACCGCGTATTGTGTAATTGTCTCCCTGGCTATCGCCCAGTGGATTTTCTGCCACGGACTCGCCGGGTACCGCAATGCGATACACATCGTTCACCCACTCTGCGACGTTACCACCCATATCGTAAAGCCCTCGAGGATTTGGTGGAAACTTCCCCACTTCAGCACTTACCGGTGCGTTGTCTGAGTAGCCATTGAGTATTCGTCCGGTGACAATGGCGGATGACGCGTCGGCGAGATTGGCAACCCCGTTTTCAGGCGGCCACGCGTCGCCCCACGCAAATCGTCGTGTCACACCCTCATGGAGGCGTGAAGCGAAGGCCCACTCGGCCTCTGTGGGCAAGCGATAACCCTGACTCGACGCATCGAAACCCGTAATGATCCCGTCTTTTTCGGTGTAAAACGCGGCGAGGCCTTCTCGCGCACTCAGCCAGTTGCAGAAACTTGCTGCTTGCTGCCAAGAGAGCTGAACCGCCGGTTGATGTTCTCTGTTTAGGCTTTTACCACCCGCCTGCCCTGACTCGTGGTTACGCGTGAACTGCCGAAATTGCGCATTCGTCACTTCGGTCGTTGACAGGTAAAAGGCACGGGTGAGCGCGACCGGTCGTTCAACTTCATTGGCACCACGACCGGCGTCACGCCGCGGTGCGCCCATGGTGAATTCATTGGTGGCACCAACCATTGGGTCAATTAACAGCAGTGTTTGACCCAGTGAGGTCGTCATTTCGGGTTTAATCGCGGCTTTTCGAGCCTCCTCAATCGTGAGGAGGCCAACTTTAATGCGCTGCTTTAGCCCTGCACGGGGTGTCACTCGACGCTCAACACTGGCATAGCCTGGCGCGGCTATGGTGATCACCTGCTCCACGGAGGGGAGGGAAAGGATCTGATTCCCGGCGCCGCGGTCTTCGCCATTCACAGCGACGGTCGCATTGTCCGGTGCGACCTGAACGTCGACCTCACCCAATGCGGGCAAGAGAACGATCTGTCGTTGCGTGACGACGCCTTTTTCCAAAGCAAGCGCAAAAGTGGCCGGTAAATAACCGGCTCGACTGAGTTTCAAGCGGTGTGTTGTTGAAGGATCCATGGCAACGTCAACAGGCGTCGCTCCGACGAAACGTCCGTCACGCGTCACTACGGCACCCATTGGGACCGAGGACAGACGCAGAAGTCCCGCTGCCGGTGTGAGTTCAACTCGGCCGAGGTCAAGATCAGTGTTGGCTACCGCGTCAATTGAGATGATGTGATCCACGTAGCCCGCAGCGCTGAGCGTAATGTCACGGGTCCCTTGCATGATCTCCAGTACGTTCGCGTTAAACTCCAAGGGTACCCCATCGACACGCACCATTACCGTGGACGGTACGGCCTCTAAGGTGACTCGGGACCAGCCCGGTACCAGGCTCGCTGAAAAGCGTTGCGTCACTTCTCGCCCTGTGACCTCAAACGTCGACTCATAAGGCAGGAATCGATCAGCTTCGAGGGTTATTGTTGCCTCACCTGACGCAATGGACGCGACGGTCAGTGGCGTTTCGCCTACAAAAACGCCATCAATGCTGACGCTGGCTTGAGCCGGATCTGACTCAATAATGAGGACGCCAGGCAAGGGGGTGAGTTGTACTGCGCGGGTTTGCACCTCTGTGCCATCGACGTGCAAATCGCCGTCGTAGTCTTGATAGCCCTCGGCCGTCACGGACAGTGGGTAGTGTCCGGGTCGCATGAGCAGTCGTCCACCAAATTGCAGATGCAACCCCCGGACGTCTATTGTCGGCGCTGTTTCTGCGTCGACTTCGACACTGATAGAACGCGCTGTTAACAGGAAAAATAAACCGTAACCCACAGCAAGAGCACCCAGCAGTCCCAATAGTTTTAGGGGACTGAATCGTCGTTTGCCGGCGACTGCAATATCAACACGAGGCTCAAATTTGGCTGCTGAGAGGGTTTCGGGTTGTTTCGGTGAGTCAGACATCAGCGCGCGATCTCCTCCGTACAGCGGATATCGATTTGGTGGTCAGCGCCGGCTTTAATATTGAGCGTGACCAAGACGTCTCGATAACCCTCCCGACTGCCCAAGAGTTGATATTGCCCCGGGCGCAGGGACAGCGTACGCGACGTAAATGGTCCTAACCGAGCAACGCGTTTGAGGGTTATTTCGGTAAGCCCGTCTGAAAAAATGGAGACCGGTAGGGGGGTGCTGGCAATCGAGAGCGCGTCGCGGACGACGACGACAAGTGCCACAAGTTTTGGCATTGCCTCGACAGAAGTGGCCATGATCTTCTCGGCGTCTATCAAGGTGATTTCTGCCTGGCTCAAAACGACGTCATCGACCAGACGCGCTTGCTGATCCACAATCTCGGAGAGCGATTTAAAGAGGATCGCCATTGACTCAGCCTCTGCGACGCCTTCCGAGGCCTCAACCAGGCTGGAGTCGAGTGCCAGCGCCTGTTGATAAGCCTCAAAGGCGCCGGCCCATTCCTCTTTGGCTTGAAGATCAGCCGCTTGAGACAGAAGACGATTTAAGCGCGACAGTGTTTCCGCCTCTTTGAGTTGCGCAAGTGCCCCGGCCACCTCACTCGCGTTCGGTGTGAGCGTCTTAGCACGCTCAAACGCTGCACGCGCCTTTGAAAACTCAGTCGCTGTGAGCGCTGCGAACCCGCGTGTCATGGCCTCTTCAAATTGCTGCTGGGTCAACGCCACTTCGTAATCGCGTTCAATAGCCGAGAGTCGTTGGTGCACCGGGTCAAGCAACAAAGCTGCTCTAATGTCAGTCAGCGCACGCTGATAGTCCGCAGTATCAAAGTGGGCTTGCGCGGTCTCCTCGTAGGTAATGATCTCGGGCATCACTGGGACACGGTCTGATGCATCCAAAACTGCGTCACTGTCTGGCGCCATCTTGCGCAATACGGGTGCCAGCCGCTGAGCAACTGCAAGATCTCCGCCCTCGATCGCGATAAGTAAACGCGTAAGACGGGCTTCAATTGCTGTTGTGAGCTCACCCTCGAGTACGACCAAGGCGTCGAGAGCTGTCTGATAAACGCCCTCTGCACCGCTAAAATCTTGGGTTCGGTAGTACTCGTCACCCTCAATCGCGAGGGCACTGGCGGCCAAAAATGCCGCATTTCCCCACTGATCCACCGCTCGATTTTCAAGGCGGCTTTGTGTTTCTAGAAGCGCCTGCAGGACCTCTTGAGCCGCACGACGCGTCTTGGCCAACTGAGCTTCGGCAAAGGGGCTGCGCTCCGACTGTGGTGTTTGTGATTGTGCTGTCACTTGCGATTGGACACGGGGCTCAAGTGGTTCGTTGGAGACCGTGGGCTCCAGCGGGGGGGCTGGTGCCAGTGAGGGTAAAACAAAGACCACCAGAAGTAGCAACAACGACCCAATCGTTAAGGCGACCCACAGTGCGGTTTGTCGGGCGGGCTGACTGCTTTGCTCGACACCGTCGCCTTGGGCCTGGGGCTCAAAGGAGGTCGCGCGAAGGGTGTCCAAGCGTTCGTTGTCCATCAATGGTTGAATCTCAATTACTGCGCGGGTGGAGCGACTTCAGTGGGAAGATCGGCAATTTCAGCCGCGTAGATGTCACTCAATATTTCACGCCATTGGCTGTATTGATCGTCGATCGTACCAGAGAGCTGAACCGTTCGGTCCTCCAGTTCGATGACTTGTGGCGTGATCTCGGCCTCTAACGACTGACCTAACTCCTCAAGCGCGAGCGAATGGATATTGGCTTCTGCGCGACGCTCGAGGCCGCTTTTTACGAGGCCGCCACCCGCATAAATACCCACGGCTCCCGCTGTTCGCACATTTCGATCGTCGGAGGTTGCAGCAGCAATGCCGGCAAGTACTGACAAGCCGCCAACCAGCAATTGCGTTCGCGCTTCGCTTTCAAGCTGTCGAAGTGACACCGTTTCCTCATAGCTCAACCGCCGCCATTCCGTGTAAGGGCCGCTCATAGCCCCTGAAAAGTTGTCGTAGTGTCCTTGGAGTGTGTCGACAAAGACGTGATTGCGCTGCCGAATGGCACCAATACGAGACATCATAGGGTCACTTTCGGCCGGTAAGCGAACGGCACGTGTCAGGTCTGAGTCACTTTCGAGCAAGTAGCTTTCAAATGCGGCGGGTGCAAACGTTCGCGCAAACCTGAGCTTGGCGACATCCCTGATCGCGAGTCGCTCGTTACGTGACAGGCCTTGAAAAACGGCGAGTAAGTCGTTGGCAACGTCACGGTAAATGGCTAAGAAGGGATCTTTTTTGACGCGCTGCGTCTGTTGGTAGGCGTATCGGCTCGTTGTACCTGCGTACCGTTTGTCGAGCCAAGTCCTGCCCTGTGCATCGGTGGCTCTAATGTACAGCGTGAGAGACTCTCCGTCCGATTGTTCGATCGTTCCATTGATTAAGACATCTGCGATGTGATCGTTCGACGGGACCACACGGCTGGCACCCCAGGCGCCTTGATCATCTAATACCAGTGCCAATTCTCTGGCCATAAACGTGGCTTCGGCCCGACGTATCTCCGGATAAACACTGTTCTCTGGGTCCGCCTCCATTAGACCGGGGTCGAATACGACAACGGCGACGTCCAAGATCTCATCGCTGGCTAATTCGGTCGTGTAGGTCTTGAGGGTAGGTACGGCTGTCGTTTTAACCGTCTGCGTGACGCACCCGGTGAGTAGGCTGAGAAGTGCAATGACCGTGCAAACGCGATTAATCATTCGTTGGGTATCTCAAGACCTTTGTATTTTCGGTACTCGTCCCACAGCGCTTCACGGATCTCAGGGTCTGGCTCGCGCATTGCCGCTTCTCTAAGTTGCCGTGCGACGATGTCGTCGTCATTACCTGTGGGGATGTCTTCGGGTGCTTCGAAGACCGCGGGTGCCTCCGGCGGGGCGCCCGAGCGTCCGCCAATACCACCACCAACAGACCCACTGCCACGTTGCTCTGCACCCTCATAAGGATTTCGACCACTGGGTTCTTGTTCGGTTCCCGAGTCCACCGAGCTTTGCGCGGCTGCGCCTTGCTCGCGTCGACTGGCGCGTTGTTGGCGCTGTTCTTCTCTAATAATCGCATCGAACACGCCTGTACTGGCCTCGAGTTGTCTGTCTAATACGGCGACGCGCTCGGCGGTCGTCATCGTGTCAGTGGAACCCCAGTCGGGCTCCATACCGTCTTGAGCGCGCGTGCCGCTGGCAGAGCCGCTGCCCGACGTGGTTTGCGCTGTTGAGGCGCTCTCACCAGCCCCGCTTGCACCCGCAGCTCCTCCCGACTGTCCTTGTGATCCTGAGTCTCCCGTACCCTGCGCATCGGCGGATGAGGCACTGCCACTGTAGGTGGGAACTTCGTCGATGAGACTTGGAAGTGAAAGGTCACCACTCGCCGAGTCGCCAAATCCAGGATCGCTCGAACCGGCACCATCACTTCCACCGGCTGAATTTGGACCACTTGACCCACCGGCGCTCGCGCTCGAATCGCCGCCACTACCCGATGTGCCTGCCCCCGATGAGGCCCCACCGGCTGAAGGCGCCGACGCGCCCCCTGAGCCTGAAGATCCGCCCCCTGAGGTTGAAGATCCACTTGAACCGTTACTTGACGATGACGACCCGCCCCCTGAGCTTGACGATCCGCTTGAGCCGCCACTGGATGACGACGACCCACCTGAGCTGCCGCTTGATCCCGAGCTGCTCGACGGCGGCATGGATGCAGACGGTGAGGACGGCGATGATGGAGAACTGGCCGAGGGGCAACCCGAGAGCAGCGGTAGCAGCAGGCCGACGGCGAGTAGCTCCTTGTAGATCGCGCGCTTCATGTCGATGTCTCCGAATGGGTTGAACCGGGCATAGCCCAGTGTTTGGGCTCAAATGTCCACGTAATAGTGTCGCTTTCAACGGGTTCACCGTTTAAAAATACAGGGCGAAAGCGCGTTTTCCGAAGCCGTCTGATGACGCGTTCGGGTCCGCGAGGGCCGGTTGTGACGGGCAGCTGAACGCGCTCAATATTAACCACTTTGCCCGTGGGACTGATATTAAAACTGACAATTAAATCGCCTTCTGCGGGTTCGCTGGTTTTGATATCAAGTACTGGACCGAAGCCCGCAATCGCAGGCAGCGCGACGGGCGCCTCGAGGATGCGAAACGTTGGATAATCAGGATTTTTTGGCGTGCTGACCGCCTCGTCACTTGGCGTATTGTCTGTGGGCGCTTGTTCTGTTTCGGCGTTAACTTGTTCTGTCTCGGCGTTAACCTGTTCTGTCTCGGCGTTAAGCGGCTGTGTCTCGGCGTTAAGCGGTTGTGTCGTCGCGGCGTCCTCGTCTGTATCGGTCTTGGGCGTGTTGGGCTCTGAGGCGGAAGCCTCAGGGTCTACAGACGCGTCGACCTCGGTCAACGGCGACGTCTCGTTGGCGACCGGCGCCAGTGACTCCCCGTTTGCGAGCGCCAGTGCCGTGTTGTAAAAGTTTAAGGCGTAGTTTCGGTTGCCGGTCCACCACGCCCAGTCGGCGATTCGAATCAAGTCTTGGGCCTGTATTTCGCGCGTTACGCTCAGTCGGTCGCGGTTCAGTTGTTGCATGGCAACCAGTACTGAGAGGCCTCGTTTGAAGGTGCTCTTTCCGGCGGCAAAGTCGCGTCTTTCGCGGTCCATACGACCCGGCATGGACGCGCCAATACCCCGGTGTCCCGCGAGGAGGTATTGCGCCCGCACCATACCCTCGAGCGCGGGAAACAGCTCTGCGGAATCCTCCCCGTAAGTTGCGATTGATTCATTCAGCGCGCGGCGATAAAAATTCCAGGCCTTGCCCATGCGCGCGGTTGCTTCTTCGTCCTCGTCGATATCTTCAAGCAACGCAAATTGATGCCACTCTGCTTGTCGCAGTAGCGCGGTTATTTTTTCGGGGCCTGAGGGGATTGTGCGGGCTTCAATTCGTGACAAGTAGGCGTGACGTTCGTCGGCCGCTACGAATTGGTTGAGCGCCCGATGGCTTGCAATTTCGGCGCGCACAAAGGGGAGCTGACTTTTGGCGTCCAGACCATCATTAACGCGACTGAGGTGCGCGGCGCGTTTTAACTTTTCGATGGCCTCTTGGTGGTTACCATTTTGCTGGAGTCCAACGGCGTCGTTCCATAACACTTCTTGCAGTCGCGGATCATAGGCACCAAAGAAGCCGGTCTGGCCAAACGCGTGCGGCGCGGCTGCGAAAAGCAGGGCATATGTCAGTGCGGTCGTTACTGCGAGACCTGGCGAAAATACTTTCACGAATCAGTCCTCTGTTACACCTCAGTATAGAGATAATTCCCTCTTAGTCTCTACGTCTTAAGATAAGGCATGTACACTTCCGCCGCGCCGAAGGGCTGGGCGCGATCTGGACAGTCAATAATACTGGGTGAGCACATGGGCAAATTTTTAAACGACACAGCATTGGTTTCGCTTGGAGATAACCGATGGCAGGCTGAGCTTCACAAGGGCTGGCGAATTGGGAAAGTGCCTAATGGCGGTTATGTCATGGGTGTTATCGGCAGAGCGATTTCACAAACCTTAAACGATGCTGATCCGCTATCGATCAATGCTTTTTACTTAGAGCCAACCATGCTTGGACATGCTGAAATCGACGTTGAGGTTCTTAGAGAAGGGAAAGGCACGCAGTTCGCAGCGGCGCGTTTGTATCAAGAGGGTGGCCTGAAGTTGGTGGCTAACGCCGCCTTTACGGACCTTGATCGTCTGAAGGGCCCCACTAATACGCTTTTGGAGCCACCGCAGGTTCCAAGGTTTGATCCAACCCAAGCACAGCCGCACGGTGGTCTTGAAATTCACGACACGGTGGATATTCGCGTTGTAAAGGGGCAAGAGTTTTTTGAGCGTCGCGAACCGACTAATACGGGCGAGTTCATCGCGTATATGCGTTATTCAGACGGGGCTGAGATTGGAACGCTCGACCTATTGATGTTTGTCGATATGATGCCCCCCCCTGCCTTTACATTGGTGCCCAATGTCGGGTGGGTGCCCACGGTTGAATTGACGGTCCAGGTGCGAGGGAAACCCGCTCCGGGACCTATTTTATGTCGAGCACGCTCGACAACACTGATGAGTGGCGTGACTGAGCTCGACTGTGAAATTTGGGATGCAAACGGCGCTCTGGTCGCACTTGGGCGCCAAACCATGAAAGTTCGCTCAATGAGCTGAGTTACCAGGTTGCCACGTGCCCGCCAGGCCGTCTGGGGTCGGCATAACCGTAAAACCAGCCGTCCTCGATTTGCACCGAATTCACGCGTCCAATCGTGCTGTTTGAGCGGAGAATTTTGTGATTGCTGGCTTCTAATAGTTTTACCGTATCGGGTGAAATGCCCGGCTCGACCATTGCCATATCCGGCATCCATTGATGATGGATCCGCGGTGCAGATGTTGCCATGCCGAGGGTCATATCAAATGCCATGACGTTCAGCAGTGTTTGTGCCACCGCGGTAATAATTCTCGAGCCGCCGGGGCTCCCGGTCGCAATCCATGGTTTGCCGTCTCGGAACACAAGCGTTGGTGTCATTGACGATAAGGGACGACTGCCCGCCGACACGGCGTTTGCTTCGCCCTGCACCAGCCCATAACCATTGGCGGACCCGGGTTTAGCGGCGAAGTCGTCCATTTCGTTGTTCAGTAGCATCCCGGTTCCGGGAACAACAATGCCAGAGCCGAAGCTAAAGTTAATGGTGTATGTGTTGGAGACCACATTCCCGTATTGGTCAGCTACGGAGTAATGTGTGGTTTCTGTGCTCTCCGCGTCGTCAAAAGTGCCGGGGCGAATATCACTTGAGGGCGTCGCTCGATCGCTTTTGATTATGGCCCGCCGTGTACTCAGGTAGGCCTCGCTCGTCAGTTCTGTCATCGGTATTGCTGTTCTATCGGGATCCCCCAGGTACTCGCTTCGGTCTGCATAGGCGAGTTTCATGGCCTCGATGAGGACGTGCAGGTAACCCGCACTATTGTGGCCCAGCTGCTTGAGCGGGAAGGGCTCTAAAAGCGTTAAGATCTGTGAGACGTGGATGCCACCCGACGAGGGGGGCGGCGCGCTCACCAGCTCGTAACCTCTGAACATTGAACGAACGGGTTGGCGCTCAAGCGCCCGATAATTTGCTAAATCCGAGCGCGTTATTAGGCCGCCGTTACGCTGCATTTCTTCAACGATGAGTGCTGCAGTCTTGCCTTTGTAGAATCCATCCGTGCCGTTGTCGCTTATACGTTTAAGTGTTGCTGCCAGGTCGGGTTGTTTAAACAGACTCCCCATCGCCGGTGCCGTCCCAGTACCGGCTAAATAAATGCGGTTGGCTTCTTCGTTACGCGCGAGCCGTTTTGTGGCTGCGCGAAGGTTTAAGTGCAGTGCCGCCGGCACCCTAAAGCCTTGCTCAGCGAGTTCAATCGCGGGCTGTATGACGGTCTTAAGATCCAGCGTCCCGTAGTTTTCTAGCGCGTGAATCATGCCGGCAACGGTGCCCGGAATGCCCGCAGCACTGGGACTGTTGTAGGCCATTTGCTTATTTACCGTGCCGTCCTCGTTGAGGAACATGTCTCGTGATGCGCTGGCAGGGGCCATCTCTCGGTAATCGATGAAGACTTGCTCGTCCGTTTTGGCTAGGTGGACCAACATAAATCCACCGCCTGCAAGATTGCCCGCGCGCGGTAACGTCACTGCGAGCGCAAACCCGGTCGCAACGGCCGCGTCAACAGCATTACCACCTCGTTTGAGCATACTCAGACCTGCCTCTGACGCGAGTTTCTCGGGTCCTGACACCATGCCCTTGGCGGCGATCTCGGGTATGAATCGCGTTCCATAATCGATGAGAGGGCCACCCTGGTTGGCCGTCTGAGCGACAGCGACGAGCGGGTTAAGGGTCATCGCGGTGGCGAACAATAAGCTGACAAAACGCATTGAAAATTCTCCAAAGATCTAGGGGTGGAAAGCTACCACAAGATGCCGTTTACGCAGAGTACCCTCGACATCGATTACCATAGCGTTACGAGGAGGCGCTATGGAACTGAAAGACTACCGCAGGCAATACACAAAGGGTGGGCTCGCGCGCGCAGCACTGCCTAAAAATCCCTTGGATCTGTTCACCCAGTGGCAGTCCGACGCGGCTCAGGCCGGGTTGGCCGATCCCACGGGTTGTGTTGTTGCAACAGTGCAGCCCGATGGGTCCGTCCGGCAGCGTTTTGTGCTGCTAAAGGGCTTTGACGAACAGGGGTTTGTCTTCTTCACGAACTATCAGAGCGATAAGGCTGTGGCGCTTGCGAGTTATGGTCGAGCTTCAATACTTTTTCCTTGGAACGAGCTCGACCGACAAGTCAGTATTTCTGGCGAAGTGACGAAAATTTCTGAAGAGGCCTCCGACGCTTACTTCTCAACGCGCCCTTACGCGAGTCAAATCGCCGCCTGGACGTCGGATCAGAGTAGACCGATCGCCAGTCGATCGGATCTCGAAGCGCAGTATCAAAGGGCAGTTGAGCGATTTGAGGACACCGATGTTGCGCGTCCACCGCACTGGGGCGGCTTTAGGTTAACGCCCCAGCGGATCGAATTTTGGCAGGGTGGGAGTGACCGGTTGCACGATCGATTCGTCTACGACTTTGACGCGGCATGGGTTCTGACGCGACTGCAGCCTTAAGTTATTCGCTGCGATGAACGAAGCGCTGAATGTAGTGTGGTATTGGCGGCAGTTCGAGCAGTTGTCGGCGCATTAAATCCAAGCCGATCGCAGCCACTAAGATTTGGAAACGATCGCGTGACCCCGGAATTTGCAGTCTGACCGCGCGATGTTGGTCCCGCGTGCCCCATGCCATCCATACGGTGCCCACGGGCTTGTCGTCGCTACCGCCTCCGGGGCCCGCAACGCCTGAGACCGCGATTCCGATGTCTGACGCCCCGTACTTCAGTGCGCCCAAAAGCATTGCAAGTACAACCGGCTCACTGACAGCACCGTGCTTGACGAGTGTGGCTTTAGGCACATCAAGGATTTTGTTTTTACTGGTATTTGCGTAGGTAATAAACCCGCTGCCAAAAACCTTGGAGGACCCGGGTTCTCGAGTGATTAACGATGCAATGAGACCGCCGGTGCAAGACTCAGCGGTGGTGACGCTCATGTTCTTAGTCACTAGCGCGCGTTGCAGTGACAGAGCAAGCTGATCATTGTCTTCGCCAATAATATGATCACCGATCAGTCTGTGCAGAAGCCGCTCTGCCTCAGCGCGTTGCTCGAGGAAGACGTCATCATCGACTTGGAGTTTAAGTTCCAGCTGCGGCAAGCCGGATCTGAAGCCGAGCGTGACCTGGCTCGGCCACTCCTCACTGCATGCATTGACAAGTTCTTGGATCGTCGACTCGCCAATACCAAACGTTTGTAGCCGGCGGATAAAGGCGGTGCCACCACCCACTCGAGCAGTGATTCGCTCGCAGATTTCAGGGAGCATGGCGGTTAACTCGACCGGCACGCCGGGCGTGGCAATGACCAGTGCTCCTTCGATTTCAACGGCAAAACCAACCGCACTACCGAGCGGATTGGCCACGAGGTCTGCGCCCTCAGGCAGGTAGGCTTGCTTGAGGTTGCTGGCATTAAGTTCGAGTCCTCGACGCTCACACCAATGCGCTAGGTGCGCAATGGCGCCGGGGTGTTCAACCAACGTGCACCCGAGTACCTCGGCGACAACGGCGGCGGTCAGATCATCTTCTGTTGGACCCAGTCCGCCATTGATGACGACAGTGTGAGACTCGCTGCATAAGTTGCGCAGACTCTCGGCAAGCAACTGAGGCTCATCACCGACCGTAATTTTCTTGGCGATGCCGATTTTCTTCTCGCTCAGCGCGAGTGCGATGCGTGACGAATTGCTGTCAACCGTATCGCCGCTCATCAGCTCGTTACCGGTGAGCAACAGACCGACCTGTGCGCGTTTACCCATGGTGAGCCCCTGAAGACCTGTCTTTAAAAATCAGCATTTCCGGGTGTCCTTGGGAACGGAATCACGTCACGCACGTTTTCCATGCCTGTGATGTAGGCCACGAGCCGCTCAAAGCCCAGACCAAAACCTGCGTGTGGAACGGTTCCATAGCGTCTGAGATCGCGATACCACCAGAGCGTGTCTTTAAGGGCTGGATCCATGCGCGCATCGAGTACGTCGAGCCGCTCTTCTCGCTGGCTGCCGCCAATGATTTCACCAATGCCGGGTGCCAGTACATCCATCGCAGCGACGGTGCGTTCATCGTCGTTAAGCCGCATGTAGAAGGCCTTGATGTCGCGAGGGTAGTCGGTCACAACAACGGGCGCTTTGAAGTGATCTTCGGCCAAGAACCGCTCGTGCTCCGAGGCCATATCGATGCCCCATTGCACAGGGAACTCAAATGACTTGCCTGATTTTAATAAAATATCGATGGCGTCGCTGTAGGTGACGCGGACAAACGGCTGGTCCACAATATTGCTCAGTCTGTCCATGACCGTGTTGTCGATACGTTGCTGAAAGAAGCCCAAGTCGGTTTCGCATTCGTTGAGTACGCGCTGAGTGACCGACTTTAATAGTCGCTCTGCGAGGTTGGCGTTGTCGTTGAGGTTTGCAAAAGCTACTTCGGGCTCAACCATCCAAAATTCGGCCAAGTGACGGGAGGTATTGGAGTTTTCCGCTCTGAAAGTGGGCCCGAAAGTGTAAACCTTGCTCATCGATAAGCAGTACGATTCGACTGCGAGTTGCCCTGAGACTGTCAGGTAGGCGTCTCCGCCAAAAAAATCGGCCGTCGTATCGACCTGGCCTTTTTCATTCATCGGCAGGTTATTGAGGTCAAGCGTACTTACTCTGAACAGCTCTCCTGCCCCTTCACAGTCACTGGCGGTAATGATCGGGGTGTTCACCCAATAAAAATCGTCAGAGTGAAAGAAGTCGTGGATTGCATTGGCAAGAACGTGACGAACCCGGGTAACCGCGCCAAAGGTATTGGTGCGCGTTCTCAGGTGCGCCTGGGAGCGAAGGTACTCAAACGTGTGTCTCTTTTTCGCGATCGGGTAGGATTCAGGATCATCAACGTCCCCTACAAGGTCCACGGCCGTGGCTTGAATTTCGACAGCCTGCCCACCGCCTTGTGATGCAACGAGCTCCCCGGTCACTGCCACGGCGCATCCCGTAGACAACTTAAGAATAACGTCCTCGTAGTTAGCAAGTGCATTGGCGGCGACGCACTGAAGACTGTCAAAATGGCTGCCGTCATTGACGGCTAAAAAGGAAATGCCAGCCTTTGAGTCCCGTTTACTCCGTAACCACCCCTGAACAGTGACGCTTTGGCCAACCAGTGTGTCATCGGCTAAGAGGTTTTTTACCGGAAAGATGTTGGACATTGTTGTTAGATCCTAAGACGTGTTGCGAAGCGGTGAATGAGACGGTCATGGGGGTAACGCTCAGAGCGGAGTATCCAGTGCCGTAAATGCAGGATGTTCGCCGCGGGGCCTCTCGTTCGTGACGTATTGCACGCGAACCCGCTGTCGAAGCTGGTAGCGCTTGGATGGGCTCGTTAAGGCCATTTCCCATTTATCAAAACTAAATTTCTCACTGTCTTTGCGCAGATCAACGACCCCCTCCAGTCCTAAGTCGTCAAGTTTCACCGTAAAGCCAGAGGTGTTGATGTGCACAATTTCGCCATCAAATTGAGACGTATCGGCAGCAGCCTGAGCGTTTAAGAAATTGCAGGTTAGCCAGTTATGAGCACCATTAACCGCCTGGCGGTTCTTTGCGCTGGCCTGGTTGAGCAGGTCAAACACAGTGGCTGAGGCAGGCTCCACAGACGTGTCTCCGAGCATGGCTTTGAGCTGCAGATGGACGCAGTAATCCAAGGCTTTCCTGAGCGGTGATGTCCCGTTGGTATAGAGTGATAAGGCCATTCCCATATGCGGCGCGGGCTTGATGCTCAAGCTTGCGCGTGCCATCAGACGATTAACCATTGAGCGCAATGGTCGTTCGTCACTCGATGCATTAAGTGCGGTGATTAGTGTTCTAAACCCTTCCAATGTAGAGAATTCCAAGCCCTCTAGATCAGGCTGATAGCGCTTTAGAAACTCCTGGGCTTCCTCGGCGCGGTCTCGCCGTATCCCCGCGTGTGTAACGAATGGTCCAGGCCTCTGAGCCTCTTTAAGCGCGTTGGCAATCGCTCGGTTGGCGGCGACCATGCATTCCTCAACCAGCAGTTGTGAGGATTTTTTCTCCACCCGTTCAATGCTGGTTATCTGTTTTTCATCGTTCATAATCCAGCGATGCTCTGGTCGGTGCTCGATCACAAGCTCACAGGCCTCACGCCGCTGACGCAGTGCTCTGAAACAGTTTTGCAGGTGTGAAAGCTCGTCAGTAAACGTGTGCGGGGCTTTTTCCTGAAACACATCCTCAACTTCGGGGTAGCTTAATTTTGCTTTCGACTGAACGAGCGCAAGCACAATCTCGGCCTGAGTGACCTCACCCTCTGCGGAGACCGTGAGGCGACAGACCACTGCATTGCGATCTTCCAGCGGTTTCAAGGCTGCATGTTGCGACAGTGTGTCGGGTAACATCGCAATGGCTGTGCCGTGAAAGTAATGGGAAGTGCCACGTTTTGAAATTGCGGCCGTAATGTCAGCAGCGTGCCCAGTCACGGCTGTCGGGTCTGCAATGGCGACGGTGAGTTGCCAGCCGTCATCCAGCGGTTCGGCGCAAAGCGCATCATCGATGTCCATGGTGTGAACAGAGTCGATACTCACCAGTGGCAAGTGCGTTAAATCCTCTCGGGGAAGGGCATTCTCTGGGGTCGTGCTGAGGAGCGACTCAATTTGATTCAAAACATTTTTGGGAAGTTGACGATGAATGCCGGCGCGAGCCGCGCAATACTCATTTTCAAGCCCGGGTGTGCCCTCTGGGCCAAACGATCGCAACACCTTGACCGCTGGCTTCCCATCAGCGAAGGGGTGGCGGCTGAGTTGACACTCAACGAGATCGCCTTGCTTCGCGCCTGATCGTGCATTGGGCGGAATGAACAGCCAACGGGAGAAATGCATCAACTCTGGAATGTCTGGTGCTACAAAGAATGCCTTACCCTTCTGCACGATCTCGCCGACGAAGGTGTCGACCGACGTCGTCAGGAGTGTCTCCAGCTCGCCTGCGGTCTGTGCGTTACCTGATTTGTCCTTCCCCGAAACGGGTTTGATCGTAATCGAGACTCTGTCTCCAGGCAGCACGCGCTGCATCTCATCCGGTGGCAGAAAGATTTCGCGCGCGTCGTCAAGCACAACAAAACCAAAGCGACTGCGTGTCGCTTTGACCGTCCCCTCGGCGGATTCTTTTTCTGCTTCTATTTTGTTTTTAAGGCCCTGAAGCTGGTTTAGGGCATTTTTATCTAACATACACCGAGAGGTCTCTTGAGCCTGATTTTAACTGCGGTAGCGCCAGTCGCGACTTGCCGGACAAATCCTAGCTGACGGGCCCCGATTTTTCACGCTTTTGTAATGGCGAAAAAACTACCAATCGATGATTGACATCAGTTGCGGTCATGGCTTTACTCATTTTTGCCCGAAATAGAAAGAGTAGGACGGTTTATTGGTAATGATGTTTGTTGGTCACGCCTTGACGCTCGACATCACCGTTAACCGCTGTGAACCCGCAGCGACGCTCTCTTCTTCCTCATCCGTTACTCAATGCCCGCTGTCTCCTCGGAGCGCTGTGGGGCCACGTTTTGATTTTTGTGTCCTTGGGGGATCGCATGCCGCAACCAGTCGAGTTGATCGATGACGTTACACGCCTTGAGTCTGCACCGGTGAAGACCTACGTGCTGGACACCAACGTACTTTTGCACGATCCGACGGCCATAGCGGCGTTTGCGGAGCACCGCGTCGTGATTCCCATGACCGTGCTCGAAGAGCTTGATCACATTAAGGACCGTCGCGACAAGTCGGTGAGTCGTGAGGCACGGATTGCGATTCAGATGATCGATAAAGTAGTCGGCTTGGCGTCACCTCAGGCGATACAAGTCGGTGTGGACATTCCGGGCTCAACCCTCTCGGGTAGCCTGGGACGCCTGGCCATTTTTCCCGATCAGCTACTGGGTGCCAATGAGAACGTACCGTTTTTAGACAACACACAAGATCAGGCGAATGACAATCGCATTATTAATGTGGCGTTGAAATATCAGGTCGAGCACCCCGGTGAGTTTGTGTGCTTAGTGACCAAAGACATCAATATGCGAATCAAGGCAAAGGGCTCTGGTCTTTTGCACGTCGAAGACTACCGTCACGATCGAGTGCTTGATGACATTGATTTATTGGCCACGGGCTACCGACGCAGTAACGGTGAGTTTTGGGAGGGCATCGATCGAGTCGATACTGTTCGCGAGGGCAGTATGACCCTTCACAGAATTCCCAAGTCGGAGCTCCCAGACGCTTACCCGAACCAGTTTTTATATGACGATAATGGGTTCATGGCGTTTGTTGATCATGTGGATTCGGAATACGTTTTTCTTGCCGTGGACAGTCGCGATAATTTAATGAATCAGCGTTTTTGGGGTCTTGCACCGCGCAATCTTGAGCAAGCCATGGCGATGCGACTGCTTGACAATGATGATCTCGACATGACCGTACTGACGGGTCCTGCCGGGTCGGGTAAGACCTTGCTGGCGCTTGCTTATGGGCTGCACGCGATTCTTGAGCAAAAAAAATACAAGAAGCTCATCGTCGCACGCTCGACCCCGCCGATGGCGGAAGACATTGGCTTTCTTCCGGGTACGGAAGAGGAAAAGATGGCGCCCTGGCTCGCCGCTTTTGACGATAATTTGGAAATCTTACACGGCGCAGATGAGTGTTCAAATGGGAGCATCGACTACGTGAAGGAGCGCGCAAATATTCAATTTAAGTCATTGAACTTCATGCGCGGAAGATCATTCAATGGCGCCTATATTATTATCGATGAGTCTCAGGGACTGACTCAGTTTCAGCTGAAGTCGATCATTAGTCGCGTGGGTTCGGACTCTAAAATTGTCGTGCTGGGCAACTTGGCGCAAATCGATAATAAATACATCTCTCCGTTAACGTCGGGGCTGACGTATTTGGTCGAGCGCGCCAAACCCTATCCGCACGCGGGCATCATGCACATTAACGGCATTGTTCGATCGCGTCTGGCAGCGTTTGCGGAAGAAAATCTCTAGCGCCCTGCAGCTGTTAGTCAAACAGCAGTAGTTCTATTCGCGCTTCGATGGCCCAGGTGGCCTCTCTGGCGGCCGTGGGGCTGTCGATACGTTGATTGAGCGTCGGCTCCAATTCAAAAAATAGGAAGTCACGAATGGCTTGCGCGCGCAAGCGCAGGCCTAGTTGGTAGTTCTCAACTTCGTCTTTCGGTTCGGTATTGCCTTTCGCACCGATGTAGACGTAGGCCGCTCGCTCAAACCCGTTAGTGACGGCCCACTGCCGAACAACGCCGACGCGGGTCGACCATTCGACGCCGTCCGTCTCTTCACCATAAAGCATGCGATTTTGCGTTCTAACGAGCGAGCGCTCGGACAACGCATAGTCGAGGTCGATCTTTGTGGTCGCGAAGGCGCCATCGTCAAAGTCGTACTGAGCACGTTGCGAAAATCGGAACGATGTTTTCGGGTTCCATATGGTTTTATATCGGTAGTTGATGCCGGGCTTGGGCCCTGAGCCCGATAGGCCTACCGTGAAATCGGTTCGGTGATTGCCGGCAGCGCTCTCATCGACGAGAACCTGAAAGCCAACTTGGCTTTGAGAGGGGTCATCTTTATCGCCTGCTATGAGTTCGTCAGGGTCATCACCCCGGAAAACAAGATCAACACGGTTCGCAAGCCGAGGGAGGTTGACCTTACCGCCGACACTCACGCGAGTCTCAGTGCCCAGGCGATCATCCCAATCGGTCGTCAGCTTTAATCGCAAGCGCGATTCTGCAATCTCGGTGTCGCTGTCGACATCACCGAAAAAGCTGTCGACCCAGCGCGTGAGTGCCAAAGTACGGTCGGTTGCAAAACGGTGGCTGGTGTCTACCCAGGCGGGGTCTGTTCCGCGCTCCCGCCCTGCGACCTCCTCTTCTGTCAGTTGTTCGACAATCGCCGGCGCATCGGCAGCTTCTGAAACCGGGGTTAGCGCCCCCAAAGCGGTCATTGGGGCTATAGCCCCCAAAGAGCAGAGCATGAAGCCGGAAAAAACACGTTGGATACTCATGAGCTCAGTCTACGGGACTGTGAAGGCCCTTAGTACGTTTTCTGAGGGATATCGCGCACAATATTGACAAAACTGTCATACCGATCCGCGCCAATATCGCCGCGCTCAAGCGCTGCTAAGACAGCGCAGCCCTTCTCTACGAGGTGTTTGCAATCTCGAAATCGACATTGGCCTAAAAACGCTCTGAACTCTTCAAAGCCAGGGGCGACGAGCGCTGGATCGATGTGCTGTAACCCGAATTCCCGTATGCCCGGGGAGTCAATAATACAGCCCCCTTCCGGGCGCTGAAAAACCTCGGCCGTCGTGGTCGTGTGTCGGCCTTTTAAGACGCCCTCGGAAAGCGCACCCACACGAAGGTCTTCGTTCGGTAGCAAACGATTAATGATCGATGACTTACCAACGCCGCTCTGCCCTACGAAGACTGTTGTGCGGTCCCCGAGCAAGCGATTTAAATTTCGTGTGGCGCTGGCGCTCGGGTCGATTTCTAGAACCGTAAGGCCAATTTCTTTGTAGCGGTTCAGTAGAACTCGACTCTCTGGGTTTATCGCCAGTAGATCAGCCTTGTTAAGAATGACGACGGCCTCGATTCCGGCAATATGCGCGGCCACCAAATAGCGATCGATCAGATTTGCAAACGGTTCGGGCGCAGGAGCAATCACGACCGCAATGAGGTCCACATTGGCGGCGACCGCCTTTAATTGACCGCGTGCATCGGGACGATTCAGTTCTGAGCGACGCTCGAGTTGCGCTGATACAGCAGCGCCAGTATCGCTGTGCAGCCAAAATACGCGATCGCCCGCGACCAGGTGAGCGAGGTTGGGTCGGAGATGGCACTTGTGCGTGTTGCCGGCCTCGTCTCTGACGATCGCCGTCTTACTGTAACGGGCAACGATGGTGCCGAGCGCATCGTCATTGTGGCCAGCCATTGAGCTTTTTCGTCGCTTCGTCTCATTGTGGTCAATGCGTCGCTTCTGTTGCTCTGTCAGTCGTCTATTCGCCATGAGATCAGTGTACCCTGTCCCGTCGGGTAGTGATGTGCTTTGGGCGCTTTTGTGAGGGCGAGGATTGATGAGTAAGCAAACCAGGCTTGTTTGGGTCGACATGGAGATGACCGGATTAGATCCGGAGACTGACCGCGTGATTGAGATTGCAACCATTGTAACCACGCAGGATTTAGAGGTGCTCGCGGAGGGGCCGGTTATTGCACTGCGTCAGAGCGAGGCGGCTATAGCTGCAATGGACGAATGGAATACGCGTACGCATACCCAGTCAGGATTAGTGGATCGGATTCGTTCCAGCACCATCGATGAGGCCGAGGCCTCTGCGAGAACGCTGGCGTTTCTGGCGCAGTGGGTTGAGCCCAACAGCTCGCCCATGTGCGGTAATTCGATCTGCCAAGACCGTCGTTTCATGGTGAAGCACTTGCCGGAGCTGGCAGGCTTTTTCCACTACCGAAATTTGGACGTCACGACGCTCAAGCTACTGGCAACTTATTGGCGGAAAGATCTGCCTGCGGTGCCCAAGCGCAATGTTCACGAAGCCTTAGCCGATATTCGCGAGTCGATTGAAGAGCTTCGTTACTACCGTGAACATTTAGTAAAAATGAGTGGCTAACACCCGTGTTGGGTTAGGGCCCACGCAATATGCTCTTTAACCAGTGGTGACGATGTATCTTGCTTTGAGCGCAATGCGTTGACGATTTCTTGCGTTGTTTCAGCGTTGCCCAACGCAACGGCAATGTTGCGAAGCCACCGTTCGTGACCAATTCGTCGAATGGGAGAGCCTTGAAGTCGCTCCTCAAATTCTTTTTCAGTCCACGCAAATAACGTGACCAAATCGGCCTGATCTAGGCCTTCGCGTGGCGCAAAGTCAGGCTCAGGACTGGTGGTTGCAAACTTGTTCCAGGGACAGACCAGCTGACAGTCGTCACACCCGTAGATCCGGTTGCCCATCTTAGGTCTCAGTGCCTCGTCAATGGATCCTTTGTGTTCGATTGTTAGATAAGAGATGCAACGTCGCGCATCGAGCACAAAAGGCGCGACGAAGGCATCGGTTGGGCAGGCGACCATACAGGCTGAGCAACTGCCGCAGTGTTTTTCTTCTTTTGGATCGGAGGGCATGAAGGGAATGTCGGTGTAGATCTCGCCCAAGAAAAAGTAAGAGCCCGCTGACTCATTAATCAACATGGTATTTTTAGCGATCCATCCCAGTCCGGATTGTTCGGCGACAGCGCGTTCGAGAACAGGGGCACTGTCGACGAACGCTCTAAACGTCCCACAAGCGAGCTCATCGCGAATGCGTTCGGCCAGCTTTGCCAGGCGAGATCGAATGAGTTTGTGGTAGTCACGCCCCAGTGCGTAACGAGAAACGAACCCTTTTTCCGAGTTTTCTAGGATCTCCCACGCATCTGCGGCTTCGGGTAGGTAGTCCATTCGACACGAGATCACCGTGCAGGTCCCAGGCACTAGTTCAGACGGGCGGCTGCGCTTGCTACCATGACGGTCCATCCAATCCATCGTGCCGTGGTATCCCGCTTGGAGCCACTTTTCGAGGTAGGCTTCGTGTTCGTGAAGATTGACGCCGGTAAATCCAATGTCTTGAAACCCGAGCTCGCGGGCCCATGCTTGAATGGTCTCAATGATTGCAGTGTGGTCACGGTTATTCACGCTAACAGTGTGACAGATATGAGCTCGAGCGCGGTACACTCTGCGCATGACTAGTTTCGGTTTAATTCAGACGTTTCTTGCAGACGAGGCGGCAACCGTCGACGTGGGCGGAAAAATCGGTGCAGCCTTGATCGCTGGAAACGTGGTTTTTCTCGAGGGAGAGCTCGGTGCCGGTAAAACCACCTTTACCCGCGGAGTCTTGCGTGCTCGCGGACACACCGGAGCGGTCAAGAGCCCAACCTATACGCTCTGCGAGCCTTACGAGTTAGACGATACTCACCTCGTCTGTCACATAGATCTGTATCGATTGTCTGATCCGGAAGAACTCGAGTTTCTGGGTTTTCGAGACTATCTGGCCAGTGGTGCCATCGTGTTGATCGAGTGGCCCAGTCGCGGTGAAGGATGGCTGCCGAATCCTGATTTGAAAATCGAGTTGAGCGAGCGTGGGTCGGGGCGAGCACTTCGCGTTTTAGCGCTGACGACCCACGGGTCCCAAGTGCTCGAACGCTGTGGAGTGGATCATGTTGAGTAGGCGAGGCAGTTCCACCATGTTGCTTTTGCTGCTAGGACTGCTCGTCGCCCCTTTCGCCGGTGCTGCGGTCAATGTCGAGGACGTCCGACTCTGGCGGGCGCCGGACCACACGCGCATCGTGCTGGATTTGTCTGGGCCCACCGCACACACCGTTTTGGAGCTCGAAAATCCGTCGCGTCTGGTGTTGGATGTAAAGGGTGCGTCTTTGGTGGGTGTACTCACAGACCTGCCGCTTGAGGGGACGCCAGTGGCGCGCGTCAGATCAGGTGTCCGCCAGGGTGAAGATCTTCGTGTGGTGTTTGATCTTACCGCCAAGGTTAGACCGAAGAGCTTTCAACTGTCCGCTAATGAGCGGACAGGGCACCGGTTGGTATTGGACCTTTACGATGCCAATATTGACGCAGTACCCGCGATCGTCACACCGCCGAAAAGCGTGCAACAAGTCGATCGTCGGCGACCGGTGGTGGTGGCGATTGATGCGGGTCACGGTGGAGAGGACCCCGGTGCGTCGGGTCCCAACAAACTTCGCGAGAAAAACGTTGTTTTACAAATCGCGAACCGATTGAAGCGGCAGTTTGAGACCTCGTCGGCGTTCACCCCTGTCATGATTCGTACGGGTGACTATTACATCACCCACAAAGGTCGCAGAGATTTGGCGCGCAAGAATCAAGCGGATTTGTTCATCTCTATTCATGCGGATGCGTTTACGCACCCCTCGGCGAACGGTGCGTCGGTCTATGCGCTGTCGACACGGGGGGCCACTTCCACCACCGCGCAGTACCTTGCTGATAAAGGCAACGCCGCGGACTTAGTCGGAGGCGTTGCGGTATCGGAGCTGGATGACGTCTTGGCCGGTGTGCTGACTGACTTGTCCATGACTGGAACACTCGACTCGAGTTTAAGCATTGGGACAGAGATCTTGGGTGAGATGGGTGAAGTGGCTCAGCGTCTCCACAAGAAGAAGGTCGAGCAGGCAGCGTTTTTGGTATTGAAGTCTCCTGATATTCCGTCAATCTTGGTTGAAACGGGTTTTATATCAAATCCAAAGGAGTCCGCGTTGTTGGCCACACCGAGCTATCAAACCAAAATGGCGGCGGCTATTTTTGTCGGGGTCGAACGTTGGTTTAGAGCAAACCCGCCACCGGGCACTGTTTTTGCACGTGCATCGTCCGCTCCCATGCCAGCCGGTCGCAGTGTGAAGGTTGTGCGCGGAGACACCTTGTCAGGCATCGCCTCACGCTACTCAGTGACCCTTGAGGCATTAAAGTCAAAAAATGATCTGTCCTCTAACAGTATTAGAGTGGGTCAGGTTCTTATTATTCCGGAGTCGGGATGACATCAACGGGCAAAATTCGGCAGCTCGACAGCAGGCTTGCCAACCAAATTGCGGCTGGGGAAGTGGTTGAGCGTCCGGCGTCTGTTGTTAAAGAGGTGTTGGAGAATGCGCTGGATGCCGCTGCCGACAAGATTTCGATCGATATTGAATCGGGCGGTGTGAAACAGATACGAATAACCGATAACGGTATAGGTATCGCGAGCGAGGACTTGAGTCTCGCTCTCGCGCGTCACGCCACGAGTAAAATTGCGTCGATTGACGATTTAGAGGCCGTTGCCACCTTGGGTTTTAGAGGTGAGGCGCTTGCGTCGATTGCGTCGGTTTCGAAATTTTCGATCACCTCTAACACAACAGACCAACCCGGCAATGGCCATGTGGCGCAGTGTGAAGGTCGTGACATGAAGGTCAGTGTCGCCCCTGCCGCGCATCCCCAAGGGTCTACGCTTGAGATTCGAGACCTCTTTTACAACACGCCCGCGCGGCGAAAGTTCTTAAAAACTGAGCGAACGGAATTTGCACGCATTGAGGAGGTGGTTAAGCGGACTGCGCTCGCCCGACCCGATGTGAGCTTCGTGCTGTCGCACAACGGTAAGGTGACCCATCGGCTGCCCTCGGGTACGTCCGAGCAAGATCTGCAGCGGCGCGTTATTGGGATCTGTGGTGACGGATTTGCGCATCAGAGTGTGGTGGTTGACCGGGTCGCTCACGGTCTGTCTTTGCGAGGCTGGGTTGGATTGCCGACATTTTCTCGGTCGCAGGCGGACCTGCAGTACTTTTTCGTCAATGGGCGAGTGGTCAAGGACAAAGTAATTACACACGCTGTTCGCCAAGCCTATCGGGATGTCTTGTACGGTGGCCGACATCCGGCGTACGCGCTATTTCTTGAGCTCGATGCCAGTCGAGTCGATGTCAACGTGCACCCCACGAAGCATGAAGTCCGGTTTCGGGACAGTCGATCTGTCCACGGGTTTGTGTTCAGTACGCTCGGCCGAGCCCTCGCTGAGGTTAGGCCGGAGGATCAGACGAATACGGCCAACCTATCTGAGATTGCGTCAGCCCAGTTCGAGCAGGTCTCAATGGGGCTCGAAACGCCTCGCCAGACTCTCACTACTGGGGCTTACGGGGTCGCTGAGTACGCATCAGAAACGCGTGAGCCATCTCGGTCTTTTGAACGTTTTAGCGCAGGCTTATCGGACCGTGGCACGGTTAATTCAAGAGTCGGACCTGCGGGTGCTCATACCGTGTCGGAGAATCAGCCTGTCGACGTCCCACCCTTGGGGTTCGCGGTGGCCCATCTGCACGGCGCGTATATTGTGGCTCAAAATGCACACGGAATGGTTTTGGTTGACGCTCACGCGGCCCATGAACGGATCACCTATGAGCGTTTGAAAGCTGCGAGGGCCACACAGACCCTGGCCAGCCAACCCCTATTGGTGCCCTCGGCATTGTCACTCTCAAGCAACGAAATGGCGGCTTTTGAGGAGTTCTCGGGAGAGTTCTTGCGACTGGGTCTTGTTATCGATATTGCCAGTGAAGGCAGTGTAGTGATCCGTGAGATCCCCGTCATTTTGGCGCGCGACAACGCCGAGCGACTAGTACGTGATGTGCTTTCAGATCTCTCCGAAGTGGGGCACAGCGATCGACTCGCGGCGCGCATGGACGAAATATTGGCCACAATGGCCTGCCATGGGTCTGTGAGAGCAAATCGACCCTTGTCGCTTGCAGAAATGAACGCATTGCTGCGGGACATGGAGATCACTGAGAACTCTGGGCAGTGCAATCATGGACGACCGACATGGGTGCAGTTAAGTCACGATGAGCTCGATAAGTTGTTCTTGCGTGGGCGATAAGGTGAGTGAGCCGCTGATTTGTCTCATGGGGCCAACGGCGGCCGGGAAGACAGACACCGCAATCGCCCTCGCTGAAGCCTTCAACGCGGAGCTTATCAGTGTCGATTCAGCCTTGGTTTATCGCGGCTTGACGATTGGCGCAGCTCAAGTGAGCTACCCTCATCATTTAGTAGATATAAGAGACCCTGCCGACATTTACACGGCGGCTGACTTCGTCTCCGACGCCATTGAGGCTGCCCAAGAGGCACGATCGCGCGGAAAACGGACAATTTTGGTCGGTGGGACCATGATGTATTTTAAAGCGCTAATCGAAGGTCTGGCAGATATGCCCGCCTCAGACTCCGCGCTGCGCGCCGAGATAGAAGCCAATGCGGCCGCGCGTGGTTGGCCCGCGTTGCACCGAGAGCTCGAACTGATTGATCCCGCTACCGCGGCACAATTGCACCCGAATCACAGTCAGCGCATTGCGCGCGCACTGGAGGTTTTTCGGCTCAGTGGTGTGCCCATGAGTCAGTGGCGAGCGGCGTCAAAGCAGTCAAAAAAAGCGGCGATCTGTGTAGCCCTGATGCCGGCCGAGCGTAAGATGCTGCATGACCGAATTGAGTCTCGCTTTGACACAATGCTGGCGCAAGGTTTTGTTGATGAGGTAGCGGCTTTGTATCGCAGAGGCGACTTGCATGTGGATCTTCCGGCTATTCGCGCCGTTGGGTATCGCCAGATTTGGTCACATTTGTCGGGGGAGTGTTCGCTCGCTGAGGCGCGCGATAAAGGCATCGCTGCAACGAGACAGCTCGCAAAGCGGCAAATAACCTGGCTAAGGAGCTGGACTGATCTAAACTGGGTAGACAGTGCGGCAGAAAATGCACAAGAACAGGTCAAATTTAAAGTAAGGAACTACCTAGTACCACCACTGTCGTAGTAGACTATGCACCCCCCATTCTGGGGCTTTGGGTCGCCTCCTTTTTTGCGACCGCCAACTTTCTAAGGAGATCACATGTCAAAAGGGCAAACGCTACAAGACCCTTACCTCAACGCACTCAGAAAAGAGCGTGTTCAGGTGTCTATATACCTCGTCAATGGCATTAAGCTTCAGGGCCAAATTGAGTCGTTCGATCAATTTGTTGTGCTACTGAAAAATACGGTCTCGCAGATGGTCTATAAGCACGCGATTTCGACCGTGGTGCCTGCGCGGAATGTTCGTATTCCGATTGAGCCCAGTGAGGAAGAAGCTGCTGCATAAGAGCAGCCGCCAGCCCCCCGGCCTAGACCGGTTAGATAACCGTTATGTTTTTTGATCTCCACGACGGTGGTGAGCGCACGGTACTCGTCCAAATTGCAATCGATGGCGGAAGACACGAACCCGATTTGGGTGAGTTTATTGAGCTTGTGCGCTCCGCTGGTGGCGACCCAACCTCAATCATTAGAGGCTCGCGACGAGTACCCATGGCCAAATATTTTATTGGCCAAGGCAAGCTTGATGAGATCAAGGAAGAGGTCGACCGCGTTGAAGCCGACTTGGTCGTGTTCAATCATGTGCTTTCACCCAGTCAGGAGCGGAACCTCGAAGCCTATCTCTGTTGCCGTGTGATCGCGCGTACAGGATTGATTCTGGATATTTTTGCGCAGCGGGCGCGAACGCATGAAGGCAAGCTGCAGGTTGAGCTGGCACAACTTAAACACATCAGCACGCGGTTGATCCGCGGTTGGACACACCTTGAGCGGCAAAAAGGCGGGATCGGTTTACGCGGCCCGGGTGAGACGCAGTTAGAAACTGACCGAAGACTGCTTCGCGAGCGTGTCAGCACGATAGAATCTCGCCTCGACAAGGTGCGCCAGCAACGCGCACAAAATCGGCGGGCACGTCAGCGGGCAGAGGTCCCGCTGGTCTCGCTGGTGGGTTACACCAATGCGGGTAAGTCGACCTTGTTTAATACCTGGTCCGAATCGATTGTTTATGCGGCGGATCAGTTGTTCGCAACGCTGGACCCGACGCTTGCACGCGTCGAAATAGACGGGCTTGGTGAAGTCGTTATTGCCGACACGGTCGGCTTTATCGCAGACCTACCGCACACGCTTGTGCAGGCGTTTCGTGCAACGCTTGAGGAGACGCTCAATGCGTCGCTGCTGATTCACGTCATTGATGTGGCCGCGGACGATCGGGAATTTTTAAAGTCGGAGGTGGAGTCTGTGCTCGAGGAAATCGGCGCAGGTGATATCCCTCAGCTTTTGGTCTACAACAAAATCGATCTTCTCGAACGCGAACCCAGAATGACTCGGGACAGTGACGGACGCCCCGACACGGTCTCCGTCTCGGCCAAATCCGGTGCTGGACTGGAGTTGCTTAGAATGGCGATTGGCGAGCGTCTTGCGGGTAATTTTTTCAATGCCTGTATCGAGTTGACGCCATCGCAAGGGAAGCTCCGCGCTGCGCTTTACGAGCTGGGGGCAGTGAAGTCGGAAGAGTGGCTTGAGGCGGGTGGCAGTGCATTAAACGTCCATTTGCCGGAGGCAGATTGGACGCGGTTGAAGACTCGGTACAGTTTTTGACGTTATCGCGCCGATGATGCCCCCTTATCACCACAGGTTTTGTTAGACTATTGCCACTATTCATCGAGGAATAAGATATGTCATGGAACGAGCCCAATGGCGGCAATGGCCCGCGCGACCCCTGGGGTGGCAAGGATCAGGGTCCTCCGGATCTTGATGAGGCCCTTCGCAAGCTGCAAGCGCAGCTGAACGGCTTTTTTGGTCGCAGGTCCGGTGGTTCGAGTGGTGGCAGCGGAAAGGGCATGGGCGGTCTCGTCGGCATCGTAGCGATTGTTGCCCTCACAATTTGGGGGCTCTTAGGTCTCACTCAGATTGGCGAGCAAGAGCGTGCAGTCGTGCTCAGACTCGGCGAATACAGCAAAACAGCACAGCCGGGTTTGTTTTGGTATCCGCGGGGGATCGACACACTGACACGCGTGAACATTACACAGGTCCGTTCTGCTCAGTTTAGAGAAACCATGCTGACACAGGACGAAAATATTGTAGATGTCAGCATGTCGGTGCAGTACGTCATTAACGATCCCAAAAACTTCGTTCTTGAAGTGCGTGACCCGGAGCGATCACTCCAGCATGCGGCGCAAAGTGCACTGCGTCACGTCGTTGGTGACGGCACCATGGCCTTGGTGTTAACGGAAGGTCGTGCTGAAATTGCGGTGAAAGTGAGAGAGCGACTGCAGCTGTACCTGCGAAACTACACGACGGGTATCAACGTGCAAAAGGTCAACATTGACGATGCCAGTCCCCCTACTCAGGTCCAAGAAGCATTCGATGACGTGATTAAAGCGCGGGAGGATGAAGAGCGTGTCAAGAACGAGGCAGAGTCCTATGCCAACGGCATTGTCCCCGAAGCACGCGGTCGCGCGCAGCGAATTGAGGAGGAGGCAGAGGCTTACCGACAACAGGTGATTGCGAAAGCGACCGGTGAAGCGAAGCGATTTGACCAGCTGCTTGATGAATATTCGAAGGCACCCAAGGTGACGCGAGAGCGCCTTTACCTTGATGCACTCGAATCTGTGCTCTCAAAGACCAATAAAGTCATGGTCGATGTTGAAGGCGGTAATAACGTGATGTACCTGCCGCTCGATAAGATGGCCCCGTCTGCGGGCAGTGGCGTCTTGCCAGGCGCAATGAGTCGTGGCCTGACGTCTCAGCAACTTCGTGAGGTCACCGACGCTGTAACAGAGCAGCTTCGGCGTGACCTCAATGGGCGTAACCAGCGAGGAGGTCGTTAACCATGTCTAGACAAAATATTATTGGAACGCTGTTCTTTTTGGGGTTTTTCGTTCTCAGTAACTCGATCTATGTCATCAGTGAGACACAGCGCGGGGTGTTGTTGAAGTTTGGAGAAGTGGTGAGGGCAGATCTTGCGCCCGGACTGCACTTCAAGGTGCCTTTTGTCGATTCTGTTCGAAAGTTCGATGGTCGTATTTTGACGGTCGATTCAACGCCTGAGCGTTTCTTTACGCAGGAACAGAAGCAACTGATTGTGGATTCATACGCCAAGTTTCGCGTGGTCGACACCTCCAAGTACTACACGGCAACCAATGGCGAGGAATTTAGGGCGGCGGCACTACTGTCCCAGCGGATTAACGATGATCTGAGAAACCAGGTGGCGGGTCGAACAGTTCAAGAGGTGGTTTCTGGTGAGCGAGACCAGCTCATGGAGGCGGTGAAAGCGCGACTTAACGAAACGGTGTTGGATAGACTGGGTATCGAGGTGATTGATGTTCGCGTTAAAAAAATTGATCTCCCAAATGAAGTGTCTCAGTCCGTGTATCGACGAATGAACGCCGAACGAGAGAAGGAAGCGCGAGAGCTACGCTCCGAGGGTAAGGAGATCGCCGAGGGCATGCGTGCTGAAGCGGATCGAAAGGTCACGGTGCTCGAGGCTGAGGCTGTGAGAGATGCGGAAATTATACGGGGTAGCGGCGATGCAGACGCGACGCGTATTTACGCTGAGGCCTTTAATCGTGATCCCGAGTTCTATTCGTTCGTCCGAAGCTTGAACGCTTACCAAACCACGTTTGCGGGTGGTGGCGATATTATGCTGTTGCAGCCGGACAGCCAGTTCTTTCAGTATTTGAGAGATCCGAAGGCCGGTCAGTAATCTTCTGCTGTAACTCTGCGGCTGTACCGGCGATAATGCCAGCGTACGGTCACAGGGTTGCACACGACCCCGGCCTTTAGCGTTTGGACTAAGAGATGGGTGATACAACACGATGGTTGCTCCCTAACGGGATCGATGAGCTTTTGCCTGAGCAGGCGGGCCGTGTCGAAGGCTGTCGACGTTTGTTATTGGACACCTGTGCGACCTGGGGCTACGAATACGTTGTGCCACCGTTGGTGGAGTTTACCGATTCATTGTTGGTCGGGCTGGGCGCGGACCTTGAAGTTCTGAGTTGTAAGTTTGCAGACAGAGAGACAGGACGGACGTTGGCCGTGCGCGCTGACATAACGCCTCAAGTTGCTCGTATCGACGCACACAGTCTTGGCCGAGCAGGCGTGTCACGACTGTGCTACGCAGGTTCAACGCTCAAAAGCGTCGCGAACACGATTCCCGCTGATCGAAGCCCAGTGCAGTTAGGGGCAGAGATATTTGGTTGTGCCGGCATCGATGCAGATATCGAGATCGTCGAGTTAGTGCTGTCTTTGGTGGATAAAAGTCATCTGTCCGAGATTACCTTTGATATTGGGCACGTGGGATTTTGCCAGCTGGTACTGGATTCGGCGGG
>DGPO01000042.1:0-751 GCA_002390485.1 Halieaceae bacterium UBA4438 | reverse complement strand
GAGGCCGTGCTCAGCTGCTGCGAGCGAGCGGACAGTGGTATTAGCGTTTATATCGATCTAACAGAGGCGCACGGCTATCGTTATCACTCAGGCGTCGTCTTTGCATTATACGCCCGGGAGTTAGGTGCTGCGATCGCCAAGGGCGGTCGTTATGATGGTGTGGGCGAGGTGTTCGGTCGTAAACGACCGGCAACTGGTTTTGCGATCGATCTCAAAGCGTGGTCGTCGCTTGCGCATCTGGGGCAAAGTCAGGCCACCTGCATTTCATCGCCAGTCGACGCGTGTCTTGGGTTGATGCGCAAAGAGTCTGAGCTTCGAATAGAGGGCCATGTGGTGGTGAAAGCCGTCGGCGGTGAAATTGATGTTCGATGCAGTCATCAGTTGGTAAATCGTGATAGTGAATGGCTTGTGGAGCCAGTGGAGAGCAACTAATGGGTCGTAATGTCGTCGTAATAGGGACGCAATGGGGCGATGAAGGCAAAGGCAAGATCGTCGATTTGCTGACCGAGCAGGCGACCGCCGTAGTGCGCTTTCAAGGTGGTCACAACGCCGGCCATACGCTGGTCATAGACGGTGAAAAGACCGTTTTACATGTCATTCCGTCGGGTATTTTGCGCGAAAATGTTGAATGCCTTATTGGCAACGGCGTGGTTCTGTCGGCAGCGGCGTTGTTAAAAGAGATCAAGCAACTTGAAGACCGCGGTGTTCCTGTCCGAGACCGCCTTAAAATCTCTTCCGCTTGCCCTCTGAT
>DGPO01000117.1:7517-8134 GCA_002390485.1 Halieaceae bacterium UBA4438 | reverse complement strand
AATTCCATTAGCCGTTATTCGTCCGTTTTAGTCTAAAGTGAAACGGCTCGTCGATAAGACGGCCGATGCGAAATAAAAAATGTGCGGCTCATTTATTGAGCACCCTCGCGAGAAGCTGATGTCGCGTCGTCAGTGGACTGGGGATCATCGCGCTCAAACCAACGTCCGAGATAGATACCCACGACTGACCAGAGCGCGGCGATGCCAGCACCCACGACAGCAACCGCCGCCAATCCGAGCCCCAAACCTTGCGTCAACCCTGTGAATAACCACGCCATGAGCATGTCGCCACCACGGTACGCGACAACGTCGATAACCGGTTTTGCCTTAAATCGTGTTTCACGATCAACGCGCGTAAACAGCATTTCGCGAGCAGGTCGAGTCACAGCATAGTTCCCGGCACGACGCACAATTTGAAGCACCACGACTGCGCCTAAAAAGGGCGAAATAGCCAGCACAAGTAGCCCTATACAAATCAGGACAGGTACCAGTGCGATGGTGACCGGCATGCCGAATTTACTCACAATCCGGCCGGTGACCAGCAGCCCCGTAGAAATCGACAAGATATTAACGGCGAGGTCCATTTGTGCCCAAATCGCCGTGCGCTCGGGCCGGGT
>DGPO01000117.1:6820-7386 GCA_002390485.1 Halieaceae bacterium UBA4438 | reverse complement strand
AGTCGTTGTTTTTGGCAATACGTGATCACCCGGCGCCGTTAATTTCAGCGCCTGCAAATGAAAGATAATCGGTATGGTCAGGAGCAGCATGACGCTAGCGATCAACATTAAGTTGTCGGTGCCTAGCGATGCAGAGAAAAATGCGGGGATGGATGGACCTACGAGCCCCCCCACACTTGCGCCCGCCGCGATGACACCAAAGAGCCTCCCTGACTGCTCCTTACTGAACAGCTCTGACATGAAACTCCAAAAGACAGAGATGTGAAACAGACTAAAGACACTGACCCAGACGTAAAATGATTTATCAATTAACGTTCGGTCAGCGGAGAAAGAACCCAGTACGTAAAATGACACGAACGACGCTGCGAAAATGCCGTAGGTCGCAGGAACAAGGAGTTTGAAACGAAATCGTGAGACCGCAGCGCCGTAGAGCGCAACAACACCGGTACTGATAAAGAAGTTCAGTGTCCACAACCAACTGACTTCAGCGTCACTCCAGTCACTTGCCATGGCGTCGCGCACAGGACGCAGAATGTAATAGGCCGACATCAGCACCACAACAAACA
>DGPO01000117.1:0-6810 GCA_002390485.1 Halieaceae bacterium UBA4438 | reverse complement strand
CAGTATCGGGTTATCACTCGCGTTCATTACTGTTCCCTTGGTCGACCCCTATAAAAGCACTGATAGGACACGACTGTGCTGGCGCCATTAGTCTTCTCGTCAGCGCTTTCACTATTCTTATACGTTGTAATGCCCTGATAAACCGCCTGATTCGTAAAGCGTTATTGTCATAAAGACAATAGTAGTGTTGTGAGCCTTAATGACGCGGGGGTCCCGGGAAAAACCGATTGGTTCGCTGCTGATAGGCGGCATAGTCAGGGCGCTTTTGCGCTGAGAAGTGCTCCGACGGAACGGCGCCAGTGGTGTATACCAGCGTGACATACATCATCCGAGAAGCGAACAGTAATGCCACCCCCAACAACGCCCAAACCAGCACGCCTTCAGTGGTGCGTAATACCAACCAAGAAGGTACTGCAGCGACGATAAGGCCATTCCATACCATCCACTCGGCAAAATAGTTCGGGTGTCGGCAGTAACGCCACAATCCAACATTACACACTTGGCGCTGCTTACCCTGCTTCTTCATATCCTTTAAAAAAGCCAATTTCTGCATGTCTGCCACCGTTTCCATGACAAACGAGAGCCCCCAAATCAACAGACCCGCCAGCTCAAACACAGACAACACAGGGCTTTGGTTGGACGCAATGACGAACACCGGCAACGCCAAAAACGACGCGTTGGCCAAACCCTGCGAGAGGGCGTCAACCTGCAACGCCAATTGAGTATTGGTTTTCCCCTCTTGTTCCCAACGGATACGTTGGTACTGATAACGAGGAAACTCCTTTTCCAATAGCCCCATTCGCCACATGTTTAAGGCGCCAAAACCCATCCTCAAACCCACCAATACGACTACTGCGCTCACCGTCAAAGAACGAAGCCAGTAACCGTCACTGAGCCAGAAGCTGATCACCCCAAGAAGTACGAGTCCCCAAGGCCAACCAATATCCACGTAACTCATGCGCTCAGTTCGCCATATGGGAAGGCAGACGACCAAACCAAAGAACAACAACTGACTCAAGCCATTGATAAGACCTAGGGCTGAGTAGGACGTACTCATGAGAATCAGCGCCCATCCGAGCAGAAATGGGTATAGCGGTGAAAAATACTTCATGAGACTTTGCTTCCTGTCGTCGAATTGCTGTCGATAGTGTTTTCGCCAACGCAACCCCAAGAGCGGGTCAAAACGCGAAAGCGCATTGTTTTTATATTCATCTGAAGGCACGCCAACTCAGCGGATGAAAAGCCGGTTTAGTCCCGTATTCTGTCACTCAATGACGTTGGCTAAAGTTCTTTGAACTTAACTAACGCGCGCAAGCCCAGAATTTAAGCTTTTAGCCAAAGGATCTGTCTCGCCGGTAGCAGGAAGGAAACGGAAATAGGTCAGGCCTCAGTCAACCCAAATCGCGATCCCACGGACGAATTCAACTTCATTAGACGTTACGATCGTGCCGCCGCCTGAGGTTGAGGCAGTGCCCATTTCAGCGGAGGTAGCGCGACGCGTAATAACGAGTGCATTTGCACCTACTTTCGCGGCTCGTTTCTTCAGCTCGCCCACAGCATGATCAAGGTCGCGTCGCCGAGAAAAACCAGAGTCTGATGATGCTTTTACCACCGCTATCCTCTGTGCGCCCAAAGGAACCGTGCTCAAAACTCTGACGGTCTTGTAGTCAGCAATAGCGGGTCGTCGCTCTCCCGTCGTGTGCATTGGATCCGATGCACACCCTTGAAGAAGAGCAGTCAGAAAAATGATGATCGCATAACGTCTCATAATGCGATTCTAACCCAACAAAGGCAGCGGCCGTGACTCTGCGGCTCATGGGGGTGAAAAAGCGTTAAAACGCGGTGCTTTGATCCGGTTTTTGTGTCTCTAAAACGCGCCTTCTACAGTCAATGTGTAGGAGTAACCATAACGTCGACTGCGCGTCTCAGAGAATAGGACCTGATCAGTCAATCGGTCAGCGTAGATGGTCCGCCGATATCGATTTTTTGACTCTATTAAGTTCCAAATATTGGCCCTTATTGTGAGTCCTTTCACGTCTTTATTTTCCACATAAAAATTAACGATTCCCGGGCTTTTATTGTAAAAACTGACCTCGTCAATTCTCACGCCGCGTGTCGTTTCGTCATAGTCTATTGAGGCGCCCAAGGCCCAAGACGTGCCCTCAAAATCCTGCCGAAATCCGAGGTTGTAGGACTTGTAAAATTCGTCGCTTATTTTTCTCTTTTTTCCCAGTATGGGATCAATGACATTGGAGTTCATGTACCCCAGTGAGAGATCCACACGCCCCCCGCTCCAAAGCCGTTCGTCACTCAATAACGTGGCATCAAAAAAACCTCCGTAGAGATTAGCACTGTCGATATTCCCGGGGGCTTGACCACCACCCTCAATCGGAATGCCGTCCACAATGTCTTCAGCGTCCTCGTAAAACAGGCTGAGCGTCAGGTTGCCACGCGTTCCCAGCGATTGTTGAGCCTCAAGCTTTAGGTTCCAAGCTTGCGGGGGCACTAGGTCAACATTGGAAACGTTCTCGCGTCCCAAATTAACGTCAACCGAGGCTATGAAGTCAAAAAAGCTCAGCTGATCCACCAGGCGCTCAAGCTTTGCAGACAGAAAAAGTGTATCGCTAGGCTTGTAGTTCAGCGCGAAAAATCCCTTAGGACGAACGAAATCCCGCGTCACATCTGAGCTGCCGGTCTGCCTAATCTCTGAATACTCAGCGCCTAGGGTTGCCTGAAGGGTCAGCCGCTCACCAAGTCGTTTACTGACATTGAGTGTTGACTCTGCGCGGGTCTCTTCCACCCTGGAGTTAGCACCCGTGAGATTCACTGGGCTTAGTTCGCCCTGTATGTTCAGCTCGTCGAGCTGAGAGGTAATGTCGAGGTAGTTCTCGGTCCCTTCAAGTGACCAACGCCACTGACTATCCAATGCAGTGAACGCAAATTCAGCCCTTAAGATCGACTCCGCCTCATCGGCTTGGCGCGAGAAAACAGAGCCCGCGACAGCCCCCGAGGCAAAAGATGTTGTGGTGCGATCGACCGTGGGACTGGACTCGAATCGATGCAGCCCCATCAGCTTGAGTCGCCCAGCGCCAACAGCAAACTCGTAATCCGTTCCAATCTCGAAGTTGTACTCATCCTCTGACTGTTTCAGCGCACGTGTATTGGCATCGGGCGTTTCTGCTCGGCGCGCGGACTCCTCCGTTACGTTGGAATAATAGCCATTCACTTCACCCACGAGGTTAAAGACACTGCCGGAGGCTGTTTCTTTCGAGTAAGAGCCTGAAAGATTGGGCCTGTCGAATAACCGACGACTTGACTCAAAACGGTTGTCAGTAATCTCGCCCGTTGAGTCCCTCACCACTTCAAACCCCGACTCGGCAAAGGCACGCTGCTCGTTAGCTACGCTCAAGGTCCACTCTGAGTCACCGCTCCCACCGGTGATCGCGACACTGAATTCACGCAGGCGTTTCTCGGTGTTGGGGCCACTCGGACGAACCCTCGGGGAGTAACGGTACAAACCCGTTATCTTTTTATCAGCGTCAGTAATGACGTTGACGACTTGCCCCGACATACCGCCGATATCAAGACTGGCGCCGTCCAAAATTTCAATCCGTATGACGCTTTCCACCGAAAGTCGCTCTAGCGCTTGCGTCGGACCGTTAGACTTTCCCGATATGCGACGCCCGTTAATAAGAACGTTAGTATCCGCCTGACCAAAACCACGGTCACCTCCGCCCTCGTTAACGCTAAATCCAGGAATTTGTCTGACCAAGTCGAACGCCGACCGAGGAGCAAACTGTGCAAAATCGCTCGGCAGATAGGTCTGCCGAACACCTTCCGACTGGCTGGCAGATGCCTCGAGTGTCAAAGCCTCTGCCGCAAGAAACAATAAGCTGAGTGCAAAGCACAGGGACTTGACGTCAGTGGACGGTATTAAAGGCATGCGGGACTATGTTTACTCACAACAGACTCGTTTTACTCGCAACAGGCTCGGGCGCGCGAATTATGCACAAGACCTAGAGCTTTGGCGACCACCCGGACTGTCTAATGATTGGCAAAAAGACTATGCACGAGAAATCGCACTCGCTACTGAATACAGCATTCAGCCGAATTGGATCACTGTGACGCCCCGACTGGCTTTAGACGCCTTTGCCTAGGTGTCAAACCCACATCGCAAGCACGTCCTAGCTGCTTTGCTCGCGGCGATGGGTCAGAGACTAGAGCTTCACGATAAGCTTGCCTCGATTACCCCCAGTGAAGAACAAGTTGAGTCCGTCAATTGCCGATTCCAAACCGTCGAGGACGTGGCTACGGTATTTAACCTTGCCGGACATGACGTAAGGTGCAAGCTGCTCAAGTAAACTCGGAATTTCGTCGTAATGATCAGGGACCGTAAACCCTCGGATTGTGAGCCTCTTTTTAACCATTGGAATCCAGTTGGGTCCCGCCGAGGGCTCAGACGCGATGTAGTCAGAGATCATGCCGCAAACGACAATGCGTCCGTGCGCATTCATGCGATCAAAGACCGCATGCTGAATGGCGCCACCGGTGTTTTCAAAGTAGATATCAACACCCTTAGGCGTCAGCTCAGCAAGCTTTGCAGCGACATCTTCAGTCTTGTAATTTACAGCGCCGTCAAAGCCCAAGTCGTCAACAAGCCAGCGGCATTTTTCATCATCACCGGCAACACCAATAACGTGCAATCCGTCGGCCTTCGCCAACTGTCCCACCAGCGAGCCGACGGATCCTGCGGCGCCACTGACCACTAGCGTCTCTCCGGCTTTTGGGTCACCAAAACCGTACAAGCCTTTCATGGCAGTTATCCCCGGCAGCGCAAAAATGGACAGCACCGTCTCTTCGTCCACGCCATCGGGCACACCACTCAAACCCGTGCCGTCACTTAAGTAAAACTCCGTCCACCCCATCATTCCACGAACGCGGTCGCCCACCGCAAAGTCAGGATGTCGGCTTTCAACGACCAGGCCGATGCCTGAAGAGCGCATGACCTCCCCCAAACCTACCGGCGGTACATAGCTTTCCTCATCAGGGCTCATCCAACCAATCATTGCGGGATCCAGCGACATGTGCGTCTGCTTAACAAGAACCTCGCCTTGACCCGCGACGGGAACGTTCTCAGTCACGACGTCGAAAAGATTAGGCGTAATGGGACCAGGCTTAGGTCTGGCGACAAGATTAATCTTTGTGTACTGGCTCATATCTGTCCTCTCACATTTGAGTCACTGCGGTAAAACGAAGTATTACGCACAAGAATAGGTCGATATATACGCATTAAATGGATTAACCTTTGTCGATTAGACAAAATTGGGGTTTCAAACGACAACTATGAACCAGCTTCTCGCGCTTAAATATTTTTGTAAGGTGGTGGAATCCGGAAGTTTTACGGGCGCTGCCAACGCCTTTTCCGTACCACCCTCGTCAATATCCCGGCGAATATCTGACCTCGAGACCAGCCTGGGAACGAACCTACTCAAGCGCAGTACCCGAGTGGTCAAACCCACTGAAATCGGCCAAATCTACTTTGAGCAAGTCAGCGAGATACTGCGTCAGCTCGACCAGAGCACTGAGTCCGTCAAAAGTTACCAGACAACCCCAATGGGGCACCTGAGAATAAGCAGCATGGTAAGTTTTGGCGAGCAGCTCTTGTGCCCACTTCTGGACGAATTCACCACCCGCTATCCTGAAATTGTCCTCGACGTCAGCCTCTCCGATGAGTTGTCTTCGCTGGCGAATGATGACGTTGATGTTGCCATTAGAGGGGGATACGCACCCGATGAGCATGTTCATGCGATCCGATTGATGCCGAATGAGTTTATCCCGGTCGCATCACCCGCCTACTTAGCAATCGCAGGAACACCCACTAGCGGATTTGAATTGCGCGAACACCCCGGCCTCTTTTTTAGAACCCCAAGAGGGCCTTCGCCATGGTTGTTAAAAACAGACGACCAATGGCACGACGTCTCAGGCAAAGCCATGGTCGTGTCAAATAATGCGAAATGGCTGATGGAGCTTGGTCTGGCCGGCAAAGGCATCATGATGGCACCGAGGTGGTCCGCTCACCGTTATCTTCAAAGCGGTCAGTTGGTTGAGCTACTCGAGGAGAGCGAGTTAAGTGTCAGTCAAAATCAGGAGCTGGCTATTTATTTGCTGTACCAGAAGCCACGTTACTTGGTGCCTAAGGTGAAAGCGTTTGTGGACTTTTTGACCGAGCGACTAATGACCCCAGACGGCAATGGTCTTTGAAGACCGGGGCTTTGTTTCTGACTCTTGGGCCACTCAGTCCGTGCATCTATAGTCCACACTCACCATTTTCTAACCCCTCGTTTTTATCGTATGGTTAGCCGACGTCGGACGTCTGCAATAACTCAGTTTTTGCGCGTACAAGGAGTGATGGTGTTCTGCGCGAACCGATCGTTGCTTCACATAGGAGACAGACACAATGAGCGATCCAGCCATGATCATCACCACCCAAGACGACCGGGTGCTCACCATCACCCTCAACCGCCCGGATGATCTGAATCCACTGTCGTGGCAAGTCCTTAATGAGATTGCTGATGTATTGGACAACGCCCTTCACGACGAGAGTGTGGGTGTCATTGTCATAGGCGCCGCAGGCAAGGCTTTTTCAACAGGCTATGACCTTCGCGAGGCGCACTGGATAACCTCACAATATCCAGCCAACTTTGACGATCACGTCGATATACGAAAAGACAGGGACGACGTCCACGTGATCGTCGATTACTGGATGAAGTTATGGCGCTACCCCAAACCGATAATCGCCAAGGTGCAGGG
>DGPO01000100.1 GCA_002390485.1 Halieaceae bacterium UBA4438 | reverse complement strand
TGTGACAGCTTGTGCAGCAGTGGCAATGTAAATCCGGCAGTCTTACCCGTTCCTGTTTGCGCAGCCGCCATCACGTCATGGCCTTTAAGCACGGCAGGAATCGCTTCGGCCTGTATGGGCGAGGGTATGGTGTAGCCCTTGTCTGTAACGGCCCTTAGTAACGGATCTGATAAACCTAGTGTAGAAAAGCTCATAGTGTCTCTTTTGGTTGTTGTTCTGTTGGGTGCGAGGCTAAAACGTTTGATGCACACCGCTCTAAGGCGGCGACGTATGGACAAGTGTCTTACTAAAGCCGCTTGGCTTTAAAAACGATTATGACCACCTCGGTCGTTGAGGGACCGGTATCTTTCCCTCAGCAGATTTTTTCAAAGTGGAAGAGTTACCGAAGGGCTTAGACCGTTACAAAAAACTTCGGAACAATCAGGACGTCGCTAAGTGCGCGCGGAGTATAAGCTAAATCTGGGGTTTTGCGTGATTTGAATGATGCTGGGCGAGCAATGATTCAACTCTCCTTGTGATCGCGCTACGCCACTGAACCGAGATGCGCTGCACCCTAGCGCTGCAAAAAGGAAAATCGACACTTCAAAGGCAGGCTCTGCACGAACCAACTCCTATAAGCTGTTATCAATGCTGTGTTTTTTATCGCGTGCTGACGGCGATCAGGTTCAGGCGCATTTCCAAAACTTAGATGGTAAATTAGCGCTCATCGCAGGCAGGGCAATGGAGTCTTAATGAAAGATCAAGTGATCTTTAGGGGGTGGAGTGGGCCTCTATCGCGTTTCAAGCAGTCACTGTGTGGGCCGCTCCTTGCCTATTGTGTCATAAGCCTAGCTGCCGCTTTGCCCGCCGTGGCTGAGGATTATCAGTTTCACGTGGGCGACATTACACGTGCGCACCTGTTTGAGGCCTATCCCGTTTTTGAGGCTCAGTACAATATCTATGAAGTCGGTGAACTGTCTTCAGGGGTGGTGCCGGATCTCCACGTACAGGTCTTATTCGCGACCTGGTGTCATGACAGTGAGCGAGAAGTACCGCGGCTATTAAAGATCCTAGAGACAGCAGGCGTGGAGTCTAGTGCAGTGGAGCTGGTGGCACTCGACTTTAACAAAAGCGAGCCGAAGGGTAGGGCAGCGCTCCGGGGCTTGGAGTACACACCCACCTTTGTGTTTTCGGTGGCTGGTGAGGAGATCGGAAGAATCATCGAGCGCCCAGATGGAGC
This sequence comes from Halieaceae bacterium UBA4438, assembly GCA_002390485.1. Classification (GTDB taxonomy): domain Bacteria; phylum Pseudomonadota; class Gammaproteobacteria; order Pseudomonadales; family Halieaceae; genus Luminiphilus. The sequence goes on along the minus strand of DGPO01000100.1, from coordinate 2,741 downwards.
ACTTGAAGCTGCCATCGGGAGCATCTTGGGTCAGGTCAGGTCCGATGACTTGCCATGACGTTAGCGTCTGCACCGCCACGGGTCGTCGACCGGCTCACGGGTAACCAACTCATTCAGAATAAAATACACGGCGCTTAGCCGCCGCGGTCAGCGGGCTAACCTACGAGCGGCTAGTGTCAATCGGCGTCTGAAACCCGACTAAAAGCCTTTTTGTCAGGTTAGTAGCGTTTCGTATTCAACGTATTGATCATGCTTCTCATGCCGTTGAGTCGAATATCCTGCTGATTGAACGCGGTAGTATCTAGCAGCAAATTCTTTCGTGGGACTTCTTGAGGCGACTCTACTGAACCGAGCAGCTGCCCCACCTCAGCCGACGCAACATTCATTGACTCATCTTTAAGCCCACAATCGTCTGATAGGAAATCTAGCATCGACTCATAAAGGCTGATTTTATGTCGGTAAAAAAGCGTGTTCGAGAAGTGGTCAGCGCCTTCTAAAATAAGCTTGTCGTAATCGACATTGGCTTTATCCAGCGCGGCAATATACTTGTCAAAATGCTCGGGTGGCACCCGTTGGTCGTTATCGCCGTGGACAATCAGCATGGGTACGTTTACCTTCTCGACCTCTTTGATAGGCGACACTGCACCGTCCCAAGTCGTGAGCTGCTCAATCTTCGACGCGCCCCTAATGCGGTAACGATAGTAATCCATTTGCATATCAGGGTCGGTCACAGCGGCGCCCGCAATCACACACTGATAGATCTGGTCTTCGCGCGACGCTGCTATTAACGCCGCATAGCCACCGTAGGACCAACCAAACATTGCAACTTTATCGGCATCAACCCGGCCCTGGTTCACGAGATAGAGCGCACCATCGTCCTTATCGTCTTGCATGGCACGACCTGCCTCGGAGCCATCAATAAAGGCGCTCTTATAAAACTCGAGTCCGTACTTTTTAGACCCTCGATACTGAGGTTGAAGGACCATGTAGCCGTTGTTTGCGAGCATCTGCGGCCACTCCGCAAAGCGGTCCACCGTCTCGGAGACATAAGGTCCGCCATGTGGCATCACAATGAGAGGGAAGGGCCCATCACCGTTGGGGACTGTGAGGTAACCTCCAATATCGCGCCCATCGCGGGCTTTGTAGGTAATGTACTCAACGTCGGCCAGCTGATCGTGCTCAAGATAGGGCTTGCGTCCACTGATTTTTGACACTTTGCCATTTCTAATGAGGTAATAAGTGCCGGGATCACGCGGTGACGAATTAGCAACGATGAGCGTATTTCCATCTTTCGAGCGGCCCGTAATGCTGATCTGATCGGCGTTAGGAATAATGCTTTCTAGTTGCCGATAAAGCGCTTCTTCGGTTGGGTCAAAGAACTCGCGATGGCATTTGTCCTTACACCATCGTACACCGGCGATGTCGTCACCGTTGGACAAGTTATTGCTGTGGCTGAAGGGTTGCCCTGAGTCCACGTCATTGCGGCGGTAGAGTACTTCTGAGAATTTCTTGTTCTTTGCGTCAAATGACCATAGCCCTGACTTATCATAGCCATTGTGCGCGATCACTAAGAAATGATTGTCAGCGACTGGGTCAGGCGATATGGGGTAAAACGTCTCGAAGCTATCTCTGTGCAGCCTGTACATTTCCTCCCAGTCTTTCGTGCCTTTGGGGCGCCAGTGGTAGGTGTATTCTTCAGTTCTGATATCAAAACCAAACGCGTGCGTGGCATTGCCATCTTGGTCAAATTGAATATTTCCAAGCGCTATTTTACCGCGCATCAGCAGCTTTTTACGGTTTCGTTTGAGGTCGTATTCCCAATAAGAACGTGGCCGGATCGTTGAACCACCCGATTGCATACCGTCGGGTACACCTTCTTGTACGGAGATTAAGATTTTATTCTTTTTATCTGGGAGTAAGCCCTCGACGCTGAAGTAGTCTTGTCTTATGCGACCGATTGGCTTTTTCGCAGAACCGTCGTATTTAACGTTTTGGTAGTCGTAAACGCCTCGGTTAAAGCCTTTAATTTGGTCCCTTGTTTGCTGGCGAGCGGTAAACAAAAAGACATCATCATCAATCCATCGAATGCCGGGCATTATCTCCATTGGACTTGAATCAATGCGAACAGGATCTTTGTCCAAGTTGTCCGCGTCGTAGAGCTCAATAATGGGGTTGCCACCGCGCTCCAGAATACGCGTCAGTGCAAACTGAGAGCCATCAGGAGAGAGCGAAACGCCCGTCACTGCTGAGCGCCTAGCCCAGTAGTCAAGCGGGTAAGGGTCAGCTGCGACCTCGCCAGCAACGAGGCTCATCAAGAGAGACGCGGCAATAATTCGTAACATGGTGGATCTCCAAAAAGTGATACCCAATATCCTAGACTAATTTTGGCAAAAAAAAAGCGCACCGGAGTGCGCTTTTGTACTTTCAAGACTTGTTTAGAAGCCGATATCAAAGTTGTAAGACGCGTTAACGAAGAACGATCGTCCCATCAGATCGTAGCCGTAACCGATAGCGCGTGACTTAACACCCGTAATTTCGCTTGGATCTGCGAGTGGGGGAGCCTTGTCCTCAAGGTTGCGAACACCCATGCCGACGCTCCAGTTGTCCTCGTTATAGAACACTGAGATGCTGTGGATCATGTAGCTATCCGCTTCAGCGTAGTCACGACACAGCTCGTCATTGGGTGGTCCCAAGCAAGTATCTGATGCAGTAAAGGCATCAGAGAAGGCGTCAACCGCATC
>DGPO01000045.1 GCA_002390485.1 Halieaceae bacterium UBA4438 | reverse complement strand
CGGTAACCGAAGCTTGCAGTCCACGAAAGGAAGCTATGACTTCATTCTGCCTCGCTTTAACTTAGCGGCTCAGGTATCTGACGATATGATCGTGCGATTCGGATATGGCTCAGACATTCGTCGTCCTAACTTCAGTGATCTGAAGACGGGCTTCAAGTTTGACGATTCGGAAAACTCAGCGGTTGCATTGGGTAACCCAGGGCTCGAGCCAGAAGAAGTGGATTCTCTCGATCTTTCATTCGAGTGGTATTTCGCTGACGCAGCCTTCGCCAGTATTGGTTACTTCCGAAAGGAACGAACTAATATCTTCGGCCAAGACTTCGAAGGTGCGGCACTTTTACCGTCAGACACGACGTTCGGTGGCTTAGAGCGTGAAACTGATCCTAGCTGCCCAGGTGGCGGCATTTACAACCCGATCGTTGTTCCAAATGCGCTTGGTGACGCTAATACGCTCGGACTTTGTGTGGATGTAAGCCGACCTGGTAATGATCCAGAGACAACCAAGGTCAATGGTCTTGAGATGGCTCTGCAGTACGACTTGTCGAGCTTTGAGGACCAGTTAGGTTGGGCGTCAGGCTTCGGTCTTTTGGCGAACTTCACGTCGCAAGACTTCAGTGGTGGTTCAGCTGAGGACTGTACTTCTGGACGTGGCGAAGCTGTGCTGGGCGCGGATATCTGTAAGAAACGTGGTCTGCTCGATTTTTCAGAGACAGCGTACAATGTGACTGTTTTCTACGAGAAGTTTGGCTGGTCGGCTCGTATGCGTTACACCTGGCGTGAAGGCTTCCGCACCAACGACTTCGGTGGCGGTGCTAATACCAGCGGAAGCAGCACGTTTAGCTTCCCCGTTCACACACTTGACCGTGGTCAGTTGAATGCGAACGTCAGCTACCAAGTGAATGACGACCTGAACATCGTTGTGCAGGGCATCAACCTCATGGAAGAGAAAATTGATCAGCACTGCGTGAGCGAGACGGGCCCTCTATGCTTTGTCGGCTTACCTGATCGACGCATCGTGGTAGGCGCAACTTATCGATTTTGATTGATCGCGACAACGCCGCTTCTCTTTTGAGGAGTGGCGTTTTTCAACACTTTCACCAGTAGAAAATCAGATAGGGAAACGCGAGCATGCCGACTACAACAGTCGTGGCAGACAGACAGACAACAGCCTCCCTGCATGCGATATCGGATGTGTCCGATAATCTGGTCCGCGCGAGATCGATGGCGACACCGCTCTCGAGCTTTCCAGGCTTACTACCCCGAGACACTCAAACTGCTTATGCGATTCAGACGAATTCCATCGTCAATTGGCCTGATGAGGTCGGAGGTTGGAAAGTAGGTGGCATTACCCCTGCCTTTCGCGAGCACTTTGCTGCTGAACGACTTGCAGGACCCATATTTAAGAGTCAGATCGTGCAAATTTCTGACGGTCATGACGTTACCATGACGGTTTTCGATCGGGGCTTTGCGGCCATCGAAGCCGAATTTATTATTAAGACAGCAAAGCCTGTTGGCCCTAAAAACTTTGACACGAGTAACCCGCATTTGGAGGATTTAGTCGCTTCAATTCACGTGGGTGCTGAAATCGCCAGCAGCCCCTTGGCCGCTATTAATGACATAGGTCCGGGCGCCATAATTTCTGATTTTGGCAACAATGCTGGACTCGTAATAGGTCCTGAAATTTCGAGATGGCAGGAACGATCGAGTGACCCTGTCGATATCACCGTGGAGGTTGACGGCAAGACTGTAGGCTCTATTACCCGGTCAATCGGTGATGATGCATTGGCGGCGTTTGGCTTTTTAGTCGACTTAACGCTGTCGAGAGGACTCACAATGCCGGCGGGTACCTACGTTACCTGTGGCGCGCTGAGTGGTATTCACGATGTTGCGCCGGGAGTGGAATCAAATGTTGTTTTTGGCGGGCTGGCCGAGTTCAGCGTATCCTTTGCACGCCGATATCCAACCACGTAAGGTCGGGTAGCCAAGGTTGAGGGTGTCTCAGTGGCTCGAATAAGTAAAAAATCAGATATCGATCTTGTGGTCGCTGCTCGCCGTTGGAAGGAGATCAATAAAACGGATCGACGACCCACGATCCAAGACGTGGCCGATTTGGCGGGAGTTTCTAAGAAAACGGTCTCACGCATCATTAATGATTCACCCGACGTGAATGCGGCGACTCGCGACGCTGTTGAAGCGCTCATTCGCGCTATTGGATATCGCCCTGACCCTCAGGCACGTGGACTCGCTGCTAAGCGAAGTTATTTAGTCGGTTTAATTACTGATAATCCGACACCGCAATACGTGGTTAATATTCAGCAAGGAATACTCGACGTTATTCGCCAGACGGGTTACGAGCTCGTTGTGCACCCTTGCGATCGGAAGAGCGATACATTTCTTGAGGACGCTAGACAATTCGTCGAGGTTCAAAAGCTGTATGGCGTCATTCTCACGCCCTCGGTTTCGGAAGACGAACGACTTGCCGAGGAACTACGAGGACTGGGTTGCGCTTACATTCGTATCGCCTCTGTCGCACTGGACATGGATAGCCGAATGATCGTGACCAACGACCGTGAGGGAGGCAAAGAAGCGGCTCGGCACCTTGCTCAGCTTGGCCATACTCGCATTGCCTGTGTGACCGGTCGTCGCAGCTTTCGCTCGTCAACTGAACGCATCGCAGGTTTCGAGGAAGGACTCGCGCAATATGGGATAACAATGCCATCCCACTATATTTTGGCCGGCGATTACAGCTTCGAATCCGGTCTTGCTCTTGGCGCAGACCTACTCGATCTGGAGCCGCCTCCGACAGCGGTATTTGCAGCCAATGATGAGATGGCGGCCGGCATTTTACAGGCCCTGCATGTCTCTGGTCATACTCCACCAGATTCGCTTTCGGTGGTTGGCTTTGACGACTTTGAGACGGCGACTCGTGTTTGGCCTCGGTTGACAACCTCGAGGACACCGGCGCGCAAAATCGGCCAGCTTGCCGCTGAGCGGTTGTTCGAGTTTCACGACGGTGACCGCGAGGCGCCTCGCGAGAATGAGACCACACCGGAACTTATAGAGCGAGATTCGACCAGAAGATTTAGCCACTAGGTCAATTCTGATCTGGACCGGTGGCTGCACTGTCAACGCAATCTGATGCGTCAGCAGCGGATTGAGCGATGCGANNTACCGATAGGAGAGGGGTTGGTGATTCATCCATTTAATCTGCAGGGAAAGAATGCGGTTGTCACAGGCGCTAATACCGGGCTTGGGCAAGCGATTGCCGTTGCGTTAGCCAGGGCCGGAGCCCGTATCGTGCTAGTTGGCAGATCGACGCCAGTTGACACCCAGGCCATGATCGTTGACGCAGGTGGTGAGGCGGTCGTCGTCATGGCTGATCTGAGTTCTGGCGATGTTGCAAAACACGTTATCGCAGAGTCAGAAGCGGCTCTAGGACCGGTGGATATTCTGGTGAACAATGCGGGAATCATTCGGAGGCAGGACGCGCTTGAGTTCTCCGAGCTCGATTGGGACGAGGTAATGGCAACAAATCTAAAGGTGCCATTTTTCCTCGCTCAAGCTGCCGCCCAGTCAATGGTTTCGGGAAAGCGCCCTGGGAAAATTATTAACATTGCGTCGTTGCTGTCACTTCAAGGCGGGATTCGTGTGGCTTCCTATACGGCGAGTAAAAGTGGATTGGCGGGTCTGACCCGCTTGTTGGCAAATGAGTGGGCTTCATTAGGTATTAACGTTAACGCCATAGTGCCGGGTTACTTTGCAACGAATAATACGGCAGCGCTCAGGCAGGATGAGGCACGGAATCGTCAGATTTTGGAACGGATTCCTGCTGGAAGGTGGGGCAACCCTGAAGATCTTGGGGGGGCGGCCGTATTCCTGGCGTCGGGCGCATCTGATTACGTTCATGGCACTCTGATCCCGGTTGATGGCGGCTGGATGGGAAGATGATCAATCGTCGGACACTGTTGCTGGCCCCGCTGTTACTGACAGCCTGCGCTAAACGTAGCGGTGCGCGGCCGCTTTTTGCCGCCGAGTCTCAGCCCGAGAACTATCCGACGACGCAAGGGCTATACGCGATCGATCAAATACTCAAGGAGCGCACCAACGGCGAAATGCGCGTGCGCGTCTATCCAGGCGGTCAACTTGGCGCAGAGAAAGACACCTTGGAAATCGCCGTATTCGGCGGACTTGACTTGACGAGAGTCAATTTGGGTCCGCTGACATCGGTAGTACCTATGACGTCAGTACTTGCCTTGCCCTTTTTATTTTCTTCGGTTGAACACGCCCGGGCAACGTTCGATGGCGCTATAGGTCGACGTATTCTCGATGCCATGCTGCCGTATGGCTTACGGGGTATGTGTTACTACGATTCTGGCGCCCGTTCTTTTTACAACACCCAGCGCGCGATTCGTTCGCCTGACGATATGGCAGGAATGAAGATTCGCGTTCCAAATTCAGATGTCTATGTTGCAATGATCGAGGCGCTCGGTGCGAATCCTACGCCGATTCCTTTCGGTGAGGTTTACCAGGCATTGGTTCAGGGTGTCGTTGATGGCGCTGAAAACAATTATCCATCTTACGAGGGAACACGACACTTTGAAGCGGCCAATCACTATAGCCTCACAGGTCACGTCATGGCGCCTGAGGTTTTGGTGGCCTCTCGCCGGAGCTGGGAAAAGATGACGAACGAGGAGCAGGCCTATTTACAGGCCGCTGCGACCGAGTCGGTTCCTATTATGCGGGAGCTGTGGGATACACGGGTTGCAAAGTCGCGCCAGCGTGTTCTGGATCACGGTGTCAGCATTGAAGACAAGGTCGACAGGACGGCGTTTGCAGAGCGGATGACACCCGTGTGGGATCGTTTTATAAGCACGCCGGAGATGCGGTCTATCGTTGACGATATTTCAGCCACTCGCAGCGTGTTCGGAGGGGCTGATGAGTAGCTCTATCGCTGAGGTCAGTGCAAAGGTGAGTCAGCTCTCCAAATGGGTCTCGAGCTTTGGACTACTGCTCATGACAGGGATCGTGGTGGTACAGGTTTTCGCTCGGTACGTACTGAACGACAGCCCGATATGGGCGGAGCAGGCCGCGTTACTGCTCATGATTTGGTATGTATTTATTGCGGCAGCTGCCGGGGTAAGAGAGGGCTTCCACATTAAGATCGTAGTTATCGCAGAGGCGTTGCCCGTGAGACTTCAGCGGTGGATTCGGTTGCTGACGCAACTACTGGTACTGCTATTTGGTCTTGTCATGGCGGTGTTTGGCGCCCAGCTCGCAACTGCTACGTGGCAGCACACAATACCAACCCTCGGTCTGTCGCGAGGACTGGCTTACGTACCCATCGCGCTATCGGGAATACTAATGGCAGGATTTTCTGCTGAGCAGATCTTTGCCGAGCTGCGCAATAAGGAAGTGAAAAAGCTATGGAGCTAGCGCTACTTATCGGTGTTCTTTTCCTTCTTCTGATTATGGGTTTACCCGTTGCATTTGCGTTGGGTATTGCCTCTTTGATGACATTTTATGTGCTGGATATACCCCTGATTGTTGGCTTCCAGCGTATGGCCGCCAGTATGAATATTTTCGCGCTCATGGCGATCCCGTTTTTTGTATTCGCCGGCGATCTCATGCACCGAGCCGGAATTGCAGAGCGCCTGATCCGCGTTGCTGATGCCGCATTAGGGCAGCGCCGTGGCGGTTTAGGGCAAGTGGGAGTCGGCGCTTCGATGATGTTTGGTGCCGTTTCCGGATCAGCCATTGCCAGCGTCTCAGCAATCGGATCGACACTGGGGCCAATGATGCGCGAAAAGGGCTATGACCCTGATTACGTGGTCAATGTGACGGCAACCTCTGCGGTGACGGGGCTTCTTATACCACCGTCTCACAATATGATTATCTACGCGGCAGCTGCGGGCGTGAGCATTTCGCTGGCAGACCTTTTTCTTGCAGGCATATTGCCCGGTCTGCTCACCGGCCTTTTGCTCATGCTGTCGGCGTATCTGGTAGCCCGAAAAAGAAACTACCCCAAGGGACAATTCCCCGGTTGGCGTGCGTTTGCTATTAGTTTCGCAGGTGCCATTCCTGGCCTGCTCTCAGCGGCTATTGTCGTAATTGGCGTACTGTCGGGGGTGTTTACACCCACTGAGTCGGCAGGTATTGCGGTAGCCTATACCATCTTAGTTGCGTTGCTGGTGCACCGGTCCTTAACGTGGGAGGGTTTTTTTGCGGCAACCACTGCCTCAGTCCGCACAACCGCGATGGTGATGATCATTATCGGAGCCGCGGGCGCATTCGGCTGGCTTCTCGCCTTACTGCAGGCGCCAACGCAGTTGGCCGAATTGCTTCGTGGCATTACCGAGAACCCGATACTTCTGTTGCTTCTGATTAATTTGGTGCTGCTGCTTCTTGGAACCTTCATGGACATGGCGCCGTTGATTATTATTACAACCCCAATCTTTCTGCCCATGACGGTAGCGCTCGGAATGGATCCCGTGCATTTTGGCATTATGCTGCTGCTCAATCTGGGTATTGGTTTGGTTACGCCACCTGTTGGTGCGGTGCTGTTCGTTGGCTGTGCGATTGCTAAGGTTCCAATTGAGCAGACGGTGAAGACCATTTGGCCTTTTTATGGGGCATTGTTGCTGGCGCTGATTGCGGTGATTTACATTCCCGGCCTATCCCTGTGGCTACCCGGGATGCTTAATTGAAGTAGGGTGCTCTAACGTCTTTTAATGCCCCGACCTGTTTCGGATAATGGCCCGACCTGTTTCGGACGCTGCCGGGTCAAATGCTACCAGCGTGTTGATGCGTTTTAAGGGTGCTCGTGGCAGCGATCATTTTATAGATCATACCTACGGTCATTGCATTGTTGAGTGGCGTGACGTCCACCACGAGGACCATGCGATACTGTTTTCAGGTGACTGCTCTAAACGCGCTAGTGACTCTTCCCTGATTGGCCTTGGAACGGGTAAAGCCTGTCTATCGGCGCGTATTGGTAGTCCAACGCATTAAGGCGCGTTGTTCCAAACCAGTCTCCGGGGGCATCCACCACCATAATTGTTTTAGCGTAGCCGGTTTCATCGAATCCTCGACGAAAGTGGACACGTGATTTCACGACGAAAACGTCGTAGTCATCTGGATTTAGATTGGCAATGAATAGGGGGTCTGTAGTGCGAATCTGAACGTAGGTCGGCACGAGAAATAACACGTTTTGATTTCCAAACTCGATGACTGCAATGTGATCGAAGCCCCAGCCCGCACCAAAGTACTTTACTGTCCCCGTAATGCGCACCGGTGTGCCCGCTTGTTCGCCGCTAAAGCCGCCAACTTCGCGGTCAAATTTATCCCCTGGTTTGGCGCCACTCGCTTTGAGTGCCTCCAGTGCCGACTCATCGCGGAGTGCCGCATACATCAGTTTGCTGACGTTGTTTTTGAGGAGTGCTTTTAAAATCCATGTGGCATCGCCCGGTCTGTCTGAGTAATCGCCCAACACCACCGGCACATCACCCCGACTAACGGCCTGCATTGTGCGTTTCGCAGCCTCGCTCGGCATGGGGAATTCACCACGGGCAAAGCCACTGCGCATGCGCCATATGTAGTCAGACATGTCGTCAGCAATTCGGTCGGCCAGCGCCTGATCATCGTTGGTGATCACGTGGACAGTCGCACCGATATCGGGAACATCTGACCAAGGGAAGCCATAAAACACGCTGACGAAGGCATCGGTCTCACGCGCTTCCCACCGCCGGGCACGCTCCATAATATCCATCGAAGGCGACTGGCCGGTCCACTGCAGTACGCTTGCCGTCACGACAGGCGGCTTACGCGTCGCAGTGGTGGCCGTATAGAGCCCCTTCATGGACCGATATAAGTATCGGGCGGAGCGTGTTCCTTGTAAAAAAGCATCATAGTGTGGGTAACGCTTCGTCACAAAAGCCGCGTTCGCCCACTTCAAGAACTGTTCATCCTCGTTACCGTGTAAATCAAAGGAGCCTGCGATAGGAACATTTGGGCCAACCACCTGCCTGATACGACGAGCGATTTCGGCTTCGGGGCGCGGTATGTCGCGGACTGCCATGGCGCCATGGAGGGATAAATACACGCCGTCTATGGGCATTTTTGTCTTAAGATCATCAAGGATGATCGCCATGAAGTGCTCAAAGCTCTCTTTGCTTTCCCAGCTTCTCGAGGAGCCTCCGTACACACTGTCGGGCGAATTAATTCCCACAACTGCAACGTCGGCATACTCGTTTGCCGCATGCATAAAGCCCCCCACAAACCCTTCACGCCTTGCGGTCAGTGCATGGCCAGGGACATACGGGGCCCGCCATGTGCGGTCCTTAATTTCAGAATCGCCGCCCGGACAAAACGTGCAGGTTTCCTGAGAGTAAGCTATTACCGCCACGTTCAAGCGAGGCTCTTCGCTCGATAGGACAGGCCATGCTGAGAAGATGCTCAGTAGTACGAAAATTCGAGTGATGGTCATGGCATATCCCCTCGCTGTTGCAATACCGAATCACGGGTCTTTTGGATGCGACGTTTCTCTCGGTAAAAGAAACAAAATGATCCAGCCAATTGGCCCCAAAAGTAGGCCAAGCAAAGCACCCTTAGCCACGCGATTCAAGGTTGCTCCGAGCGCGGCACCGACACCCGCTGACACCAGCGTCAGTAACACGATAATCCCCATAGCTCTCCCTCCTCTGGCTTAATACCTCGACCATCGTAACCCACAGACAACAGTCCGAGGGTGTATGGTGAATCCAAAGGACAGAACGCAACAGAGTTGAGAGGCGCTCGTAAGTGAGCCCGGTTCAATTGGATTGGGACTTCAAGACGAGGGCTACTTTTACCGTTCTGTGGTCGTATTTTACCCTGTCTTACCCACACGAGCCTTCGCTCCTGTATAACGACTCTATGAAAATTCCTAAGCGTATTATCCCACTGGTTGAAGACGGCGTCGTTGACGAGGTCTTGCGTCAGCTCATGAGCGGTAAGGAAGCCACCGTTTACGTCGTTCGATGCGGTGACGAGATTCGCTGTGCCAAAGTCTACAAAGAAGCTGCGAAGCGCAGTTTTAAGCAGGCAGTGGAGTACCAAGAAGGGCGAAAGGGGCGTAACTCCAGACGTCAGCGCGCGATGGAAAAGGGCTCTCGTTACGGGCGCAAGCAGCAGGAAGAGGCGTGGCACAATGCTGAGGTCGATGCTCTCTACAAGCTGGACAGAGCAGGTGTTCGTGTGCCGACGCCCTTTGGGTGCTTTGACGGCGTTTTGCTGATGGAGTTGGTGACTACCGAGGACGGTGAAGTCGCCCCACGTTTGAACGACGTCATATTGACCCAGGAACAGGCATTGCAAGATAACGACGTCATGATGGGCTATGTTGTCAAAATGTTGTGTGCAGGTTTGGTGCATGGTGATTTATCCGAATTTAATGTCTTGGTTGACGATTACGGTCCGGTCATTATCGATTTACCACAGGCTGTCGATGCGGCGGCGAATAACCATGCCAAGTCAATGCTGGAGCGAGACGTTAACAACATTGTGGGCTACTACGCCCTGTTCGCGCCTGAGCTTCTCAAAACGCAATACGCAAAGGAGATGTGGAGCCTTTACGAAGCGGGAGAGCTACACCCGGATAGTCAGTTAACGGGTGAGTTCGTTAGTGATGACGTCGACGCCGATGTTGACGGCGTGTTGCGCGAGATTGAGGCGGCCTTGCAAGAAGAGGAAGATCGCGAGGCGCGAGTACGCAGTGCGGACGAGCCAGGCGAATAGCACTTGTGCCGTTTCACCGTTGCAGTACCTCCAACCGTTCAGTCAGCGCGCTTCAACGTGCCAGCGCTCTTAAGGACCCTCGTGTGCGTTTCAGTCGAGGGGGCGACTCGGGGTAGACCTTTGTCCTTTATAGTCTGAGGTGTATTATGGCATATCCTATGCCAATTAAGCCTCTTTCATGAAGACACAACAGATTCGAATGGATGATTATCCGGGGGAGCGTGCACCTCGTGACGTGTGGCGCCTAACGTCGAACCCCCTGCGCAGCCTCGAGGCGGGTGAGGTCAGTGTTGCGCTGCACACGGTTTCTCTTGATCCTGGAATGAAGGGTTGGATCACCAACAAGCGAAGTTACATGCCCCCGGTTAAACCCGGCGCCGTGATGCGGGCTTTTGGTGTTGGCGAGATCATGGAGAGCCGCGCTGAGGGCCTGGCGATCGGAGACTGGGTGACGGGCTTTACGGGTGTTCAAACGCACGGTGTCTACAAGGCGGCTCAGCTGTCGAAAATTGATTGTTCACTGGCGTCACCAGAGAAGTTTTTAAGCGGGCTCGGGATGACGGGCTATACGGGTTACTTTGGCATGTCAGATCTGGGTAAGCCCATCGCATCCGACACCGTTGTGGTGTCTGCGGCCTCCGGCGCGGTGGGCTCCATTGCTGCGCAGGTCGCAAAGCTTGCCGGAGCACGGGTCATTGGTATCGCAGGTGGGCCTGTAAAGGTAGCTTATTTGACAGACACGCTGGGCCTTGATGCGGCTATTGATTACAAAAATGAAGATGTTGAGGCGAGACTTCGCACGACCTGCCCAGACGGAATAGATCTTTACTTTGATAACGTCGGTGGCGATATTTTCTCGCACGTACTGGGTCAAATTAATTACCAAGGGCGTGTGGTCGTGTGCGGTGGTATCTCGCAATACGGTGGCAATATGGACGTCCAGGGCCCGTCAAATTTCTTATCGGTCGTGACGCACAGCCTGACCATTCAAGGGTTTACCATGCGCGACTACATGCATCGCATACCCGAGGCACTCGCGTGGCTATCAGACGCTTGGCAAACCGATCAACTGATTTTTCGCGAACACCTAATCCACGGTATCGAGCGCTTTCCCGATGCGTTTGAGATGCTTTTTACCGGTCAAAATCACGGCAAACTACTCCTAAAAATAAACTAGAGGCGACGACCGACGATGACACCTTCAACTCCAATTCGCTTAGCAGGCGGCACGGGCTCGCCCTACACTCAAAAAATGGTGGCCTTACTGCGTTACCGTCGCATTCCCTACCTCATTGAGTGGGGGCAGCCTGAAGGGCTCTGCGACGCATTGGGGGCAGAGCGCCCAAAGCCCATCTTTATGCCCACGTTTGTGTTTGAAGAACAAGGTGGGCCGGTCGCAGAGTGTGACTCCACACCGATTATCAGACGTCTTGAAGCGCTTTATCCTGAGCGTTCGGTTTTACCCGATGACCCTGCGCTGGCGTTTATTGATTATTTGATCGAGGACTTTGCCGATGAGTGGTGTACCAAGTACATGTTTCACTATCGCTGGCATTTTTCTGAAGATGCGGACAAGGCGGGGACCCTATTGCCCTTGGGTATGAACGTCAGTATGCCGTCTGAAATGCTTGCGCAGTTTAAGGCCCAGATAGCGCAAAGACAGATAGACCGCCTTTATGTGGTGGGTTCAAATGAGACCACTGCGCCGGTCATAGACGCCAGTTATCGGCGTTTTTTATCCGCGATGGAAGCGCATCTGTCAGAGCAGAAATTCATGCTAGGTCAGCGTCCGAGTGCAGGTGATTTTGCCCTGCACGGTCAGTTGACGCAGTTAGTTGGATTTGACCCAACTCCGCGCGACATCGCTAATGAGATATCCCCGCGGACCGTTGCTTGGGTCGATCAAGTCTATGACCAAGGAGGGATTGAGCCTTCGGAAGACGATTGGTTCGCCTTGGAGAAACAGCCCAGTAGTTTGCGAGGTCTATTGTCTGAAATAGGACGTGTTTACGCGCCCGCACAATTGGCCAATGCGCGCGCCGTCCACGCGGGCGAAAAAATGTGGGAGGGCGAAATCGACGGTGCACCGTGGGTACAGCAAACATTCCCCTATCAGGCCAAGTGCTTGCGTTGGACGAACGAGCACTACCGAAAATTGACGGCTTCTGATCGGGCTCGTGTCGACGCGGTCTTAACAGGGACCGGTATTGAGGCGATGTTGTCGCTTGACGTTGGCTGAGTGGTTGTGGGAGTGTCTTTTGTAAGCGAGGGACCTTGATGGCACGAAACACGACAGGCACAAAAATTGGGTTGGCAGCGGCGACGATTGCTGCAGCGACCACTGCGTACTGGTTTTACCTCGTCGATGAGGTCGCACTCCCCGCTGACCGCAGTCTGTTTGTGGTGTTGTTTCTTCTTGCGGCCGTGCTTGGCGTCCTTGCACTGGTCAAGCGAACCAGTTGGTTGGGTGCGGTTCCGCCGCTTCTAGCCATCGTAATCGGTCTCTTCTTTCCGGTAACGATGTCGGTCAGTGAGCAAATTGTCGCGCGTGACACTGTGATCGAGGTTGGAGACACCGTTCCAAGATTTACGTCGGTCGACGGCTCAGGTGACACGTTCGATTCGCGTGTGTTGAATGGACATCTGGTGCTGATTAAGTTTTTTCGAGCGCATTGGTGACCCTACTGTGTCGGCGAGTTGCGTCGACTTGAAGAGCTGCGTGCTGAATTCGATCAACGCGGTGTAAAGGTGCTCACGGTGAGTGTGGATCTCCCCGAGGTTATTGCCGATCGCCGTCATCTGCACGGTCTTACTGCGACGATGCTCTCTGATCAACAGCTTGCAGTGACCGATCTATTTGGTCTTCGTAATCAGGGCTTTCACTCGGCACCGGGTACCGAAGAGGCGGCTGCGCTTCCTGTTCCTGCCACGCTGCTTGTCGATCGTGACGGCACGGTCTTATGGATGGATCTTTCTGAGAACTACCAGCGTCGCTCGGACCCTTCGGTCGTGCTTGCCGCGATGAAGACGCACTTTGACCCATAAAAAGACGCACTCTGATCTATAAACAGGCGAACGCGTTGATGGAAGTCCCGTTGAACGATATGCGGTTTATGGTTTTTAGACAGGCCAGACGCTGGCAGAAACAGACAGCCCTGAGTGAGGCGTGGTGTCGTTGACATCACATAGTTAAGGGGTGCGATCGCAAATACGGCGACGTTTTTCTCAACGCACATCAGTCAAGCTGATAGGCCGCTTGTAACTCAGTCAGCGGTTCTGACCAGTAATCTTCCCAATGCACGGGGAGCAACGGTTTAGCGCGGCGGCCGCGCGCCCAGCCCTCTGTGATCGCGTCCATAACCAATGGCAGGAGTTCGGGTTGATAGAGCATCATCTGTAGCGGTCGACTGGCAACAATCATTGCCGGATAGGGTGCGGGGGCTTGTGCAACCGTAAAACTGACCACCTTTACTTCACCCAAGGGCGACGTGTCGTATTCGGTGAGCACGTGAAAAAGATCGTGTAGCTGAAAACCACGTTCTGCAAGGTAGCCTTGATCGTCGCCGCGCGCTTTGTGTGCGGGAATAAAGGCTGA
>DGPO01000027.1:1272-25441 GCA_002390485.1 Halieaceae bacterium UBA4438 | reverse complement strand
CAGAGTACATCTGTTTGGCCGAGCAGATCGGTGTTAATACACGCATCGGTGCCATCATTGACGCCATTAATGAAGGGAGACACCACCTCGTACCCGTCCATACAGGCCTGCATTGCACAGATCGGGTCACATTCGGTAACGCGCACAATCATGCCTTCTTGACGAAGTGATTGCGCAGAGCCTTTACCGACATCGCCATAGCCCAGCACCAGTGCGCGCTTCCCGGCGAGCAAGTGATCGAGGCCTCGCTTGATGGCGTCGTTGAGACTGTGACGACAGCCGTACTTGTTGTCGTTCTTTGACTTGGTTACCGCATCGTTGACGTTAATGGCGGGGACTTTCAAAGAGCCGTCTGTCAGCATGTCGTAGAGGCGATGAACGCCCGTTGTAGTCTCTTCAGTAACACCGTGAATCCGGCCAAGCATTTGTGGGTACTTGTCATGCAACATGGAGGTTAGATCGCCACCGTCGTCGAGAATCATGTTGGCTTCCCAAGGCTTGCCGTCCTTGAGAATTGTTTGTTCAATACACCACTCGTACTCAGGCTCGGTCTCGCCTTTCCAGGCAAAGACGGGAACGCCCCGCGCTGCGATTGCCGCCGCGGCATGGTCTTGCGTTGAGAAAATGTTACAGCTTGACCAGCGGACTTCGGCACCCAAATCGACCAACGTCTCGATTAAAACGCCGGTTTGAATTGTCATGTGGATGCAGCCCAGGATTTTTGCACCTGCAAGAGGCTGCTCGTCGCGCATGCGCGCTCTGAGCGTCATCAGTGCGGGCATTTCGGATTCTGCAATTGAGAGTTCTCGTCGACCCCACTCGGCAAGCGTAATATCGGCGACTTTGTAATCTGAAAATGTTGCTAAATCAATGGCGGTTGTCATCGCAGCCTCCTGGCATCTTGTTGTACTTAAAGTCCTGCCGTTGCACGCAGTGCCTCGGCTTTATCGGTTTTTTCCCATGAAAAATCAGCGCGCTCGCGACCAAAATGGCCGTAGGCGGCTGTCGCTTGGTAAATCGGGCGTTTGAGGTCGAGCATATTGATAAGACCTTTTGGCCTCAGATCAAAGTGCTCTCGAATCAAGTCGATGATACGCGCCTCCGAGATTGTCGCCGTACCAAAAGTATCCACCGAAATCGATGTGGGCTCTGCAACACCAATGGCGTACGAGACCTGAATTTCGCATCGATCAGCGAGCCCTGCTGCAACAATATTTTTAGCGACATAACGACCCGCATAGGCGGCGGAGCGATCTACTTTTGACGGGTCCTTGCCGGAAAATGCGCCCCCACCATGCCGTGCCATACCGCCGTAGGTGTCCACGATAATTTTTCGTCCAGTAAGGCCGCAGTCGCCCATGGGGCCGCCAATAATGAATTGCCCGGTAGGGTTAATGTGATACTGGGTCTCGGTGGTCAGCCACTTTGCAGGAAGGATGTATTCAATGATCTCTCGCTTGACGAAATCGCGCAGCGTTTCTTGGTCAATGTCCGGCGAGTGTTGTGTTGACAAAACAACGGCGTCCACTGACAGAGGCAATCCGGATTCGTCATATCGGAGCGAGATTTGGCTTTTTGCATCGGGGCGGAGAAAATCGGCGCGACCCGATCGTCGGAGCTCGGCCTGTCGCTCGACCAGTCGATGCGAGTAATAAATAGGCGCGGGCATCAGCGCATCGGTTTCATTCGCCGCGTACCCGAACATTAACCCTTGATCACCGGCGCCCTGACTCGCCTCATCGGCCTCCAGGGTACCCATGGCGATGTCTGGTGATTGAAGACCAATTGCATTGACGATTGCACAGGTGTTGCCGTCAAAACACACATCGGAACTGTCGTAGCCGATGTCGCAAATGACCTTACGAACAGTGCGCTCAATATCGCCGGTCGTTACTACTGCAGAGGAGGTGACCTCGCCAGCTAAGATGGCCATGCCCGTTTTGACCAGTGTCTCCACGGCAACGCGCGCATTCGCATCTTTTGAGAGATAAAGGTCCAGAACGGCATCGGATATTTGATCAGCGAGTTTGTCTGGATGTCCCTCGGAGACGGATTCGGACGTAAAAAGCGTGTATGAACTCATTGATAGCTCCCAGATTGCACCTGGACGCACTATATAAAGATATCCTTATATGTCAATGTTAAAGACGAAGCATTCTCTTAACGAATGCGGACAACACCGTCCGGCGTGCTGATCAGCAGTACATCGGCGCCGCGATTGGCAAAAATGCCATTGCAGACCACGCCCGTGATGTCGTTGATGTGACTTTCTAGCGCCGATGGGTTGTCGATGTGCAATCCGTGAACATCAAGAATGATATTTCCGTTATCCGTGATCACCCCTTCTCGCCAAATTGTGTCGCCTCCCAAGTGGTTTAAGGCATCGCTTACTAGGGTCCGCGCCATCGGGATAACTTCAACCGGCAGGGGAAAAGTGCCCAGTGTTTCGACCATTTTGCTGTCGTCAGCAATGCAAATAAATTCTCTGGCTTTGGCGGCGGCAATTTTTTCTCGCGTGAGCGCTGCACCACCGCCCTTGATCAGGAAGCCCTCGGCGGTCGACTCATCCGCACCATCGACATACACATCGACATGGTCCACATCGTTTAGGTCTTTGACCTCAAAGCCAAGCTCTCGCAGCAGTGCGGTGGAGCGCTCAGAGCTGGAGACGGTGCTTAGAATGCGGTCTCGAAGATGTGGCAATTCGGCGATGAAGCACTCCGCGGTACTCCCGGTGCCAATGCCGAGGACTAAGTTATTACCATGAGCTGTGGCGACACGCGAGATGGCCTCTTTTGCGACGGCTTGCTTGAGTTCGTGTGCGTTCATGCTGTACCCCTATCGATGTTGCAGTGGATTATGCCTGTTTCAGTGGAAATACCTTTCCGGGGTTTAGAATTCCGTCCGGATCGAAAATCGACTTAATCGCACGCATGGCTTCAATTTCTGACTCAGTCTTGGTGTAGCCAAGGTAAGGTGCTTTGAGTGTTCCCACACCGTGTTCAGCGGAGACGCTGCCGCCCAGCAATTGAATCGCTTCAAAGATTTCTTTGGATACCTCACCACAACGCGCCTTAAATACCGCTACGTCGAGCGCCTCGGGTTTCAGTATATTGAGATGCAGGTTGCCATCGCCGATGTGTCCGTACCAAACCACTTCCCAGCTTGGGTAATGTTGATGAACAACAGCGTCTACCCGTGACAGAAGCTCAGGAACATTGCCGACGGTGGCGGAGATATCATTTTTATACGGCGTCCAGCGGGTCAGCGTTTCAGAAATGTCCTCTCGCAAACGCCACAATGCGCGTGCTTGGCCAACGTTCTGGCTCATCACCGCGTCGATGACCCAGCCCTCTTCCATACACGCCTCAACCGCGTCAAAGAGCGCAGCTTCAATGCGCTCGCTGTCATTTTCGAACTCGATGAGCGCATAGAATGGGGTCTGTGTGTCAAAGGGTCTGGCAACCCCCGCATGCTCGACTACCTTGCTGACAGCGAGCTCAGAAAAAAATTCATAAGCCAATAGCGACGCCGTTGACTGAATGCGCTCAAGGACCCGCATTATCGCGTCCATGTCGCTCAGCCCGAGCACCAGCACGGTTGCATTTTTTGGCGGTGCAGTCAGCTTTAAGGTCGCCTCTGTAATAAACCCTAAAATGCCTTCAGAGCCAATGAACAGATGGCGGAAGTCGAGCCCCGTATTATTTTTCATCAAGCCTTTGTTAAGCGCCATGACTTCGCCCTTGCCCGTCACCACCGTGAGTCCTGCAACCCAATCGCGAGTCATTCCATAGCGGATAACGTTGATTCCGCCCGCATTGGTAGCAATATTTCCGCCAATCTGACTGGACCCACTGGAGGCGAAGTCAACGGGATAAAACAGGCCCACCTGGCTCGCAGCGTCTTGGATGGACTGAGTAATTGCGCCAGCCCCTACAGTCACTGAGCGGTCCGTTACGTTGACAGCACCGACGGCCTTTAACTTGTCCATGGAGACCACGACTTCCCCGTTTGCGGCGACTGCGCCGCCACTCAGTCCTGTCCTGCCTCCCGATGGGACCAGTGCAAAACCGTGTGTACGCGCGCAGAGGACCACGGCGACAACGTCCTCGGTTGAACGGGGGAAAACAATAGCCAGAGGCGCGGGCGTTGCGAAGCGAGTCCAGTCTTGACCATAAGTTTCAAGCGACAACGAATCGGTAGCAACCTGATCGGGAGTGAGCGCTTTGCCCAATTCCTGAATAACATCTATTGATGGCTGAGCCATTCTAAACCCCGTGTATGCAGCGTCTGTAATGCTATCATTTGCGCCCCGTGCTGTGACACCAACCGAAGCCTACTGATGAAACAACAATCGCTACAAAAGTCGAAGATTAAGTTCCTTTTGCTCGAGGGTATTCATGAGAGCGCAGTGGATGCGCTTCGGCGAGCGGGCTACGACAATGTGGTGACTTATTCTAAATCGTTATCGACTGAAGCGTTGTGTAAAGAGATCAAAGACGCCCATTTTGTCGGTATACGCTCGCGCACGCAGCTCAGTGAAGAAGTCCTCGAAGCCGCAGATCGGCTGGTCGCGATTGGGTGCTTTTGTATCGGTACAAATCAGGTTGATTTAACGGCCGCGGCGCGCAAAGGGGTGCCCGTTTTCAATGCGCCATTTTCGAACACGCGCAGTGTGGCAGAACTGGTCATGGCTGAGGTCATTGTGTTGCTGAGGGGGATTCCGCAACGCAGTGCAGCCGCACACCGAGGCGAGTGGCAAAAAACTGCAACGGGCGCTCATGAATGCCGTGGAAAGACGCTTGGTATTATTGGGTACGGCAATATTGGCATGCAGCTCGGCGTCATCGCCGAAGGGCTGGGCATGAAGGTTGTGTACTTTGACGTGGAGTCAAAATTGCCGCTTGGAAATGCCCAGCCGAAAGCCACCTTGGCAAGTTTACTCGAGGTGGCACACGTCGTGAGTTTACACGTACCCCAGCACGCGAGCACAGAGTTATTGATCGGCCCTCAAGAGATCGAGATCATGCGTCCAGGCGCCATGCTGATCAATGCGTCAAGAGGCAATGTCGTCGATCTTGAGGCCTTGGCTGACGCGCTTACATCCGCGCATATTGGCGGTGCCGCAATCGACGTGTTTCCCGTTGAGCCGCGGTCAAATAGTGACGAATTTTTGTCGCCCCTCAGAGGACTGGACCAGTGCATTTTGACGCCGCACATTGGGGGTTCGACACAAGAGGCGCAGGAAAATATTGGCGTCGAGGTTGCTGACAAGCTAACGCGCTATAGCGATAACGGAACGACCCTCTCAGCAGTCAACTTTCCTGAGGTGGCACTGCCCGCACATGATGGAAAGCATCGCTTACTCCACGTTCACAGCAATATTCCTGGCGTCATGAGCGCCATTAATCAGGTGTTCAGCGAAAACAATGTGAATGTCAGCGGCCAATACCTGCAGACAATGGGTGATACCGGCTACGTTGTCATCGACATTGAGACTGATTACTCCAAAGCGCTCATTAAGGGATTGACGGCGATTGAGGGGACGCTGAGAACGCGGGTTTTGTTTTAGCGCATCACCCGCTTTCTACATTAAATCAGGCTTAATAAAAGTGGGATCATCAACGTTATTTCCGGCTAATCCATGAGATGATGGCGGCCGCTTATTCACAACTCTACAGAGGATATCGTCTTGCAAGAAGGTCATGACGTCACAGTAACGCATCAGCAAGCGGCTAACGCAATTAGAGCGCTCTCAATGGACGCGGTTCAGCGGGCGAACTCCGGTCATCCCGGAGCACCGATGGGAATGGCTGATATCGCGGAAGTGTTGTGGACGCGCTACCTCAAGCACAACCCGACGAATCCGAACTGGGCCGATCGAGACCGGTTTGTGTTGTCTAATGGGCACGGGTCAATGCTCATTTATTCGCTGCTGCATTTAACTGGCTACGACCTCTCTATCGATGACATCAAAGAATTTCGTCAGCTACACAGTAAG
The DNA here is from genome assembly GCA_002390485.1 of Halieaceae bacterium UBA4438. Taxonomy (GTDB): domain Bacteria; phylum Pseudomonadota; class Gammaproteobacteria; order Pseudomonadales; family Halieaceae; genus Luminiphilus. Next base: position 19,440 of record DGPO01000027.1, on the reverse strand, counting down.
ACGCCAGGGCATCCCGAGTACGGATATACGCCAGGGGTTGAGACAACCACGGGACCCTTGGGTCAGGGGCTTGCAAATGCGGTCGGCATGGCTGTTGCAGAAAAGCTGATGGCCGCTCGGTTTAATCAGGGCGACCACCGAATTGTTGACCATCGAACCTGGTGTTTTGTGGGTGACGGTTGTTTGATGGAGGGTATCAGCCATGAGGCATCCTCGTTGGCAGGAACGCTTGGCTTAGGGAAGTTGACGGTTGTTTATGATGACAATGGAATCTCCATTGATGGCGACATCGAGGGTTGGTTTACCGACGACACACCGGCTCGATTCGAAGCCTACGGATGGCACGTTGTCCGAGATGTTGATGGACATAATGCCGATGCAATCGCTGCGGCCTTTGATGCGGCCATTGCCGATACAAAGCGTCCAACCCTGGTTTGTTGTAAAACAACGATTGGTAAGGGCAGTCCGAATAAAGGTGGTACGGAGTCTTGCCATGGTGCACCACTGGGCGATGACGAAATCGCGCTTACGCGAGAGGTGTTGGGCTGGAATTACGAGCCCTTTGTCGTGCCCGATGAAATCTATCAGCATTGGGATGCGCGCCCATCGGGAGCCATTGCTGAAGCGGATTGGAAGACAGCACTGGGCAGTTACGGCGGCGAGCACGCAGCGCTTGCAAGCGAGTTTGAGCGGCGCGTCAGGGGAGATCTGCCTGAGGCGTTTTTCCGTGGTGTAGACGACTTTATTGCCCAGTGTATGGCCAATGAGTCTGACGTCGCATCGCGTAAAGCCTCTCAGCAAGCGATCGCGGCGATTGCCCCCACGCTTCCTGAGCTATTAGGCGGTAGTGCCGATTTGGCTGGCTCTAATTTAACTTTGTGGCCAGGCGCGCAAGCTGCGGATGCGTCCGACGCAGAGGGCAACTACCTCTATTACGGTGTTCGCGAGTTTGCAATGGCTGCTCTTATGAATGGTATTTCGCTTCACGGCGGGTTTATTCCGTTCGGCGGCACATTCCTTATTTTTATGGAGTACGCACGCAACGCCGTTCGTATGGCGTCACTGATGAAGCAGCGCGCGATTTATGTCTTCACGCATGACTCTGTGGGCCTGGGCGAGGACGGTCCAACGCACCAGCCTGTCGAGCAGCTTGCGTCGATGCGTTCAACACCCAATTTAGATACCTGGCGTCCGTGTGACGCCGTCGAATCAGCCATTGCTTGGAAGCAGGCTATTTTGCGAACGGACGGTCCGTCTGCGCTTGTTTTTTCGCGTCAAACGCTGCCCCATCAAGTGGGTTCCGCGGGGCGCGTGTCCGACGTCGCGCGCGGTGGTTACGTGTTACACGAAGAGCAAGGTGAGCTCGAGGTCATTGTTATCGCAACAGGCTCCGAGATATCGCTGGCGGCCGAGGCTGCTGAAAAGCTTTCTGCAGCGGGACGTGGCGTTCGTGTGGTCTCAATGCCCTGTGCCGAGGTCTATGAACGACAGGACGTGGAATACAAAGAGTCCGTCTTGCCCAGTCATATTTTGGCACGGGTGGCTGTCGAGGCGTCACACCAGGACTGGTGGTATAAGTATGTGGGCTTAGACGGTCGTGTCGTTGGGATGAGCTCTTTTGGCGAATCAGCACCAGGCCCCGTACTCATGAAGGAGTTTGGATTCACTGTTGAGAATGTGATTGACGCGATTGAGGACGTGATCCTGAGTTGATGACCTCTGTTGGCATTAACGGGCTCGGTCGAATCGGTCGGCTCCTGACGCGCCGATTGTTCGAGCGTCACGACGCGAGGGCGGCACTGAGACTGACCATGTGCAACGAGGTGGCCGATGCAGCCACCGTTGCGCATTTACTAAAATATGACTCTACCCACGGGCGATTCTCTCAGCCTGTGATGACTGACGGTGACCATTTAAATATTGTCGATCAAGCAGTGCTGCTGACGCATGAAACGGCGCAGTCGAAAGTTCGTTGGTCTGACCGTGACGTGAATATTGTGATCGATTGCACCGGTGTGGAATTTAATCGGTCGTCAGCCGCGCAGCATCTGGGTGGTTCGGTGAGCAGGGTTATGCTGTCGCAGCCCGCAAGTACAGACGTCGACGGAACCATCATTTGGGGGTTAAATGACAGCACCTTAACCCCCGATATGTCTGTCATATCAGCAGGCTCGTGCACCAGCAACGCATTGATGCCGGTGTTATCCGTCATTGATGAGGCGTTTGGAATTCGAGCGGGTATTGTGACGACTATTCACTCAGCGATGAATGATCAACCGGTTATTGACGCCTATCATCACACTGACCTTCGAAAAACGCGGGCGGCATTTAACTCCGTTATCCCCGTCGAAACTGGCCTTGCTCAGGGCGTTGAACGCTTCTTCCCACACCTGACGCATAAGATCAGCGCGCGAGCCCTCAGAGTGCCCACGCTCAACGTGTCGTCATTGGACGTTGTGGTCTCCGTTGACTGTGACACCACGAGCGACGAGGTGAATGCCACTCTTCGCCAATCGCTGGGGAGATTCGGTGGCGTTCTTGCGGTGAACGATGAGCCCTTAGCCTCCTGTGATTTCTTGGGTGCTGAGGCCTCAAGTATTGTCGATGCCACACAAACGCAGGTCAGTGGTGGACGACTGATTAAAGTGATGATCTGGTTCGATAACGAGTGGGCATTTGTTAATCGAATGGTCGATATCGCATTGCGGGTCTCCGAATTTGTCACCGAAGAGTCATCCAGGTAGCGCGCGTTAGCGAATTCAAACGAAGAACATTATGAGGTGATTTATGTTATCCATGAACCAACTCTCTCTGTCGGGGAAGTGCGTCTTAATCAGACAAGACCTCAACGTCCCAATGCGGGACGGGGTTATTTCAAACAATGCAAGACTCCGTGCTGCGTTGCCAACCATTAGGTCGGCAGTGGCTGACGGTGCGGGTGTGGTGTTGATGTCTCATTTGGGTCGTCCCTCAGAAGGGGCGTTTGCACCTGAGTTTTCGATGGCGCCGGTGGCGGACGCGCTATCGTTGTTACTGGATATTACGGTCGTACTCCAGTCGGACTGGCCTGACTCAGTACCCAACCCCGGTGAAATCTGGCTGCTTGAAAACGTGCGATTCAATATTGGAGAAAAGTCCGATAGTGATGAGCTGGCCAAGCGTTATGCGGCCTTGTGTGATGTATTTGTGATGGACGCGTTTGGAACGGCGCATCGCGCTCAGGCCTCCACTCACGGTGTGGCCAAGTTTGCGCCGCAAGCCTGTGCTGGGCCTCTTTTGACGCGAGAGCTTGACGCCTTGACGCGCGCGCTGAGTCAGCCCGCATCGCCCATGGTGGCTGTGGTGGGCGGATCCAAGGTGTCCACTAAGCTTGCCGTATTGGAGAGCCTCTCAGAGATCTGCGATCAGCTCCTGGTTGGAGGCGGTATCGCAAATACATTTTTGGCGGCCGCTGGATACCCGGTCGGTCGATCACTTTACGAGCCGGACCTGATTCCGATCGCCAAGAAGCTGATGGCGAAAACTCAAATTCCTCTGCCGCTGGATGTAGTTGTTGCGAAGGCATTTAGTGAAGAGGCGCAGGCAACAGTGAAGCTTGCTGCCGATGTGGATGACGATGACATGATTTTAGACGTCGGTCCGCTGTCACAAGAGCGACTCAGTCAGGTGCTCTTAGCGGCGGGAACTATCTTGTGGAATGGTCCGGTAGGCGTTTTTGAATTTCCAGCATTTGCAAGTGGCACAGAGGCCTTGGCGAACGCCATTGCGGAAAGTGATGGCTTTTCACTGGCCGGCGGTGGCGATACATTAGCGGCGATTGATCAGTTCGATATTGCAGATCGTGTGTCGTACATTTCAACCGGTGGTGGCGCTTTTTTGGAGTTTGTCGAAGGGAAAGAACTTCCCGCCGTGGCGATTTTAGCGGAGCACCACGATCAGTGAGTCGTGCATAAGAGGAGAAAGATATGGCCCTAGTCAGCATGAGGCAGTTACTCGATTACGCCGCTGAACACCAGTTTGGTGTTCCAGCCTTCAACGTCAATAATTTAGAGCAGACACGCGCCATTATGGAAGCCGCCGCACATTGCGACGCACCTGTAATCATGCAAGCCAGCGCGGGTGCAAGGAAGTACGCCGGCGCTCCTTTTCTTCGTGCGCTGATGGAAGCAGCTGCAACGGAGTTTCCTGACATACCTATTGTTGTGCATCAAGACCACGGAACATCGCCAGCAGTGTGCCAGCGATCGATCCAATTAGGGTTCACGTCGGTCATGATGGACGGGTCGCTGGGTAGCGACGGCAAGACACCAATGGATTATGACTACAACGCGCGAGTGACCGCACAGGTAGTGGACATGTCTCATGCCTGTGGCGTGTCGGTCGAGGGCGAATTAGGGTGTCTGGGATCGCTCGAGACTGGAGAGGCCGGAGAGGAAGACGGTGTGGGTGCCGCGGGCAAATTGACGCACGAACAGATGCTCACTGATCCGGACGAGGCCAAGCAATTTGTTGCAGACACCGGTGTCGACGCGCTCGCCATCGCCTGTGGAACAAGTCACGGGGCCTACAAGTTCACGCGCCCACCGACTGGCGATATTCTGGCGATTGATCGCATTAAAGCGATTCATGCCAATATCCCTGAGACGCACCTGGTCATGCACGGGTCGTCAGCCGTGCCGCAGGACTGGTTACACATTATTAATAAATTCGGTGGTGAAATCCCGGAAACGTATGGCGTACCGGTTGAACAAGTGGTGGAGGGTATTAAACACGGTGTGCGTAAGATCAACATTGATACCGACCTTCGGCTCGCCTCCACCGGTGCTATACGTCGATTTCTCGCTGAAAACCCGGCAGAGTTTGACCCTCGGAAATACTTTAATGAGAGTTTGGTTGCCATGCGCGATATATGCATTGCGAGGTACGAAGCCTTCGGTTGTGCCGGGCATGCGTCTCAGCTTAAGCCCCTGTCGCTCGCGGAAATGCAAGAACGCTACAGTGCGGGGACTCTTTAGCCCGCGGATATAAGATCGGTGGCGGCGATGACTGACATAATCGCGTAAACTCCAGTTTTTTCCGATGCACTGGACGATGACAGATCCTTACGTAGACAAAATCTTGAACGCCAATGTGTACGATGTGGCTACTAAGACGCCACTGACACACGCGCCCTCGCTCTCAGAGCGTTTGGGCTGTGACGTACACCTCAAGCGCGAAGACTTGCAGCCTATTTTTAGTTTTAAATGCCGTGGCGCCTACAACAAAATGTCATCGTTAACGGAAGAAGAGCGCGCACGTGGTGTTGTTGCGGCTTCGGCCGGTAATCATGCACAGGGCGTTGCGCTCGCTGCTCAAAAACTGGGTGTGGACGCCACGATTGTCATGCCCGTCACCACGCCCTCTATAAAGGTCGATGCCGTTAAGCGACGAGGCGCCAATGTGGTGCTTCAGGGTGACGCCTTTGACCAAGCCTCTGAATTCGCCAGTCGGCTTGTGGTGGAACGCGGTGCGACCTATCTTCACCCCTTTGACGACCCCGATGTCATTGCGGGTCAAGGCACGGTGGGTCTTGAGGTCTCTCGTCAATTACCAAGCCCTGCGGATTATGTATTTATTCCCTGCGGAGGCGGCGGTCTTTTGTCGGGCATGGCGGTGTTTCTCAAACACGTCTGGCCCGAGGTTACTGTCATTGGTGTTGAGCCTGCGGATGCGGCTTGTGCGCTAGCCGCGCGTCAAAATAGTGAGCGTGTGACCTTGGATTCGGTGGGGTTGTTTGCCGATGGCTGCGCCGTTGCAAGGGTGGGGAAAGAGACGCATCGCGTTATTGAGCAATACGTGGATGACATCATTACTGCAAGTACCGACGAGATGTGCGCCGCAGTTAAAGATATCTTTGAAGACACTCGCGCAATTGCTGAGCCGGCTGGCGCGCTTGCGATCGCGGGTATGAAGACCTACTTGGCCGAGCATGACCTAACAGGAAAACGGGTCGTTGCTGTCCTTAGCGGCGCCAATACTAATTTTGACCGGCTGCGCTACATTTCTGAGCGAACTGATATTGGTGAGCGACGCGAAGCTGTTTTGAGCGTCACGATCCCCGAAGAGCCGGGTGCGTTTAGAGCCTTCTGTCGGACGATCGGTAAACGCAATATCACAGAGTTCAATTATCGAGCGGGCAGCAATACAGATGCTCGCGTCTTTGTTGGTCTTACCGTCGTACCGCAAAGTCAGGATGTCACTGACTTAACTGGAAATCTTGAGCATCGTGGCTACAGCGTCGTGGACTTGACTGACAACGAAATGGCGAAGCTTCATGTACGGCATATGATTGGTGGTCAGTTGATCGCCACTGGGTCCAAGGAGCAGGTGTTTCGCGTTGAATTCCCCGAGCGGCCCGGCGCCCTCATGACGTTTCTTGACGCGTTGGGGTCGGAGTTCAATATTTCGATGTTCCACTACCGTAATCACGGCGCCGCTTATGGGCGAATCTTGGTTGGTTTTACCGGAGAGGAGGGCTTTGGTACGCGTTTGATTGCAACATTGAATGGCATTGGCTTCAGATATTGGGAAGAATCAGAAAATCCTGCGTATCGTGAATATTTAAAGCCGATTGATTTGTGAAAAATTACCATTATGATGGTGGCAACTCGCCATCTTTAGCGGGGAATGAGCGAAAGAACTCGCTGGGGGCGTTGTGGGGAATAGAAAGCCGGGGCTATTTACGGCCCTGTTAATGGGGTTTGTGGTTGTTATTACGGCAAGTGCGTTAACCGCACGCGAGGGTGACGCTACAGACAACTCAGGTCAGGTCTGGTCCCAAGAGTTAGACTGACGCGAGCGCCTATTGCGGTGGGTAAGGCCACCCCAAAACTTTAAAAAAAGAGCAGACCTTCTTCACTGAGAAAGCCGTCGAGCCTGACGTCGTAGTGATCCACCGGCACACTCTCTACTAACTGACACCCGAAACCGATGCCCAGCTTGAACCCGAGCGCGGACGTGAGTGCGCGATCGTAGTAGCCCTTGCCAAAGCCCAAGCGGTTGCCCTGGCCGTCACAGGCAGCGAGCGGCACCAAAAACAGATCAATTTCCTCAAGTGGTCGTTCAGGGGCGGAGTCCGGTGGTTGCATGACGTTCCCCGAGCCGGTTAGCAGAGGGGTGTCTTGGCTAAGCTCATGAAAACTCATTTGGAAGTCCGCCAGGGTTCGTGGAGCAACGAATCGGCGTGCATGTCCTGCGCGTTCCAACAGGGGTGAAACGTCGACCTCTGTTTTGAGTGGAATGTATGTTGCGATGGTGGACGCGGTTGAAAATGGCGCCCAGGCTTGAAGGGTATCGAGAATAATCTCGCTTTTCTCTCGCCGAGCTTGAGCTGACAGCGTTCGGCGCTCCTCAAGAATCTTGGCACGGATCGCAGTTTTCAGTTCCAGCATGGTGTGAAACGTCTCAAAAAAAAGGTCTGACCCAGAGTACCGCCGACGGTGTCGCCCTTGAACCGTAGCGGTTCAAGGTGGTGATCCCCATTCTGCATCAGGCGTCCCGGTCGCGCCGGGCTTGCACAACAGCAGAGGTGGACATCTCCGGGTGGTGCTTTATCGGCTCGAGGACTGACGGTCTAGCAAATACACCAGGTCAGGATGAAGTATAGCCGACTCTGGGCGTGTGGATTAAGAAATTTCGAATTGTCGCAGCTGAAATAAAGCCTCATCAATGCGACTGGTCATGCCCTTAATCTGTTCCTCTTGGGAATCATCGAGCTGCACACCTGATTGAAGCAGCAGCACCTGATGACTGAGATTAAGAGCAGCCATAATGGCCACTCGCTCGAGCCCGATGACCTTGCCGGTCGATCGAATGGCGCGCATCTGATCATCGAGATCGCGCGCGGCTTGCTGCAGTTCTTGTTCTTGTTCCGGTTCACAAGCGACTTGATAACTCTTGTCTAATATATCGATGCTCACCGTGTGCTGGCGCATTATTGGTTACTCTCCAGCGCTTTGAGTCGGCTGATTGACCGTTCGATATAATCGCCTGACTTCCTCTGCCGTTCGAGCAACTCGCGTTTTTCATGCTGAAGGTCAGTCAGGCGTTTTTTGAGGGCTTGGTTTTCTAACTTCAGTTCGGTGCTGAGGTCGATAAGGTCACCCACTTTAGATTCAAGTGTTTTAACAAGCTTATCTGACACTTAGATTGCACCCTCTTCCTGATTCGGCTTCACTATAGGTAAGCGGCCCATAAGGGTCAATCAAAGACACGCCTGGATGCTTGATAACGCACAGGCCAATAGAAGCGAAATAATCATGCTGGACTTGCTGGGCGCCTTCGAGGAAATGCCTGAATGGGAAGAAATAGCCGATCAATTATTTAATGCAGGACAGACACTAAATCCGTCTGAATTGCACGGGGCTTTAGTCGGTCTGATGGGTGCAGGGTTTGACCCCGATGACAGACACCATCTAGAGCAGACGCTCGTGTCGGTTGAGAAAGCCGTAGGGGTGCAACTGCAAGGAGAACTAGTAGAAATGGTGTCTCGCCTGAACTTATCCACAATGTCGGCCATCGTTGATACCGACTATGCGTTTAGATTGCTGATCCCGGATGATGATGACCCTATTGAGCAGCGGCTCAGGTCTTTCTCAAACTGGGTGACAGGTTTTATATCGGGCTTTACTGAAGGAATGACGGTGCGTAACGCAACCGGTGTGGCTATTCAGTCTGAAGTGGCCGATGTGCTAAAAGACTTTGCTGCTATCGCTCAGGTAGAGTCTGATCAAGTAGAGACTGAGGAAGCAGAGCGGGAGCTCGAAGAATTGTTAGACTACGTCCGCTTAGCCGCCGTCAGTATTGTGCAAGATGCGATAAATAATAGGGAGTCCGAGTCTTGAAAATAAGTAAGTCAGAATATGCCGCGAGAAGAAAGCGGTTGATGTCAGAGATGATGCCCAATAGCGTCGCCATTATTCCTGCTGCGAAAGAAGTGACACGAAGCAGAGATACCGATTACCCGTTTCGGCAGAACAGCGACTTTCTTTACTTGACCGGATTTCTGGAACCCGACGCGGTACTCGTCTTGCTGCCGGGCAGACGGCAGGGCCAAGTGTTGATGTTTTGCCGAGACCGCGATCCTGAACGCGAACTTTGGGATGGGTATCGGCAAGGGGCTGAAGGTGTGGTGGCGAACTTTGGGATGAATGACGCTTATCCGGTTGGCGACATCGATGACATTGCTCCGGGTCTTATTGAGGGGCGCTCAACGATTTATTATTCCATGGGACACGACGATGGTTTTGATCGACGGGTCCTAGGGTGGGTCAACCAAATTCGCGCTAAAGTACGAACCGGCGCAAAGCCCCCTGGTGATATTTCCGACCTCGCCTTTTTGCTTCATGAGCACCGCTTGATTAAATCGGACGCCGAAATGCGACTGATGCAGCGTGCCGCAGACATCAGCGCTCAAGCACATTGCAGAGCCATGCGTGAATGCAGTCCCGGACGATACGAGTATCACCTCGAATCAGCGATACAGCATGATTTTGCCGAACATGGTGCGCGTTTCGTTGCCTACAACTCTATTGTCGGCAGTGGGAAAAATGCCTGTTGCCTACATTACACCGACAACGATGCGAAAATGGTGGACGGTGACCTTGTTCTGATCGATGCCGGCTGTGAGTATCAAGGCTACGCGGCAGACATTACCCGGACGTTCCCCGTGAGCGGTCGTTTCAGTGAGGAGCAGCGTGCTATCTACAACGTGGTCTTGAAGTCTCAACGTGCGGCCATTGCAGCGACTAAGCCTGGGGCAAAATGGAATCGGCCTCACGACGTGACGGTGCAGGTCATCACCGAGGGTTTGGTTGAGTTAGGTCTTTTGAGCGGTGATGTTGAGGAGTTGATTGACGCGGGCGCGTACACCGACTTCTATATGCATCGTGCGGGTCACTGGTTGGGTCTTGATGTTCACGATGTTGGCGAATATCGGATCGACGGAAAGTGGCGGCCGCTTGAGCCCGGCATGGTCCTCACCATTGAGCCTGGGATCTACGTGGCGCAAGACAACAACAATGTTGACCCCAAGTGGCGCGGAATCGGTGTTCGAATCGAAGACGACGTCTTGGTGACCCAGGGCGGCTGCCATGTCCTGACATCAGGTGTCCCCAAAGACGCGGATGACATTGAAGCGCTAATGGCCGCTGTGTAGTGACCGATCAGCCCCACCTTGTCATTGTCGGCGGGGGTCTTGCGGGACTCTTGTTGGCGTCACGGGTTGGCGAGCGGCTAAACGGTCAATTGCAGGTCAGCCTTATCGAGCGCGCGTTTCCAAAGGCGCCTCAAGATTCGCTCGACACTCGTGCTACAGCGCTGAGCCGAAGCTCGAAAGAGCGCCTAGCGTCCTGGGGTTTTTGGCCTGATCTTGAGCCTTCTGCAAAGGCGATCAACGATATTCATGTCTCGCGTCAATCACGCTTTGGCAGCGCCCTACTGAGCGATGACGTTTTTCAGGGCGAACCGATGGGTTGGGTGATTGAAAATGCGCTCCTTCAGGCCTCACTGCTTGATCGCTGCAAGCGGGCAGAGGTTGACGTCATTGAAGGCCGGGAAGTGGTTGATTTTTCCGCTACCGTGAGCCGCCCAGAGCTGGTGCTTGATGACGGTCGGGAAATTAAAGCGGACCTTGTGATCATTGCTGACGGTGCAGAGTCGGCACTCCGTCAGTCGTTGGGTATTGGCGTGCATCGACGGGCCGCTGTGCAATACGCGATCGCCTTTAATTGCGAAACAGACGGTGAGGACCGCGCGGTGGCTTATGAACGTTTCACACACCAGGGCCCCTTGGCATTTCTACCTTTGCCAAGCAGTGGATCTTCAAGGCCGCGCTACAATGTGATCTGGTGTGCTCATCAAGACACGCAAGCACGACTGTTGCGATTAAACGACCGTGATTTCATGTCGGAATTACAGTCAATGATCGGTTGGCGAGTCGGTAAGGCAACGAAGATTGGGCAGCGTGCGGGTTGGCCACTTAGCGTGGTTATTAGTCGAGAGACGGTCCGTCATCGCTGTATTTTACTGGGTAATGCGGCGCATACAGTTCATCCCGTGGCGGGTCAGGGCTTTAATCTCTCTGTGAGAGATATCCATCGCTTAGACGGACTTATTCACCGTGAAATGTCCTGCGATGCACCGTTCGGTTCGCTGAAAAGACTGAGCAGCTTCGCGCTCGACAGCGCGTCTGACCATGAACAAACGATTTCTGCGACGACGCTTCTTTCTCAATTATTTGATACGCCATCACCGCTTATTGATGGGTTTGGCAGTGCTGCGTTGTCGCTACTGGACATGGCCCAGCCCGTGAAGCGCCGTGTTGCCGAGTTTGGGATGGGGAGACGGTAGTCATGGCGCGTCAGGACGTCGACATTGCCATAATTGGAGCTGGTGTCGTAGGGCTAGCCACTGCGCTGGCAATCGCACCCACGGGCTTGCGTATAGCCATTTTTGATGCGCAGAAAGAGCCAAACGAGCCGTCTGAAGAGCGAGCGTTAAATGCGTGGAGTCGCCGAGTAACGGCGTTAACACCCGCATCGATCAAGTTTTTAGAGTCGCTGGAGGTTTGGCAGAGCATCCATGCGACTCAGCGCGTCGGCGCTTATACCGACATGTGTGTCTGGGATGCCGAGGGCACGGGCTGTGTTCAATTTACCGCCGAAGAGTTAAGACTGAGAGAGCTCGGAAGCATTGTTGAGTCGTCGGTCACCGTCGATGCGCTGAAGCGGCGTGCGGCGTTAGTACCCAATATTCAGGTGTTTTGGGACACCCGGCTTGATGCGCTTTCAACGCATAGCGAGGGTGCGGAAATGGTGACCTCGTCGGGTGACGAAGTGGTTGCCTCTCTTACGATTGGCGCCGACGGCGGTCGATCGAAAAGTCGCGATTTTGCCGCCATGCGAACCCGGACATGGTCCTATCAGCAGCAAGCGATTGTGGCGACTGTCAGCGTTGAGCCTGATCACGCGGCGACCTGTTGGCAGGCATTTCTACCCTCAGGTCCGCTCGCTCTTTTGCCGCTTGCGGACCAAAACCTGTGCTCAATTGTCTGGTCACTCGATGAGACAGTGAGTCAAAAGTGGATTGATGCCGACGACGAGGCGTTTATCCAAGGGCTCAATGCCGCGTTGTCAGGGCGCGGTCCTCGGGTAACGGCCGTGAGTGATCGCCAAGCCTTTCCGTTGGTGCAATGCCACGCTGTGAATTATTTCAGTCACCGTTTTGTTCTGGTGGGTGATGCGGCGCATTCAATCCACCCGCTGGCAGGTCAGGGAATCAATCTGGGCTTGTCAGACGCTCGTGTGCTGGGCGGGGAGATTTGCCGTGCCTACGAACGGGGCGCCGACTGGGGTGCATCACAGGTATTGAGCCGCTACGAGCGTCAGCGTAAAGGCGATAATTTGAGCATGATGGCCGCAATGCAGGCGTTTAAGTGGGGTTTCGGCTCGACTGATACCGCGATGACGATGCTTCGCAACATGGGTCTGAACTCTGTGAATGCGCTTCCTCGAGTCAAAAAATGGTTTATCCAGCAAGCCGTTGGTGGGTAGTTTCTGAGTCGCATTGCGACCTACAGTGATGCAGTATTTACAGTTGAATTGTCGTTGCAGTAATTGCCAGATGCGCTGGCAGACACTACCCTTTCTACACCGTCATATTGAGGATTGATTGATGAGCCAGGCCCCATCTGAACTTTACTACGCAAAGACTCATGAGTGGGTGCGCCGCGAAGAGGACGGAACCGTTACCATAGGCATCACCGAGCATGCGCAGGATGCTCTGGGCGACGTGGTGTTTGTAGAGATGCCCGAGGTTGGTGATCAGATTGCTGCGGGTGATCAGGCGGGCGTAGTTGAGTCCGTCAAAGCCGCATCGGATATTTACGCGCCCATCAGTGGCGAAGTACTGGCCGCTAATGAAGCGCTTGAAGATTCTCCCGAGACAGTGAATTCAGATGCCTTCAATGATGGATGGTTTTTCAAGCTCCGAGTCGATGACCTCAGCGAACTCGAGGCATTGATGTCTGCAGAAGAGTATGAAGCGTTCTGTGATGATGAGGACTAATCTCGTAAAGAGATAATGTCCCAGCCGTTTCGCAGTGCTTCGCGCTTCAATCGGTCATCGGGGTCAACAGCGACAGGTTTATACACCGCTTGAAGCAGAGGCAAGTCATTGTGCGAGTCGGAGTAAAACACAGCGCCTTCCATCGATTGGCCCTGCGTCTCGCACCAGTCCTTTATTCGGATCACTTTGCCCTCGGCAAATGACGGTGTGCCGCTCGGTTTGCCTGTAAAATGCCCGTTTTTGATTTCTGCTTCGCAACCAATGAGGTGTTCCACGCCTAATCTATCTGCGATAGGGCGCGTCACCAGCGTGTTTGTAGCCGTAATAATGACGATCGTATCGCCGTTAATACGATGCTCCTGAATCAGATCAAAAGCGCGGTCGAGTAAAATCGGCTCGATGTGTTCTTTCACAAATATACGGTGCAGTGCGCTAAGCGACTCGGGCGTCATTCCCGCCATTGGGCCGAGAGCGAAGGACAAATACTCGTCAATGTCGAGTTGCCCTTCCTGGTACTGTCGGTAAAACAGCGCGTTCAGCGCTTTGTGTGTTTGTGGATCCACCAGGCCTTGGTTGACGAGAAAGTCTCCCCACAAATGATCTGAGTCTCCGGCAATCAGTGTGTTGTCTAGATCAAACAGCGCAAGCCCCATGACTAAGCCTTACCTTTGAGTTGTTTATCATTCGTTGTGAGCATGGTGGCCCGCGATGTGGGACACTACGGCTTATTGAGATTCTAGTATAGATGTGCAGACGCGCATCGCGAAAGGATGGGTGTGAGTACAGTAGACAAAGACCGCGTCATCGACGAGGCTGGTTTTAGGCCTAACGTTGGGATTGTCGTGACAAACCGTGATGGTCAGGTGCTGTGGGGAAAGCGAGTCAAAGGCAAGGACTCTTGGCAGTTCCCGCAAGGCGGCATTGATTCGAACGAAGACCCGCAAGAGGCGATGTTTAGAGAGCTTCGAGAGGAAATTGGTCTGTTACCCGAACACGTCACCGTCTTAGGCGTGACGAAGGGCTGGCTCCGTTATCGGCTCCCCGCGAAGTACGTCAGAAAAAATGAATCACCGATTTGTATTGGCCAGAAACAGAAGTGGTTTTTATTGCGTCTGGACGCGCCGGACGACGCGGTGCGGCTGGATATCGACAAAAAGCCCGAGTTCCGTGACTGGCAGTGGGTGAGCTACTGGTATCCCATTTCCTCAGTCGTGGATTTTAAGCAGCAAGTCTATCGTTCTGCACTGTCGGAGCTGGTGGGCTTTAATTTACCAAAGGCCAATACGAGACGTCGTCGTCGGAAACGCTGAAGGTGTGTGGTCTTTTCCCTAATGGTATGTGCTCGAGCGTGAAGCAAACTGATCAATGTCTCTATTTGAGTTAAGGAAGCGATGATTCATTACCCCCAAATCGATCCTGTTGCGCTTTCGCTGGGGCCGATTTCAATTTATTGGTACGGACTGACGTACGTCGGGGGCTTGATCTTTGCGTGGTGGCTAGGCAAGCGGCGTGCGCAGTTGGCGCAGTCGCCGGTCTCCGAGGAGCAAATTGACGATTTAATTTTTTATGCAGCCCTGGGTATTGTGGCGGGTGGACGAATTGGTTACGCCCTGTTTTATGGCGCGGGCTCGCTATGGGACGATCCCTTGAGAGTGTTTCGTTTGTGGGAAGGTGGTATGGCGTTCCACGGCGGTTTTTTGGGCGTCGTCATTGCTATGTGGTTGTTCTCTCGGCACCAGAAAATTGAGTTTGGAGCGCTCGTCGACTTTATTGCACCTTTAGCACCGGTGGGTTTGGCGCTGGGCCGTATTGGGAACTTTATCAACCAAGAGCTCTGGGGGCGGCCAGCGGATGTGCCCTGGGCAATGGTTTTCCCTGGAGATCCTTTGGGATTGGCCCGACATCCGTCTCAGCTATATCAGTTCGCGATGGAAGGGATACTCCTTTTCTTCGTGTTATTTTGGTACACACGGTCGCCGCGTCCTCATTGGTCAGCGGCGGGCCTTTTTCTTTTGGGTTACGGCCTGTTTCGATCATTCGCAGAGTTTTTCCGCGAGCCAGATGCACACATCGGTTTTGATGCATTGGGCTGGATGACGCGTGGACAATTATTGTCCCTGCCGATGATTGCTATCGGTGCCGCTATTATGATTTGGGCGTATCGCCGCGACGCGAAAAAATAGGACGTTTTGCATGCAGCAGTATTTGGATCTTTTGCGCGATATTCGGGACACGGGAGTGGACCGAGGTGACAGGACCGGCACAGGCACGCGGTCAGTATTTGGCCGCCAGTTACGCTTTGACTTGAACGACGGTTTTCCTGTCTTAACGACGAAGAAAGTGCACTTTAAAAGTGTCGTCAATGAGTTGATCTGGTTTTTAAGTGGCGACACCAACACCCAGTGGTTGCGTGAAAATGGGGTTTCTATTTGGGACGAATGGGCGACTGACGCGGGTGATTTGGGCCCTCTCTACGGCGCTCAGTGGGTCAAGTGGCCAACCCGAGACGGTGGCGAGATTAATCAAATTGATTACGTGCTTGAGTGCCTCAGGAGTCGTCCTGAGAGTCGACGCATTCTTTTCCACGCCTGGAACGTTGAGTATCTGCCGGATGAGGGCCTGTCGCCCCAGGAAAATGTAGAGGCGGGCCGCATGGCCTTGCCGCCGTGCCATTTGCTCTACCAGTTCTATGTTGCTAACGGCCGTCTTTCAGCGATGCTCTACATTCGCTCAAGCGACGCGTTTTTAGGCTTGCCGTTTAATATTGCTTCGGTCTCGCTCCTGGTTCATATGTTGTGCCAGCAAGTGGGCCTTGAGCCGGGCGAAGTGATCGTTACCATGGGCGACTGCCACCTTTACAGCAACCATGCCGAGCAAGTGGAGACTCAGCTTTTGCGGCATCCCAAGGAGCGGCCAAGTCTTCGCATCCTCCGCAAGCCAGAAAGCATCTACGATTACTGCTTTGAAGATTTTGAGCTTGTTGGATACGACCCCGAACCCAATATTTCGGCCCCTGTGGCAGTGTAGCCATGAGAGAGTCTGACTCATTACCGGTCTCCATTGTTGTGGCCGTCGCGGATAACGGTGTCATTGGGCGCGGCAATGCGTTGCCTTGGGACCTTCCCGACGATCTTCAGCACTTTAAGCGCACGACCATGGGTCGCCCGATTGTGATGGGGCGTAAAACGTTTGAGTCGATCGGTCGGCCGCTGCCGGGGCGCCTTAATATTATTTTAACGCGCGACCCGTCTTGGACGGCCCATGGTGTGTCTGTTGCATCATCGATAGAGCAGGCTATTGATCTTGCAGAGGGTCAGGCTTTTATTGACGGTGCTGACAGCGTCATGGTCATTGGTGGTGCGGAGGTTTATCGCCAAGCATTGCCCTTTGCCTCACGAGCGTTTGTTACTCGGGTCCATGGGCAGGTCGACGGCGATGCCTTTTTCGATCTCGACGCAATCGCGAGCTGGCGAGAGGTTGCTCGAGAGCAGGTCCCCGCTGGTGAGCGCAATAGCCATGACTTTTCCGTTATTCGGCTCGAAAACCCGGAATAGGCTCAATATTTATCGAATTAAGTCGGATTAACTTTCTAGAGGCGTTGCACTGCAACATTCTACGCTATAAAGTTTCAGTCCCGTTGATCCTAAGTCTATAAAAAGATCTGCGGCCGGACTTAAACCGTACCGACGAAAAACGGACCACTTGTGGACCACGGACTCTTTTGCGTGAGGAAATACGAATCCCATGACTAACACTCGGATTAAAACTCTTGTTGGCGTTGCGACTATCGTAGCCAGTTTCGTGGGTGGTGCAGCTTATGCCAAAGCTGACTCACTCGAAGATATTATGCAGGTTGGAATTGACCGCACCAAAGCCGCAGTTACGTCGCAGGGCAAGATCGATCGCTTAGCGGACGAGACACGCGACCTACTGGCCGATTACAAAACCGTGATGAAGCAGGTTGAAGGTCTTCGGGTCTACAACGCCCGCTTGGATCGCCAAATTGCGAATCAAGAGCGTCGTATTAGCGACATCGATCAGTCCATTTCAGACGCGGCGATTATTCAGCGTCAAATTCCGCCGCTAGTGACGCGAATGCTCGATGGCTTGGATCAGTTCATTGACCTGGACATGCCATTTGACCTGTCGACACGCAAGGGCAACATTGAAGCCGTGCGCGCCAATTTAGATCGCTCGGACGTGACCTCTGCTGAGGCGTTTCGCCAAATTCTAGAGCTGTACTCCATTGAGCTTCAGTACGGTCGCGGTATCGAAGCGTACTCAGACACCATCGCAGTTGATGGCGCCGAGCGTGAAGTGGATATGCTCCGCATTGGACGTGTCGCGTTGGTTGCTCAGACCACCGACGGTGCAGAAACGCGCGCATGGGACAACGAATCGCGTGCTTGGGAAACATTATCTTCAGCAGATTACTCTGCGGCCGTTCGTAAGGCCGTCCGCATTGCCAAAAAGCAGGCAACGATTGAACTTTTGAACATGCCTATCGCAGCTCCGGAGGCTAACTAAGATGAATGCTAAGTTTTTGAAAGCAACGACCTTTGTCATTGCAGGTTTGTTCGCAAGCATTGCAGTCGCGCAAGACGACGCAGCCGCTCCCGAAGTTCCGGCAGGTCCTACTCCGCAGGAAGTGGCCGCGCAGAACATGAGCGACCTTCTTGATCTGGTCAAGCAGGGCCGATCGCGGGCCGATGGTGAAAACCGTGCTCGCGAACAGCGATTTTCTCAAGATAAGTCAAATCAGCAGTCCGAGCTTAATCGTGCAGAGCGAGAGCGCACTGCAGAAGAGCGACGATCGGCGCGCCTTGAGAAGAAGTTTGAAGATAACGAGTTACTGATTGCCGCGAAGCAGGAGAAGCTTAAGGAGCGTTTAGGTACGCTTGGTGAGTTATTTGGGCACTTGACCGCGGCCTCTGGCGATCTAGCGTCAAATATTGAGGTGTCACTCGTCAGTTCAGAGTATCCGAACCGCGAAGGCTTTTTGAAGGACCTCATTGCGAAGATGACCGGCTCCGATCAGCTGCCTCAAATCGAAGAGATTGAGCG
>DGPO01000027.1:293-1222 GCA_002390485.1 Halieaceae bacterium UBA4438 | reverse complement strand
TTCACTGCTGACGTTGCAACACCCTCGGGTGAAATCGCCAGCCGCGACGTGGTGCGTGTTGGCGCGTTTAACATCGTCGATGTGAACGGCAACTACCTGTCCTACGGGAATGACAAACTTGCTGAACTACCACGCCAGCCTGGCGGTAGCTCCGTTGCCGACGCAGCAGCCCTTGCTGATGCAACTGGCGGACTCAGTGCGTTCGGCATCGACCCTACAGGCCCCACTGGCGGCTCATTCCTTGCGGCAATCATTGACACGCCAACGCTCGAAGAGCGGTGGCATCAAGGTGGTTACGTCGGTTATGCAATTACTACCGTGGGCGCTTTTGCCTTCCTGTTGGCCATTGTTCGCGTCATCATGCTAACGATGATGGGTGCGGCGGTGAACAGCCAGCTTAAGTCAGGCGAAGCGAAAGCAAATAATCCGCTGGGTCGTGTGCTTCTGGTCAGCCAAGAAAATCCAAACATTGATACGGAGACGCTTGAGCTGAAGATGGCGGAAGCGGTACTTCGTGAGACGCCTAAGCTAGAATCCGGTTTGACTCTGCTGAAAATTATCGCAGCGGTTGCACCGCTCATGGGCCTACTCGGAACGGTCACGGGTATGATTATTACCTTCCAGGCCATCACGATCTTTGGCGCAGGTGATCCTAAGGCGATGGCCGGCGGTATCTCGAGCGCACTGATCACCACGGTTCTGGGTCTTTTGGTTGCGATTCCAACCGTACTGCTGCACACCGTTGTCAATGGTCGGGCTCAGAAGATCATGCACATTCTCAACGAGCAGGCGACGGGCATCGTTGCTGAGCGTGCTGAGGCTGCGGGTAATTAGTCGGTAAATCGGACGGAGTAACAGCCAATGGCAGAACTGCTCGATACCATCATGGCGTTTATGGACAAAGGCGGCAATGTTCTCTGGATCATTGC
>DGPO01000027.1:0-120 GCA_002390485.1 Halieaceae bacterium UBA4438 | reverse complement strand
TTGCTGGGTCTGTTGGGCACCGTCACGGGAATGATCGAAGTCTTTAACGTGATGGCGGTCACCGGTGGTGGCGACGCCAAGTCGATGGCGGGAGGCGTAGAGCGCTCAACCATTCCGACG
>DGPO01000044.1 GCA_002390485.1 Halieaceae bacterium UBA4438 | reverse complement strand
CTCGGTCTACATGTACGCCGATTCTGGCGCACGTGGCTCACCTGCGCAGATACGTCAGTTAGCGGGAATGCGTGGGCTGATGGCCAAGCCCGACGGCTCAATTATTGAAACGCCGATTACGGCTAACTTCCGTGAAGGTTTGAACGTACTGCAGTACTTCATCTCAACTCACGGCGCGCGTAAAGGTCTGGCAGATACGGCCCTTAAGACTGCGAACTCAGGTTATTTGACGCGACGTCTTGTTGACGTGGCACAGGACGTGGTGGTGGTTGAGCCCGACTGTGGCACTGAGCGAGGTCTTGTGATGACGCCTGTGATCGACGGTGGTGACATTATTGAGTCGCTGGCGGATCGTGTCCTGGGTCGCATCATCGCTGCCGATGTCGTCAAGCCCGGCACTGATGAAGTGCTCGTGCCGGCCGGTACGTTGGTGGATGAGCTGTGGAATCTCAAGATTGAAGAAATGGGTATCGATGAGATTTTGGTGCGCTCTCCGATCACTTGTGAGACGCGCTACGGGATTTGTTCGACCTGCTACGGTCGGGACCTCGGTCGCGGTCATCAGGTGAATATGGGCGAGGCCATTGGTGTTGTTGCTGCTCAGTCGATCGGTGAGCCCGGTACACAGCTGACCATGCGTACGTTCCACATTGGTGGTGCAGCGTCAGGTCAGGCGGCTCAGGACAATATTCAAGTGAATTCGGACGGTACTGTTCGCCTCCACAATATGAAAGTTGTCGGTCGTTCAGACGGCTCCTTGGTCGCTGTTTCTCGTTCTGGTGAGCTCTCCGTAATGGACGGCGTGGGTCGTGAGCGTGAGCGCTACAAGGTGCCTTATGGTGCTGTCATTAAGGTGGGTGACGAGTCACCGGTTGCGGCAGGCGATGTCGTTGCAACTTGGGACCCTCACACGCACCCCATTGTGACCGAGGTTGCGGGTATCGTGAAACTGGGTGGCATGGAAGAAGGCGTCACCATCAAGCGGCAGACGGACGAGTTTACGGGGCTGTCGAGTATTTCCGTGATGGATCAGTCTGAGCGACCCAGTGCAGGTAAAGATATTCGCCCTGCCGTGACGCTTGTTGATGAGTCTGGCAACGAACTGTACCTGGCGGGTACCAATGTCCCGGCGGTTTACTTCTTGCCTCCATCGGCGATGGTGAATCTCGAAGACGGTGTCAAGGTGTCGGTGGGTGACGTGATTGCGCGTATTCCGAAAGAGGGTTCGAAGACACGTGACATTACGGGTGGTCTCCCGCGCGTTGCTGACTTGTTCGAGGCCCGTAAGCCGAAAGAGCCTGCGATTCTGGCCGAAATCTCGGGGACGTTCAGCTTTGGTAAGGAAACCAAAGGTAAGCGTCGTTTGGTGATTACGCCAACAGACGGTAAGGCTTTACCCGACGGTTCTGATCACTACGAAGAGCTTATTCCGAAGTGGCGTCAGCTGTCAGTATTCGAAGGTGAGCAGGTCGAGAAGGGCGAGATCGTGTCGGAAGGCGCACTCAGTCCGCATGATATTTTGCGTCTGAAGGGCATTCCGGAGCTCGCAAAGTACATTGTGAACGAGATCCAGGAGGTTTACCGGCTTCAGGGTGTGAAGATTAACGATAAGCACATTGAAGTGATTGTTCGTCAGATGTTGCGCAAGGCTTACGTTGTTTCATCGGGCGAGTCGAGCTTTATCAAGGGCGAGCAAATTGAGTGGAACGCGTACTTGGAAGAGTGCGACCGCATGGATGCACAAGGGCTTGTTCGTCCGACTGTCGAACGCGAGCTGTTGGGTATTACGAAGGCGTCGCTTGCGACAGAGAGCTTCATTTCTGCCGCATCATTCCAGGAAACCACTCGCGTACTGACGGAAGCGGCGGTAACGGGCAAGCGTGACTACCTCCGTGGTTTGAAAGAGAACGTTATTGTCGGACGCCTGATTCCGGCAGGTACTGGACTTGCGCACCACGAGGAGCGACGTCGTCTGCGAGCCTTGGACAAAGAGTCGAGTGTCCAAATGTCGGCAGAGGAATTCTCAGAGAGTTTTGCTGAGGAGCTTGAGAAGGCAGAGGCCGCTGATGACTTAGCGGGTGCACTGGCAGCTGAGATAGAAAATGCGACTGCAGGTGGTGAAGCAGAGTAATTAAACCGCGCGAGCTTGACGGGGCACCCCCCCGTCATTAGACTTCGCGCTCTTTTTTGATGGCGTCCCGTTGGGGCGCTCTTAACGACTTGGAGTTAAGGCCGAATGGCAACAATCAACCAGCTAGTGCGTAAGCCGCGCAAGCGTAAAGTAGTGAAGAGTGGCGTTCCTGCCTTGCAGGCGTGCCCACAGCGACGCGGTGTTTGTACCCGTGTTTATACAACCACACCTAAAAAGCCTAACTCGGCACTGCGCAAAGTGTGTCGTGTTCGTTTGACCAGCGGCTTTGAAGTGTCGTCTTACATTGGTGGTGAGGGCCACAACCTGCAAGAGCACAGCGTGGTGTTGATCCGCGGTGGTCGTGTGAAGGATTTGCCCGGTGTTCGCTACCACACGGTTCGCGGAAGTCTCGATACGTCGGGTGTTGCGAATCGTCGCCAGTCGCGCTCAAAGTACGGTGCGAAGCGACCGAAGTAATTGGGCTGATTTTCAGCCGTATCGTCACCCCGTGTGACAGTAAGGACAGCCCATGTGTGGCTGTATGACCTGAAGAAGAGAGAGAGCTATGCCAAGAAGACGCGTTGTTGCAAAACGTGAAGTGATACCCGATCCCAAGTACGGGAACACAACACTCGCCAAATTCATGAACCACGTCATGATCAGTGGTAAGAAGTCCGTTGCCGAATCGATCGTTTACGGCGCAATGACGCTGGTTGCGGAGCGCTCGAACCGCGATCCGATTGAAGTGTTCGATGAGGCCCTTGAAAATATTGCACCCATGGTCGAGGTTAAGTCTCGTCGTGTGGGGGGTGCTACGTATCAGGTGCCGGTAGAAGTCCGTCCCGCGCGTCGCATCGCGCTGTCAATGCGTTGGTTGGTTGATTACGCGCGAAATCGCGGTGAGAAGTCCATGCGTCAGCGTTTGGCCGGAGAAATCCTTGATGCCGCACAGGGCAAAGGTAATGCGGTTAAGAAGCGTGAAGATGTGCACCGCATGGCGGAAGCCAACAAGGCGTTCTCACACTTCCGATTCTAAATTCGCTGAGTTTAGCGACGAGGTATCAACGTGGCGCGCAAAACACCGATTAACCGCTATCGCAATATCGGTATTTGCGCACACGTTGATGCTGGCAAGACGACCACCACAGAACGCGTTCTTTTTTACACCGGCGTTTCGCATAAAATAGGCGAAGTGCACGACGGTGCTGCGACCATGGATTGGATGGAGCAGGAGCAAGAGCGCGGCATCACCATTACCTCAGCCGCAACGACCTGTTTCTGGCGTGGTATGGACAACCAGTTCGATGAATACCGTATTAATATCATCGACACTCCCGGCCACGTTGATTTTACGATTGAAGTAGAACGCTCCCTGCGGGTGCTCGACGGTGCCGTTGTGGTGCTCTGTGGCGCCTCAGGAGTTCAGCCGCAAACTGAAACGGTATGGCGCCAGGCCAACAAGTATCAGGTGCCTCGCATGGTGTTCATCAACAAGATGGATCGGGCCGGTGCAGACTTTATGACCGTTGTGGATCAGCTCCGCGATCGCCTCGACTGCAATCCTGTGCCGATTCAAATGACGATTGGTGCGGAGGAAGGTTTTGTCGGCGTCATCGATCTGATAAAGAACAAAGCCATTGTTTGGGATGAATCGGATCGGGGCGTTTCATTTGACTATGGCCCGGTGCCCGATGAGCTCGTGGATCAGTGTTATGAGATGCGAGAGTTGGTCGTTGAAGCGGCGGCTGAAGCGAACGATGAGTTGATGGATCAGTACCTTGAGACCGGCGTTTTATCTGAGGATCAGATAAAAGTGGGTCTTCGGATACGAACACTGGCCAATGAGATCGTGCCTGTGCTCGGTGGCAGTGCGTTTAAGAATAAGGGCGTACAGGCCGTGCTCGATGCGGTTGTGGATTACCTGCCGTCACCGACAGAAGTGAAAGCGATAGAAGGCACGGAGATCGACGGTGAAACGGTCATTACGCGTGAGTCTGATGACGAAGAGCCGTTCTCTGCACTGGCGTTTAAAATTGCGACCGACCCCTACGTTGGGACGCTGACCTTCTTTCGTGTCTACTCGGGAAAGTTAGAGTCAGGAAACGCGGTTCTTAATTCGGTCAAAGGTAAGAAAGAGCGTGTTGGACGCATGGTCCAGATGCATGCCAATAGTCGTGAAGAGATTAAGGAAGTCCTCGCGGGTGATATTGCAGCGGCGATTGGTCTCAAGGACGTCACGACGGGCGATACCCTGTGTGCAATCAATAACGCAGTCGTTCTGGAGCGAATGGAATTTCCTGAGCCTGTGATTTCTGTGGCGGTCGAGCCACGGTCCGTGCCGGATCAAGAAAAGATGTCGGTTGCACTGTCAAAGCTTGCGCAAGAGGATCCCTCATTTCGGGTAAAGACCGACGAAGAAACGGGTCAAACTATTATTTCGGGAATGGGCGAGCTTCACCTGGATATCATCGTAGACCGTATGCGTCGCGAATTCAGTGTTGAGGCAAATATTGGTAAGCCGCAAGTGGCGTATCGTGAAAGAATCCGAAATACCGCTGAGATCGAAGGTAAATTTATTCGCCAGTCGGGTGGTCGCGGGCAATACGGTCACGTTTGGGTGCGCTTTGAGCCTGCGGAAGACGAGGGTGCTGAAGGACTCGAGTTCGTCAACGAAATCGTCGGTGGCACGGTGCCACGTGAATATATTCCTGCGATCAACAAGGGAATCGAAGAGCAGATGCAAAACGGTGTGCTTGCGGGTTACCCATTGCTCGGTTTAAAAGCAACGCTGTATGACGGTTCATTTCACGATGTCGACTCTAATGAAATGGCGTTTAAAATAGCGGCGAGCATGGCGACCAAGAAACTGGCTGACGAGGGTGGTGCTGTACTTCTTGAGCCCATTATGAAAGTCGAGGTCGTCACGCCCGAAGAAAATATGGGTGATGTTGTGGGTGACCTCAATCGCCGTCGCGGTCTCATTCTTGGAATGAGTGACAGTGCGTCGGGTAAAATTATCGACGCTGATGTGCCTCTCGCGGAAATGTT
>DGPO01000067.1 GCA_002390485.1 Halieaceae bacterium UBA4438 | reverse complement strand
GACATTTTACTTTACGGAAACGCTGAGCGTGCCATTGTAGACCTCGCACATGGATTGGCTCAAGGAAAGACAATTGACGACCTTAAAGGCTTGCGCGGTACGGCCTTCATGACGTCCGAGTCGCTGCCGGGGTACCGGGTCATTGACTCCACCTCGGTGGATGAACCGGGCAAGGTGGACAAGTTACTGAACCCCTACCAAGGCATGGAACCCGAGGTCTGCGACGCTGAGGCTGAAAACGCCGTCTCAAAGGACGTGGTGGAGGCGCAAGCCGTGTCACTCATGGCAAGCAGTAATCCCACCGCCGATGTGATTCGCTTGCCCAGCTTTGACGTGGTCAAGGATGATCCGGTCCTTTATGCCCATACCGCTCGGGTGATGCACAAGGAAACTAATCCTCATAATGCGCTGGCACTCATACAAGCGCACGGCGAACGGCACGTTTGGTTTAATCCTCCGCCCATTCCGCTGTCGACACCGGAGCTCGACTGGGTGTTTGAGCAGCCTTACCAGCGGCGCCCTCACCCGGCGTACGGTGACCACAAAATACCGGCGCTTGAGATGATTCAGCACTCGGTCAACATTATGCGCGGATGCTTTGGCGGGTGTACCTTTTGCTCGATTACCGAACACGAAGGCAGAATTATTCAAAATCGGTCCGAAGACTCGATTGTGCGCGAGATTGAAAAAATTCGGGACACGAGCCCCAGCTTTACCGGTGTAATTTCCGACCTTGGGGGACCCACAGCAAACATGTGGCGTCTGGCCTGTAAGAGTGAGGAGATTGAAGCCAAATGCCGCAAGCTGAGTTGCGTTTTCCCCGGCATCTGTAAAAACCTAAATACGGACCAAACCCCTTTGGTCGACCTCTATCGCCGAGCCAGAACAATTCCCGGGGTTAAAAAGGTGCTGATCGCGTCAGGTCTTCGGTACGACCTGGCGGTCGAGACGCCAGAGTACGTCAAAGAGCTTGTCACACACCACGTCGGTGGCTACCTCAAAATTGCGCCCGAGCACACCGAAGACGGTCCACTTGATCAAATGATGAAGCCCGGTATCGGGACTTACGATCGCTTCAAGCAGTTGTTTGATAAGTATTCGAAAGCGGCTGGTAAAAAGCAGTACCTCATTCCCTATTTTATTGCGGCGCACCCGGGAACGACGGACAACGACATGGTCAATCTCGCACTCTGGCTGAAACAAAATAAGTTCAGGGCCGATCAAGTTCAAACGTTTTACCCCTCGCCCATGGCACTCGCCACCGCCATGTACCACAGCGAAAAAAACCCGCTCAAAAAAGTCAGTCGTGGCAGCAAAAGCGTCCCCTCAGTGCGCAGTATCAAACAGCGGCGCCTACACAAAGCGTTTTTGCGTTACCACGATCCTGACAATTGGCCTGCCTTGCGCGAGGCCCTCAAAAAAATTGGTCGAAGAGACCTGATTGGTAATGGTCCGATGCACCTCGTGCCGAGTCGACAACCCCCGAAACGTCACAGGATCGTGAAAGACGGCAAAGGCACGACGCCCTTCCGCACTAAGCACACGCGTCAAGTCTGAGACCACTAGAGGCTCAGTTACAGCGAAACGTCGCGACGTCATCAGAAATTACTTGGCGCTTGGATGTCCAATTGCTACGGTACAGGGCAATAACTTCATAAAACTTTATAAAAATTCATAACTAATATGGTGGTTCCCATGCAAATGAGATGTTTGACCTTAGCAGCGGCCGTTCTGTCGACCATAAGCGCGCAATCGTTTGCGCAACAGCCCATGGAAGAAGTGGTCGTCACTGCAACCAAACGGGCTGAATCGATTCAAGATGTACCCATGTCGGTTAGTGTGGTCTCAGGGGAAGTATTGGAACGCGCTGAAGTGAGGGATCTTTTGGACCTCCAATCAGTCGTGCCGTCCCTTCGCGTACCTCAATTTCAGAATTCTATTCAAACCAACTTCGTGATTCGAGGTTTTGGTAATGGCGCAAACAACCCAGGCATTGAGCCATCAGTCGCGGTCTTCGTCGATGGTGTTTACTTATCTCGCTCCCAGGCTCGAATTTCTGATCTTCCCAATATTCAGCAAATTGAAGTACTCAAGGGACCGCAAAGCACGCTTTACGGAAAAAATGCATCCGCAGGTGTCATCTCGGTCACGACAAAAGCGCCGGAATTTGAAAGTCGAGGATCTGTGGAAGTGGGATTCGGGAACTACAGCCAAGAGTCCGTTAGGGCGTTTTACACCGGACCGCTTTCAGACTCAGTCGCGTTCAGCCTCAGCGGAACCTCGCTGAGTAGGGACGGCTACTTTGATAATGTGCCCACAGGTACCGACTTCAACAACCGAAACCGCTGGAGCACTCGCGCAGATTTTTTGATCCAGGGCGACGATAGCGAACTCAGAGTCATACTGGACTACGATGAAATTGACGAAGTTTGCTGTGGCACAGCGAACTTAGTCAACGGACCTGCCGGATTCGCGTTGGCACCACTATCGGTGGTTCCGGGACAAGCCTACATCCCCGAAGACGCCTTTAATTTTAAGCATTTTGGTAACTTTGACACCATCAACAAGGGTGAAAACAAAGGAGTCACTGTCGACTATAAAACCAGCATCGGTGACATCGATGTCCGTTCTATAACCGCCTACCGGGACTCTTACTTTAATCAACCACTTGGCGACGTAGACTTCACCGGAGCAGATGTTATAGGTAACAGCACGGGTGAAACTGAAATTAAAACGTTCACCCAAGAGTTTCGCTTAACAGGGACTGCAGGTAATGCTGATTGGTTGCTGGGCGGCTTTTATTTTGATGAATCCATTGACTTCGAAAACGGCATCGAATTTGGCTCGCAATGGCGAAACTACATCAATCTTACGGTTGGTGGAGGGGATCTGGCGGCAGGTGAAGCGGCTTTGGGTGGTTTGGAGGCATTGCTGGGATACACACCGGGTACTTTCTTGGCCGATGGCGACGGCGTACTAGAAACAGCAACTCAAGACAACGAGTCTTACTCTGTTTTTGGTCAAGTCACCTTCCCACTGTCTTCGAAAACCAACCTCACTGTGGGTCTCAACTACCTCAATGACGAGAAAGAGATCACACTCTCACAAGAGAATAATGATGGCTTCTCAAACCTCAGCTTGCGAGGCGAAGACGGTATCACTGCCTTAACTAATCTCGCATATGTTGGTGGGTTAGCTGCGCTTGGCATACCCCCACTGACAGACCCGACTGATCTCGTATACCTTCAAACAGTGGCCGCAACAGCCGCGGCGATCGCACCAACCGACAGCAATCCGTTCGTCGGATTCGAAGCGCTTCAGTTCTTACCACAAGTTCTTGGTATTCCCAACGCAGCTGAGCCTGGGACCTCTAACGACAGCAAGACGACCTATACCGTTAGCTTGTCGCATGCCTACTCTGATGATTTGAATTTTTATGCGACCTACGGCACAGGTTTCAAAGGCACATCGTGGAACCTCTCTCGAGATTCGCGTCCAACCGTACAAGAGCGCGATGGGATTCTATCGGCCGGAGGCGTGCTCCCCAATAACTTAACGATCGGCACGCGCCTTGCGAGTCCTGAGGAAGCCCAAACCATCGAATTTGGTGCCAAATACTCGGCAGACTGGGGAACCCTTAACGCAGCTATTTTCGATCAAAGCATTGAAGGCTTTCAATCTAATGCTTTCCTCGGCACGGGATTTTCCCTCACCAACGCTGGCAAACAGTCGTCCAAGGGTGTCGAACTGGATCTCATGGTTCGGGCTTCCGAGGCGCTGACGATTGCGCTCTCGGCAACGTACCTCGACCCCATTTATGATGACTTCACCGGTGCACAGCTCAACGGACAACCCGCAGACTTTACAGGGCTGACACCAGCAGGAGTGCATGAGTTGAGCTTAAGTGCTGTTGCAACTTATAACTTCAACATCAGTGGTATGGATGGATTTATTCAAGCAGATTATCAATATGATAGTGCTGTTGACATCAATGGTGGTGGGGACTTGTCAAACAATAATATTGCCTTGGGCTCACGTGGGTTCCGCGAGCGTGAAGTTCGTATGATCAATGCGAGCTTTGGACTCACGCGCGGCGATTGGGACCTCCGGATTTGGGGCCGCAATCTGACTAACGATGAATGGCTGATTACTTGGTTCCCTGCAGTTGCGCAGACAGGAAGCTTAACCGGCTACCCGAATCAACCAAGAACCTACGGTGCGACGCTACGTCGTAATTTCTAAGCGTACGCCTAGCCTTCTTCACTAAGGCAGGATTGAATAAACGCCCCGAGCAGATTGAACTCCTGCTTCCGGGGCGTTTTTTTGCGCCACATTAAACCAATCTGTCGACCGACGTCGGACTCATTAAACGAGCGAAGCTGCAAATCTGTTCCCTCGGTAATACCCGCATCCGTTGCCATTTTGGGCAGTAGGGTGGTCCCGATTCCATTAGCCACCATTTGCACGATCGTGGTGAGACTCGTTGCCTGATAAGGCATGTTGATGTCACCCGCTCTAAGTTTGCAGGCCTCTAGCGCATGATCCCTCAGGCAGTGCCCCTCCTCTAGCAGCAACATTTCGGCGCCATGAAGGTCTTGAGTTTTCAGCGTCGCACCGGTCATCAGGGGCGAGCTCGCTAATGCGGCAAGGTAAAAGGGATCTTCAAACAGCGCCAGGGTGTCTGTGTGTTCTGCTGGAAACGGTAAGGCGAGTAAGAGCACGTCGAGCTCACCGATCTGCAAGGCGTTAACCAATGCATTCGAAAGGTCCTCACGAACAAAAAATTTACAAGCGGGATGCTCTGCGCGCATGGCCTTTAACATCGTCGGCAACACAAACGGGGCGACCGTTGGAATAACGCCCATTCGAATCGTCCCCTGAAACGGCTCTCTTGATGCCTCACACAAGGCCACAACATCGTTAACGTCAGTCAAAATGGCGCGTGACCGCGTTACCACGTCGTTACCAAGCGCAGTCAAGAGAACAGATCGGTTATTACGCTCAACTAAACTTGCCGATAACGCATCCTCAAGTTCTACGATGGACGCGCTCAAGGTACTTTGACTCACGTGACACGCCTTCGCTGCCTGTCCGAAGTGTTGGTGCTCGGCGACCGCGCAAAGGTACTTCAACTGCTTCAGTGTAGGCTGGCGTGACACATGACCTCCATCGGTCTTGTCGAACATTTGTCCTATATACGATCGCAAAAAACGATTGGTTTTATCGGCTTTTTTTGGAACCAAATTGGCGTCAAGTGGGTATAGTACTCAGGCTGTCGGTGACTCGGCGGCGTCATGACGTCACAGATCAACTAGGGAGTAATAAGCAATGGAACTGAAAGGTAGCGAAACCGAACAGAACCTGAAGGACGCCTTCGCAGGTGAGTCTCAAGCCAACCGTCGTTATCTCTACTTCGCCTCAAAGGCTGATGTAGAGGGTTACAACGATGTCGCAGCCGTATTCCGCTCAACTGCAGAAGGCGAAACGGGCCACGCACACGGGCACCTCGAATACCTCGAGGCCGTGGGTGA
Source organism: Halieaceae bacterium UBA4438 (assembly GCA_002390485.1). Taxonomy (GTDB): domain Bacteria; phylum Pseudomonadota; class Gammaproteobacteria; order Pseudomonadales; family Halieaceae; genus Luminiphilus. The sequence continues at coordinate 1,317 of DGPO01000067.1, read as the reverse complement.
TCCAGCAACAGGCTTACCAATGGGCGACACTGTCAAGAACTTAGAAGCGTCGATCGCCGGCGAAACACACGAGTACACGGACATGTACCCCGGCATGGCGAAAACTGCACGCGATGAAGAGTTTGACGAAATCGCTGATTGGTTCGAAACACTGGCAAAGGCCGAGCGTAGTCACGCTAACCGTTTCCAGAAAGCACTCGACAACCTCGACGCCTGATTCTCAGTCGCTGAGTACAGGGGGGTCTATCGGCCCCCTTTTTAGTTCTAATAGACCGACCAGAGGTAAATACAGATGCGCGAAGGCAGCGTTCAAGCACCGACACGTCACCCCATTGAGTGGAAGACGGACGATTTCTGGAATCGCGATTCGCTGAATGATGAATTGGCGCGTGTATACGATGTGTGTCACGGATGCAGGCGCTGTGTCAGTTTGTGCGACTCTTTTCCGACGATGTTCGACCTCATCGATGAGTCCGAGACACTCGAAGTGGACGGTGTTGCGGTAGAGGATTACGGCAAAGTGGTCGATCAGTGCTACATGTGCGATCTGTGCTACCTCACCAAGTGCCCCTATGTGCCCCCGCACGAGTTCAATATAGACTTTCCGCATCTCATGTTGCGGGCAAAAGCTCAAAACTTTAAAGACAACGGCGCAAACTTACGCGACAAAGTACTCACCTCGACAGATGCACTGATGAGTAGCGTTGCATTGATTCCACTCGTTGACGTGACCGCAAACGCGCTGAATAAAAACGCCACATTTCGTAAGGCGCTTGAGCAGACCTTCGACATTGCCGCTGAAGCCCCGCTTCCCGAAATCCACCGCAATACACTGATAAAACGCGCAAAGAAGCTGGTGACACATATTGAGGCCACCCCGGTGGGAGCGACACAAGGAAAGCTAGCGCTCTATGCGACCTGCTACGGCAACTACAGTAGCCCGACCATTGGCGAAGACTTTATTAAAGTATTTCAGCACAACGACATCAGCATCGACGTCATTCCGAAGGAAAAGTGTTGCGGCATGCCCAAGCTTGAACTGGGTGATCTTGACGCGGTGGAAGCGCTCAAAGAAGCCAACATTCCGTTACTTGCGCGTCTAGTGGACGAAGGCTACGACCTCACTGCGCCAATTCCCTCGTGCGTACTGATGTACAAGCAAGAACTGCCGCTACTATTCCCGGATGATCCGGACGTCATCAAGGTCAAGAACGCGTTTTATGACCCGTTTGAATACTTGTGGTTACGCCACAAGGGTGAAGCGCTCAAGACGGACTTTGCAGAGAGCCTGGGTAACATTGCCTACCAGGTCGCCTG
>DGPO01000115.1:26821-27858 GCA_002390485.1 Halieaceae bacterium UBA4438 | reverse complement strand
TGACGGCTTGGTTGTTGAAGGGGGCGAAGGGGGTGGCTTCAAAAATCCGCGACCGGTATCAACCATGGTCTTACTGCCCCTTATTCGCGAACGAACCGACGTGCCCATTATTGCCGCCGGTGGTATTTGTGACGGTCCAACTATGGCGGCGGCCTTTGCGCTGGGCGCGGAGGGCGTACAGTTGGGAACAGCGATGCTTAGCTGCGCTGATTCGCCTGTGCATCAGAACTGGAAGCAAGCCATTTACGATGGGAAAGAGACCGACACGGTGTTTTTAAATCAGCAGGGTCGCCCGGCCCTGCGAGCGATGCGTACTGGGCGAACAGGAGAGCTTGAGCTGTTGGGGCAATTTCAGCCGTTTGAGCATATGGCTAATATCTTGGACTTGTATTTCGGTGGTGACTTAGAGGCCGCTATACCACTGACGGGCCAGGTGATGGGTCGTATTCATGAGTCACGAAGTGCTGCAGAAGTGGTGACGTCAACAATGGAAGGGTTCCACGCCTGCTTGGCGGGCCTTAATGCGTCGTACAGCTAGCGGGCTGACACCGGTAATAAAAAAGCCGGCGAATGCCGGCTTTTTTGTGGTTGTCCCAACGACTTTAAAATAGCCGTGGAATCAGTACCGGCGTATTTTTCAGATGGGCCTGATAGTCGGGGTCGTCACCCCAGCGAGCCGCCGCTGTTTTGCGCAAAAGCGGTACGCCACTGATCCGCGTTAGCAGCAGGGCCACAAATATTGGCGAGATTAAGAAGATCAGGGCACTGCCCGACAGGGAGGGTAATGCCATGACGGCAACACCGGCCCAAAGTACGATTTCACCAAAGTAATTCGGGTGCTGTGATCGAGCCCAAATACCCGTATTGATGAACTTACCCTCATTCTCGGAGTTCGCTTTGAACGCGCTCTTCTGACGGTCGGCCACCACTTCAATGGCAAAACCACACACCCAGAGGAGGGCTCCTATAAAAAATAAGGGCTCCAGCGCGTTAGCATTTGGCGTCATTATGGCGGCAAGCGCAGCGCCTGCGGTGAT
>DGPO01000115.1:0-26766 GCA_002390485.1 Halieaceae bacterium UBA4438 | reverse complement strand
ATTTTTCTGAATCGCTGATCTTCGCCCGCTTTTTTAATGCGCATAAACAAGAAGGGTCCAAGCCGCACTGCCCAGACCACGACGGCGCCCGCGATGAGTTGCTGGCGCAGTCCAAAGTCCACAGCCTGTTGAATCGCGAAAATCGTGACGGTGACGTACGTCAGACTGCCAACAAGATCAAAGTAGTGCTCGGTTTCGAACAAGCGCGCGTGGATCAGACCGACCCACTGGACCCCAAATACCCCCAGCGCCATGGCCGCCATGAGGGGTAAGCCATACAGCGTGGCTCCAGTTTGATCACCTAACCACGCGACTGCCAGTACAGTCAGTGTCACAGCGGTTGAAATAGCGACAAGTTTAGCTCCCATTGTTCTCTCTCTTATTCGTGTGTGAGTTTATTGGGTGTTGATAAAGGGTCCGTCGACACAGATTCGTCGTCCATCGGGTGAGGCGCAGGCGCCACAAATACCCACACCGCACTTTGTGGTGTAGTCGATAGCACTGAACATTTTGGCCGGCTCGACAAAGTCTCGCTGCACCGCCTCGGCCGCATGGATCATGGGTTCAGGTCCGCAGTTGTAGAACTCTGTTCGAGCCAGTGTCTCAGCGTCGAGGGTGTCAAGATACGATCGCAACGCGTCTGTGACTCGACCGTTAAATCCTGCACTGCCGTCATCAGTTGCGATGTGCACATCGGCAATCGCGCGGCACTCGTCAATAAAGTAGAGGCGATCTGCACTGCGTGCACCTGCAAAAATCTGTGCGGGTTTCTCCTGCGAACCAAAGTCGCGGGCGAGTTGGTAGACCGCGGCGAGTCCTGTTCCTCCCGCCACGCAGACAACGTGGGCGTCATCCTTTGGAAGCACAGGGGCGCCGTGCGGCCCGCGAATATAGACATCGTCTCCCGGCTCAAGCGCGTAACACGCGTGAGTGAACTGTCCAACATCAATGACAGCGAGGCGAAGTGGTGCGTCGGTGAGGCAGGAAAACGGCTTCTCACCCACACCCGGAATCCAAACAAAAACGTATTCACCCGGTTGAATATTGATGTTGCCATTTAGCGTGACAACGGTGATGTCATCGCAAACGGGCTCGTTAGTCACTACTTTGAACGCACTAAAGTCCATGTCTAAGTCGAGATTTAGCTCGGCCTTTGCTTTATTACCGCCTGTCTCAAGATCTCGTTGGAGCTGGCGGAAGAAGCCGTTCATACCTTGTGTGTCCATGCCGCTCAGCGCCGATCCAACGCCTACAATTGATGCGCCGGCATTCATCGCCGCGCGACAATCGTCGGCGGTAGACAAACCGCCACAGCCGATAATGGGTTTATCAGTGATTGTTTTTAGAGCACGAATGCACTTGAGTGCCGTCGGTAGGACACCACCACCGGACATTCCGCCCATTCCATTACTAAGAACCGGGTGGCCGTGACTCTCGGTGTAGCCGGGTCCTACGGTATTAATGGCACATAGCCCATCAGCACCGGCCTGCAGTGCGGCGCGTCCTATATCTTCGATACGGTCGACGTTGGGCGTTAGCTTTGGAATCACAGGGACGTCCACAGCTGCTTTGACGGCGCTCACAATGGCCGCGACCATTTCAGGATCTTGCCCCATGGCCATGCCATAACCTTGGGCGTGAGGGCAGGATAGGTTGAGTTCCAATCCGTCGGCCACAGGTGCAAGGATTTTTGCCACGGACACAAATTCTTCGATGCTGCCGCCAAAAATAGAGACCAGTAAGAATCGGTCTTCTGGAATGGAGAGCGATTCAAAACCTCTGCGAGCCTCTTCGGCGCCGGGATTGGTCAGTCCTACTGCATTAACAAAGCAGCCTGGAGCGTATTGGCTGTAGACCGGCTCGCGATTACCTGTGCGCGGCACGGGGCCAACACTCTTGGTTGTAATCACGCCAACTTCTGGGAGCTCATCCATTATTCGTTGAATGATGCTGGGTGCGGTCGACACGATTCCAGACGGAATAGTGAAAGGACCGCTGACTGTTTTCCCAAGAAACGCTGTTTTCACCCGACTCTCCAAATTTCCGACGCACGATTATAAAGGCCCCCGCGCGGTTGAGCCACGAAAACTCTACAAGGATGGCCTTATTAAGTGCCGCAGAACGTCTGGTGAACGCGCTCTGAAGGCTCGGGTGCAGCAGCCCAATTCTTGTCTTGGTCCTGCCACTCGTAGGGTTGCTTCCATCGCTCAAAGGCCGACTGCAAATAGTCGTAGTCGCCAGTCTCGGCGCGTGCAATCGCCTCGGCAACCTGGTGGTTGCGCGGAATGACTACAGGGTTTGCATGTTGCATCTTGTGCGCCGTTTCTGAGTTTTCTACGCTATTGTCAGCGCGTCGCAACTGCCAGTCTTTGACCCACGTGCGCAGACCGTCACTGGGCGTGAACAACTCACTAATGGGCGTATGCCCACCGTCCTGAAGCGCCTCATGAACAAGCCAGCGATAGGCCAGAGTATGGTCCAGCGCGTCTCGTTCCAGCACGGTTAAAAACTGATCGTGCAATTGAGTGTCATCAGGACGGAACGCGTCGAGTCCCAGTTTGACGGCGATCTGAGATTTATAGGCGGTGGTGTACCAGCTTGGAAATTCGTCAACAACAGTCTGCGCGTAGGCCACCGCGGCCTCTTCTTTTGAATTAAGCACTTTGAGGAGGCACGATGCGAGGACGCTCGTGTTCCAGTGCGCAATGCCGGGCTGATTGGCGAGTCGGTAACGCCCTTGAGTGTCTATGGCACTAAACTTGGCATCGGCCTTGAAGGTGTCAATAAACGCGCAGGGTCCATAGTCAATCGTTTCGCCGGAGAGCAACATGTTGTCAGTGTTCATGACGCCGTGAACGAAGCCGAGACTCTGCCACTGCGCGATGAGTGTGGCGATTCGTTTGACCGTTTCTTCGAGTAAAACTTCAGCTTTAGCTTCCACAGTCTTCGCGTTCTTAGCCAAGACGCTGTCGGCAAAATGGCGATCCGCCGCATAGCTCACAAGCTCTGCTAAGCCCTCGCCGTCCTTTGTCATCGCGAAATATTGAATACTGCCAAATCGCAGGTGACTTTTGGCCACGCGGACCAGGACGGCACCCGGCTCTTGGTAGGACCGGTATACGGGGTCGCCTGTGGCGATCGCAGCCAATGCGCGAGTCGTTGGGACACCTAGATGATGCATCGCCTCGGAGACAAGGTATTCGCGCACCACGGGACCCACAGGAGACTTGCCGTCACCACCGCGTGAGTAGGGCGTTTGTCCGGCGCCCTTGAGCTGAATATCGACACGCTCGACCTCACTGATGGGCCATTCACCCAGCAAAATCGCTCTGCCGTCACCCAGTTGCGGGTTGTACTGCCCAAACTGATGTCCCGCGTAGACCGAGGCCGAGGGTCTTGACCCACTGAGTTCACCTTGTCCGGCAAAGGCGCTGAGTGCGGCTTGAGTTTGCCGCCATGGTGTAGGCCACTTGATCGCGGACGCGAGTGCCTCGTTCCACGCCATCCACTCGGGTGCGCTTGCAGGCTCAGGGCTTGCACTATTGGTATACGCGTTTCCGAGTTCTTGGTAGGAATGTAGCCAGTGCGGTGTCTGCATGATTACCTTATTCGCTTAAGCAGCGACTGTATTTGGTTCGTGGGATCTTTAATATTAAGCGCGTCGTTCAAGCGACTTCTAAAGCCTTGTTGCAAAATGGTCGACACATCGACTGCAGACCACAATCGAGGGCTGCCGGCGTCCGTCATACGTGGACATCGGCTGGGCCACTCAATCTCAGCAAGACAAGACAGTTCGGAGCGCAGGCCCTCGATAGCAAGCCTCGGCTCGGGCGCCTCATCGGTCTCAGCGATGACGATCGAAACCCCTTCAATCTTGATAAACGCTTCTGGAAAAATCCCGAGTGAAGACTCACCGTGAGTCGACGCCTTAAACCCCAGGTCACTGAGTTGGGTCGTCACGGTCTCAAGTGCTCTCTGGGTGGTCAGTTGAGCGCTGAACCAAATGAGGCCTGCAACGAGCGTAGTCGCTGCTAATCCACCGGCTATCATGAACGCCCGCATTTGACCCCCGTGCTCGCTTGTCAATTCAGTCTGCTCTCGATTCCTCGAAGCGTTTTTGATAACGCCTCTCGACGTGTCGCTGAAGTATACGCTCTCTTTCTCGCCTCACCATGGGATCTGACTTTAACCCCCACAAGGTGTCACGTGCGCGCTGGTACGACGATTTTAGATCGACAATGGGTTCGGGGTAGTCGATGGGCTGCAGCATTCGCTCAATCGGCGACATGAGCCAGGGCTGGTGGACCAGCGGTGTTGGCAGATCTTTGAGCTCAGGAACCCATTTTCGGATGAAAACACCGTCGGGATCGTGGTCCAGCGACTGCTTAACGGGGTTGTAGATGCGGATAGTGTTGATGCCTGTGACCCCAGCCTGCATCTGCATTTGTGGGTAATGAATGCCGGGTTCAAAGTCGAGAAATAGTGAGCCGAGATGGGTGACCCCCATGCGCCAGTCTTGCCACAGATGATGTGTGAGGAAACTGACCAGCATTGCCCGAGAGCGGAAATTGGCGTAGCCCGTTGCTTTGAGGGCGCGCATGGTTGCATCGATTAGAGGGAAACCTGTCACACCGGCTTTCCAAGCCTCAACAAGGCGCTCATCGTGACCTCGAGGTTGCTCAGCATAGCCGCGATTAATATCTTCAAACTCCATTCGGCATTCCATTTCAAATTTCTGAATGAAATGGCAGTGCCAGTGTAAACGAGACTCAAAGGCATTCATGGCGCGAGACCAGCCGTGCCTTTTTTCTTGTTGCTGCAACGCCTGATAGGCCTGGCGCATACTGAGATTTCCCCACGCCAAATAGGGAGACAGTCGCGAGCAGTGCACTCGACTGTTTTCGGGCTTGGAGATAAATTTCTGATAACCCCATCCGCGTTCAGTCAGAAAGCTGCTTAAGACTTGTTGTGCTTGAGTTTGGCCGCCCTGTTGAAGGTCGCTTCGTGCCGTTAACCATGTTTCGTATTTTGCAGAGCGAAGTGCCGTAAACACCGGCTCTGAAGACAGGCTCACCGTGTTTAATCGAGTGACGGGAACCGTATGACAGGGGCTGGTCATGACGCGGTGCCATGACTTATTCCAGCCCGTTCTGTTGTGTCGGCCGCGTTCGATACCGTTGGTTTGAAACTGACGCCATACGATACCTTTAGCATCGCAAAGTTTGGCCACGGCCAGGTCGCGCTGGAACGTCACGTCTAGCCCAGTCTCCTCGTAGGACAGTAGATTGACGATACCCAGTCGCTCATCGAGCTCATTTAAAAGCGCTACGGCATTTCCCTCAAGCACGGCGACTTCGCGGCCAGATGCATTCAGGACTTGTTGTAAATCGCGCAGGGACTGCGCAATGAACTGCCAATGACGTCCGCGGTAGTGACTATTGCTTAACAGTGCCGGTTCGAGAATATAGAGCAGTAGGCACTTTTGCGGTAAGCGGCTCGCAAGCTCGAGCGCCGCATGATCTGACAGGCGAAGGTCTCGTTTGAACCAAACGACGTTAATGGCCATCAGTTAACGTCACGACCGAGCATCGGATTATCCACCGGTTGCAGTGACGTCGCATCGAGCAACTCAAGTTTCCCTTTTCTCAGTGCACTGATCAGCATTCGGTAGGCGTCACGATCAAATACCGTTTGGCTGCTGTCTTTTGAGATCGCCTGTCCCATGGTGGGATTCGAAAAGCAGCCCAGCCAAGACCAGTGATTAACGAGGTGAAATTGTTCACTGGGCTGTTGGGGTAGGGGTTTAATATTGCGCTCGACGAGGAACAGCGGGCCTGCGAATGGCCATGCTGCAATACGATCACCATCGAGCACCGACAGTAGGCGTCCATTGTGTTCCTCGGCACTTTCGACGCCAGCACAGGCACCGTCACAGCGCTTGAGCTGGTATTGAAAGCAGGGCCCTTTGCCGCTATCCAAACCAAGCATTCTTAGGCACAAACCCTGATCTTTCGCGTGCCTTCGAATCGTGTTGTCGACGTGACGACGATTGTGAAATAGACCGTAGCTGTCTTTCGCACGTTCACCCCAGGGCGAAAAGTCGGCGGCCACTGGCTGCAGGAAGTTATCGTTTGACCGCTGAAGGTGCACGGTCCAAAGCTTTCGGACCTGACGCTGACGACGATTATAAAGCGGTGTTTCGGCTTTAATGGCTGCATTTTCGATTAGCAACGCGCCAACTTCGCCTGCGGTGGGCTGAGTTTCAATGCGCGTGACTTGAGACATGATGCGCTGGTGGCGGCCTGCTTTGCGGCCCTCTTGAAAGTGAGAGTTGACGCGTGCACGAATGTCGACGCTTTTGCCGACATAAAGGAGCGTCGACGCGTCAGAAAAGAAACGGTAGACGCCGCTGTATGTTGGGAGTTCGTCCAGAGTTTTTTCTCTTGACGTGATAGTGACATTAGTAAGCTCTGGCATCATGCGCGCATGATTCCTCAAGACGACCGGTTCCCCCACAAGCGTCCATCTTTTGCACGGGTAGAAGCAAGTCCCGTTTTCCTGCCGCACTGTCAGGACCCCCGAATTGTGTCGATGGGACTCAGTGCAATGGAAGGACCTTGGGTTGATCGTGTGAGCACAAGCGGCTGGCGAGACTACAAGCGGCAGGTGCGCCAGCAGTATGGTGATCGCGTCTATGCGGTGCTCCCTAACGGCATGGATGCGGCTTGTGAGTTGGCCGATGCGGTGACGACTTATCTTGGGCGTGGTTGTTCTGTGTCGGACAAAGACGCCTTGTGGCGGGCATCACTTGAGGTCGCTGATGACTTGGTGGTCATGCAGTCGGATGCGCAAGGTATTTACCGGTTAATGGCGGCCTCGCTGTGCAGCCCAAGTGATTGGCGTCTGGAAGAAAAATTAGGGCAAACGATGGCCGAGGTTCACGGTCCGATTCCACGCCTCAATGCCGACATGGGTCCTCAAATTGATCGTTTCTTTACGAGATTACCGCTCGATCGCTTCGTACAACGATTTAATTGGTCACTGATGCCCCACTCGCAGTATTTGTCACGAGACGAGTGGGCGCTGACCGCGTCGTCAGATGCCCTGTGGTACCGCGCTGAACGCCAGTCGCTGCGACGGCTGCCCGTCACTGGTGCTATTGCCTTCACCATACGTGTACACATTTGCCCTCTGGCCGCCTTAAAACAGTGTGATGGTGCGTTGGAGTCCCTCTGGGCGGCGGTTGACGCGGCGCCTCATGATTTGAGGCATTACAAGGGGCTCGATATTCTCGAGCCTGTCATCGCAAGGTGGCGGTGTGAAAACCATGCGAAGTGACTGGGCGTATATCTCCGCGAACTTATTCCAACGACGAAACAGGCAGCCATTGTGAAGCTTAAGCTCAAAGAAATACGGCAAAAATCAGGCATTGATCGGTTTATTATTGAATCAGTGGACTTGAGTTTGTACATCGCGTTTGTGCAAGTAGACGGCGTAGAACACCTCATTGCGGACAATACGGGGAAGCCTCTAAAAACGACGAACCTGCTGTCGATGCAGCGTCAAATCAAGCAATTCGGTCAGGTTGAATCGGTTTTGCGGCAGCGAAGCGCCTACGACGAAATGGTGGGCCGACCGAGTCAAGGCGCTGCTGACAATACAATGGAGATTTCGCTGGGCAGCCAGCCTCTTCCAGAGTGGCTTAACTAATATCATCCTTATCGAGACCGTGGCCCCAGTCACGCTTCGCTTCTAAATAGCGTCTGTTGCAGTCGTTCACACCCGACACGTGTTTTTCGCGGGTCAGATTTTGAACACCCAGTTCAGTGAGGTCATTCATTTTTTTGGGGTTGTTGGTGAGTAGTCGAATGGGTCGACCGCGACCAAAATATTTGAGCAGAGACGCGGCGTCACTGAAGTCGCGGCAGTCGTCGGGCAGTCCGAGCGATCGATTGGCCTGATAGGTATCCTCGCCCGCGTCTTGCAAGAGGTATGTGGCGGCCTTTGCCCAAAGACCAATGCCTCGACCCTCGTGACCGGCCATGTAAATGAGGTACCCGCCGTCTGGATCTTGTGCGATACGATCGATCGCCGCTTCATATTGCGGTCCGCATTCGCAGCGCTGCGAGCCAAATACGTCGCCCGTCAGACAAGACGAATGCACGCGAACCAGCGGCGACTCAGACGTCGCGGCGGGTCCAATTTCGAGAACGCTATTGACGGCCATGCTCGAAGCAAGGTGAGCAAATAAGTGTTGGCCGCCTTGTTCCCGTAAGTTTGAGGCGAGGTTTTCGACTTCAGCCAACTCTGTCGCACGCACAGTGGCGTACCACTTGGCCTCTGGATGTTCCTCACCCCTCGCCAGCGGCAACGGTATGGGTCCGAGTAGGTTGACAAGGCGCTGCTCTGAAGACACTGAGTTACTGCCGTCAATAGGAAGCCGAATCCCGTCAGAGTCGACCCTAAAGAGTTTTTCTTCTTGGGCAAGACGCTCGCGAATACCGGGCTTTAAGTATGTAAACATCGATCGTTCCGTAATTAGCTAATGACGTGGAGGTCGTTGGTTGCTACACGACCAAAGGTTGCTGCTGAGTGATACAGTGTATCCCTCCTCCCATGGCAAATAACACCCGTGCATCCAAATTAGTGACATGACGGTCAGGGTACAAGTCTTTCAAAATTTCGACCGCGTGCTCGTCGGTACGGTCACGAAAGGCGGGCAGTAGGACAAAACCATTGCCCACGTAGTGATTGACGTAGCTGTAGTCCACCCAGTCGACGTTATCGCGTGCTATTCGAGGGGCAGGTAATGCACGCACTTTAAAGCCGGCCTCTTCGAGTGCGCGGCACTGAATTTGCCAAAGCTTGCTGTCTGGGTGACTGGTGTCGAACTGGCGATGCAAGAGCACCGATCCATCCGGTACAAACGCGGCGACAATATCGATGTGGCCACGAGTGCCATGGTTTTGGTAGTCACGCCAGAGACCCCGCTCAAACCACACGGCGCGCTCGGTACCCAGTTGATGATGAATTTCTTGTTCGACCGATGTTTTGCTCGCTGTGGGATTGCGCCCGGGATCGAGTTGCACTGTCTCAGTTAGCAGCACATCACCCTCACCATTAACAGCAATACCACCGCCCTCATTGACTAAAGGCGATGGCCGCCGCTCTGCACCCGTCATTCGCAGGATCTCTGATGCAATATTGGCATCGTGGCTCCAGTCGAAGGCGGTGTGATCGCCCCAGCCGTTAAACACCCAATCAACGCCACCCAGCCTGTCGTTATTCACGACAAAGGTGGGGCCTGAATCGCGCAGCCAGGCATCGTCAATCTCAAGCGCATGAATTGTGACGGCACTTGAAATTTTCTTTCGAGCAATGCTGAGCTGGTCTGGGTGACAGAGCATGTGGACACTCTCGTGCTCGGAGATGGTGTTAGCAACAGCTGACCATGCGTCGAATACGTCGTCATTGCTCACGCCCGCAGTCTCATAGGCGCCGGTAGGGAAGCCCATCCACGTCGCTTTATGAGGCGCCCATTCGGGCGGCATGCTCCACTGACTCATGGCGTTAAGCGCCGGGCAGGCCGGGTATGGGGCCTGTTGCGCCGTGTCCGTCAGACGTACGTGGATTGATGACGGGTTCGGTGAGTTGCCCGTAGGTGTCGGGGCGCCGTGTCGCAAAAAATGGGAAGAGCTGAAGCCAATCTTGTCGCTGGCTAAGATCAATTTCACTCACCAGGGCCACTTCCTCGTCCTCGGGTGCTTCCACCAAGATTCGGCCGAAAGGGTCAGCAATAAAACTGCCGCCGTAGAAACGAATGAGGCCTTCAATACCGGTACGATTTGGCACGGCGATAAACAATCCATTTGCGATCGCATGACCCACGATCACAGACTGCCAAAGACGGCGGGTATTGAAGTCTGGGTGATCAGGCTCAGAGCCGATTGCCGTGGGGTAGCAAAGGAGGTCTGCCCCTCCGAGACCATAGCTGCGTGCAACCTCGGGGAACCACTCGTCCCAACAGGTTGGTAAACCCAGCTGCACATCGGCATTGTCTGTGGCAACACTGTGGACCGGGTAAGGGGTTTCGTTAGGACCTTGCGCAAAATAGCAGTCTTCAAAGTAGCCCTCGGTCACTGGAATATGTAGCTTACGTGTGCGGGCAACAATCTTGCCACTGGGCCCCACAAGAACCGCGGTGTTGTAACCCAAGCCGTCGTCCCGGTCCGCTTGCTCGTAAAGTGAGACCTGCACGAAGACGTCATTAGCGCGCGCGGCCTCCTGTGCAAATGCGACAGTAGGACCGTCTTCGAGGCGCTCTGGTTGACGATCTTTGTCACCCTGCGGTCGTTTGTCAGCCGGATAACGACTTAAGGTGAGCTCGGGCAGGAACACAAGCTCGGCGCCCGCGTGTGCGCAGGTGGCAACACCTTCGTGAAGTCTTGCGACATGGGCCTTTGGATCGCTGTCCCATCTCATCTGGAAAAGACCCACCCTCAGCGGCTTTGATTGTTGCTCTGACGCGCTACACAAGCTGGGTTGAAGCGCGGAAGTAATAAGCTTGATCATGGGACTCTCAGAAGCCTGATGTTGTCGTTAGTGTGCTCAATATACCAGAGCGAAGGCGCGTCATTGACACCTCTTTTTGGGTACTTAACAGTCATTGAGCAGCGCTTGCGCGCTCAGTACGTGCTGTCTAGGGGCCGCGTAGAGTTGCTCTAACAGGTCTTCGCGGTGTTGTCTCCACACCACGTACGCGCCAGGCAGTGCGTCCTTGAGACGGGTCTCAAGTGCTAGGAGTGGTGTCTGAATCTCATAGTGTCTTTGAGAAACGCGTGCTGACCAGGTTTGGACATCGCCAGCGAAATATTTTGCGACGACGGTTTTGGTCACCGTGCCGACATCGGTTATCGCACCCCGATGACAGTAGGCCCCGCGTTTTGCCGCAAGGTCGATTATCGCACTGCCCCGCGTGAGTTTATCTGTTTGCAGTCTTGCAGCCTCGATCAGCTGACCCCCCGAGTTCACGCGTAATTTCGCCAGCAGCGGTTCAAGATCTTCGTCTTTTTCGGTCCACTGACCGTCTAAAAAACGCTCTACTCGTTGCGATAAAATCCAAAGGGCTTGTGCTGTGTCGCCGCTCGCATTGTCAGGATAGTTCAGCAAGCTGTTGGGTATACGCCAGAAGTCTTGCCACTCAGGACCGCCAAGTAACGCCGTGAACAAACGCTGTTTGAGGTGTGTTCGGCGCAGTTCGATATTGTCATGCAGTGTCTTCGCGATCTCAGTTTCACCTTGTTGGGTGAGCAGTTCAATGCACGCGGGTGCCAGCCGTAAAAACTCCAGATCGAGAATGAGTTTCTGCGAGGCCGATGCGGTTCGCCCCATAGAGGTGTTTCGTCGCGCAATATTGGCCTGTAGCGCACAGCCGCTGAGCGATAAAAAATCGATCAGTGAAAGCGTACCGTTTGGAATATTGCTCCTCCGGCTTTGACTAAAGGTCGGAATCTTGGGCCTGCGCGTGGCCTCCACGGACTCAACCTCTACATCCGCAACGCGGCTCAGACGCTGGAGGTAATTATCAAACTTTTCGGCGCCGACTTCTGCTGGGGAGCAGGCCGTTATGCTGAGCAACAACAGTATTGCCAGTTGCTGCCTCAGCACGATCCGGGCACCGTCCACGCCATTAGGGACTTGTGGCCGTATCAAGAACCGACTGCGCGCTTGCGCGCCAAGCAATCAGTGCAGTCAGCGACGCGTCGGGTTTGGTCTTGGCGGCCCAGCCAGCAAAAGAGAGCAGGACCAATAAATCGATATCCGCCATGCTAAAGCGCTCACCGGCTAAAAACGGACGTGAAGCTAACTCATGATTCAACATGTTCAGCGCGTAAAGTAGTTGCGCCTGTCCACGTTCAGCGAGTGCCGGTATTTGCTCAGTATCGAGAACACCGGGCACCGCGCGACCAACAAAGGCTGGATTAGTATTGCGAAAGACGTCTGCCGTGGCTCGAAATACATCGTTAAATAACCGATGGTTCCAGTCGAGGACCGCCGCTTTTTCTTCAGCGCTACTGCCCAAAAGCGGTTGATCGGGGTTCACGGCTTCTAAGTAGTGTGTAATGGCAAAAACAGACGTTAGAACACGTCCGCTGTCCAGCACCAGTGCGGGGACAGTCCCGGTCGGAATAATCGCTTTGTAACTGTCTGTGCGTTGTTCGCCCTCTGGGAAATTGACCTGATGGGTGTCTATTTCAAGTCCTTTAAAATCAATGAAGAGCTTTAGGCGTTGGGGGTTGGGTGCCGGGTCAAAGGTGTAAAGCTTCATGAAACAGTCCTTTTGTCGTCATTGTGTGTGTGATTTATGCCACTGTTTGCACAATAAAACACATTGTTGTCTGCACTACTTGGACAACCGAGTTTTTTCGCGGTCACATTAGTCTGTATACTGCGCGCTTCAAAAAACTGCCAAACGAGTTGTCAAAGCCATGCGATACCTTCTTGTCACTATATTAGCGCTTTCTGTTTCTGCATTTGCCCAAACCGACGAACAGCGCGCATCGATTGCGGACCGTATTAAATCTTTTTCGACCGTCTGTGTGGCGGGAGAGGATTGTGGTGGTGCACCCGCTGGAGCTGACATGGCTCAAGCGTCGCTGCCTGGCGAGGCAAAGTATGCCGGCTGCGCGGCATGCCACGGCGCTAACGGCGGCGGCGGTATTGGTCCGGCGCTGGTGGGTCGAGACACTGATTATATTGTCGGTCGTTTGACCGCTTACCGCGCGAACGAGCAGGTCGGCGCGCAAAGTGCGCTGATGTGGGGTCAAGCTGCCGCGCTCAGCGATGAAGATATTCAAGATCTGGCCGAGTACGTCACGGGCTTCTAAGCCCACGACTGCGTCAGTGGACAACCGAGGTTGCTCCAAAGGACGCGTTTGATCATTGCATGCAGGTACTTCGTCGATACGCGAGTGCCTCGCATAATTCTGCGCTCGTCACCGACTCGGTGTTGGCGAGGTCGGCAATTGTTCGGGCCACCCTAAGACATCGATGAAGGCCTCTCCCTGAGAGCCTAAGGCGCTCTCCCGTTGTTTCTAGCCAAGACTTGGTGGTCGTCGACAGTGCACACAGGTCCAGAAGCTGGGCGCTCGGTATACGCGCATTCTCAACACCTTGGCGCGTGATTTGTCGTTCACGTGCGCTGTCGACTCTCGTTTTCGCTTGTGCGCGCAGCGTAGCCTGCTGAGTTGTAGGGGCCATGATCTCAGCGACTCTCGAGCGCTTGACCTGAACATAGAGGTCAATTCGGTCCAGCAAAGGTTCAGACAGCTTTGTGTCATAGCGGTTCAGGGCGGCCGTGGAGCAGCGGCAGTGGTTGTCGATCGAGTCTTTAAATCCACAGGGGCAGGGGTTCATGGCAGCCACCAGTTGAAATTTTGCGGGATAAACGTGCGACTGCTCTGCTCGTGTCACCTGTATTTCGCCGGTTTCAAGGGGCTGTCGGAGCGCCTCGATGGTCGCCAGTGAAAATTCTGGAAGTTCATCGAGAAATAAAATGCCATTGTGTGCAAGGCTTATTTCACCCGGGTTGGCATGACGCGTTCCTCCAACCAGACCGGCTGTGCTGACGCTATGATGTGGTGCGCGAAAAGGGCGCTCCAGTGAATAAGGCTGATTACTAATATCCAGTAAAATTTGGCTCTCGAGTATCTCTTTTGTTGACGGCTTTGGCAGCAGTTGTCTGATGAGTTCTGCCGCCATTGTCTTTCCTGCCCCCGGTTCTCCTGACATCAAGAGGTGGTGGGACCCGGCCGCCGCGATTTCCGATACCCGCCAGAGTTCTGGTTGTCCGGCGGGCAGGTTCATGGTGGTAGGGGCGTAGTGACGGTCCTGAGGCACGTTTGTGCTAGGGCGATTTTTTTTAATCTGATCGGGCTGCTTTAGGTCTTTGAGTGAGGCGAGCCCCACAAGGTTAGGGCACACGGCAAACAGGGCTTCGGCGTTCACCTCGGAGGTATAAACCAACGTGGTTGCGTCTCGCTCACTCGCGATTGCGGCCAGAAGGCCTTTGGTCTCCAGTACCCGTCCGTCGAGACTGAGTTCGCCGAAGAACTCCGCACTGTCTGCAAGTGATGAGGGCAGTTGTTTTGACGCAATCAAAATCGCGACTGCGATTGGAAGGTCAAAGCCTGCACCGGTCTTTTGGAGTGCGGCGGGGGAGATGCTGATGGTGAGCCGAGAGTCGGGCCAGCGAAATCCAGTTGACAGTATGGCGCTGCGAACCCGCTCCTTTGCGTCGCGGACCGTGGCCTCTGAAAACCCCACAAGTGCGATGGTTGGCAAGCCTGCACTCAAGTGAATTTCAACCGAAACCAAGGGTGCACTGAGACCTTGTCTGCAGCGGGTTTTGACTCTGGCAAGCGACATGTAACTTCCTTGTTTTCCTCAAGACGTCCTGTCCTGAGCGTATCGGCTGACTACTGATCTCTTTCTAAGGCTTCAATCTTCGTTAATAGTGCGTCTATCTCTGACTCCAGCTGCTCGACACGCAGGCGTGTGCGCTGCAGCACTGCGGCTTGAGCATCAAACTCATCGCGACTGACAACGTCGAGATTTCCCAGTGCCGAACGAGCAACGGCTTTGGCGTTACCGGACACCTCGTCGGCCAGCGTTTTCCCTTCTTTCACAATGCTCCCAAACAGTCGGGAGAGTGCCTCTGTAGAGTCGGGCTTTTGTGGGTCTTCAGTCATGAAGTCAGTCTCACGTTTACGTTGTATTAGGTTATCCGAATTTCATGGCCAAATACCGCATCAATTTTGGGCATCGCCCATCTTTTTTCGCACCAAAGCAGTGCGACCTCATGCCGATTCCGCCTCCTAAGTCCATCGATTATTTATTAAGCAATTGATTTTAAACATTTTTATTGGGGTTGGCTCGACCCTCGCTATTAACCGGACATCCCAAGATTCAGCACCTGAAGTTGTATCGCGGATCTTTCACTCAAAAAGGAGAAGACAATGTTCAAGAAAGCGGCTCTTGCAGTCCTCGTTACTATCCCAGCAACGCAAGCCCTCGCAGCTGAAGTGAGCGGCAATGTTGCCCTAACGTCTGATTACAAATTTCGCGGAATATCGCAGTCGGACAGCGCGCCATCAATTCAAGGCGGGTTTGACGTCGCCTTTGACAACGGTGCATACATCGGCACATGGGGTGCAGCGGTCGACTTTGATTGCTCCGCCGACGAAGTGAATTCGTGTGGTGGTTTGAATGGTGGTATCGAGCTCGACTACTACGTCGGATATGCCGCTGACATCAGCGACAGCGTGTCGTACGACATCGGTTACATCTATTACGATTACCCACAAGACGAAGGTCTTCTCGGCGATTACGGCGAAGTTTACGGGTCGCTCAGCTTTGGTGACTTCGGCATTGGGATGAATTACTCAGATGAGTACTGGGGTGAGACCGGTAAGTTCACCTACACCTATGCAACTTACAGCGTGGCACTCTCCGACGCGTACGCGCTCGACTTCTTAGTGGGTTCAGGTGACTACGACGAAGCCGGCTACTTGGACGGTGCGACGAGCCACATGAATTGGTCGATCGCCTTGTCGACTTCAGCGGCGGGGCTTGATCTTGCGCTGACTTACGAAGACACCAACCTCGATGAAGCAGACGCCTATGGCTACGACTGGGCAGACGCCGCTCTGATCTTGACCATTGGCAAAAGTCTTTAATTCATCCGTTGTTTGATTTCAGCCATTGCAAGGGAGAAAACTCATGAAAATGGTCACTGCAGTCATTAAGCCCTTTAAGTTGGACGACGTGCGAGAAGCACTGTCCACCATCGGGGTACAAGGCATCACGGTAAGTGAGGTCAAAGGTTTTGGCAGACAAAAGGGACACACCGAACTCTATCGGGGTGCGGAATATGTCGTCGACTTTTTGCCGAAAACAAAGGTGGAAGTCGCCGTCTCAGACGAGATGCTCGATCAGACGATCGAGGCTATCTCAGGCGCAGCCCAGACGGGAAATATTGGGGACGGCAAAATTTTTGTTACGTCACTTGAACAATCCATTCGTATCCGCACCGGTGAAACCGGTGTTGATGCGCTCTAAGCGTAGAGGAGAGGCATCATGGAAGCTACAGCTGAACTGAGTTACGCGTTAAACACCTTCTATTTTTTGGTGTGCGGCGCGTTAGTAATGTGGATGGCGGCTGGTTTCGCCATGCTTGAAGCGGGTCTGGTTCGAAGCAAGAACACGACTGAAATTTTGACAAAAAACATCGTTTTGTTTGCGGTTGCATGCACCATGTTCATGCTGGTCGGCTACGAGATTATGTACCCCGACCTTTCAAACTACGCCCTCACTGGGATTACTGAGGAAAACCTCGAAAACGGTTACGCGCCGTCGGCTGACTTTTTCTTCCAGGTCGTGTTCGTGGCAACAGCCATGTCCATCGTCTCCGGTGCCGTCGCAGAGCGAATGAAACTCCTGGCCTTCCTGATTTTTGCTGTCGTCATGACTGGGTTCATTTACCCCATGGAAGGCAATTGGACGTGGGGTGGTGAGAAGGTATTTAACCTCTACAGCCTAGGCGATAACGGGTTCTCTGACTTTGCCGGTTCTGGCATCGTTCACATGGCCGGTGCCGCTGCAGGCGTTGCAGGTGTTCTGGTGATCGGTGCGCGTAAAGGCAAGTACACGGCTGATGGGAAAGTTAATGCTATCCCGGGCGCCAACATGCCACTGGCGACGCTTGGAACATTCATTTTGTGGATGGGATGGTTTGGTTTCAACGGCGGGTCAGTACTCGCAACAGCTACGGTGGCTGACGCGACGGCGGTTGCCAACGTGTTCATGAACACCAACGCTGCTGCTGCCGGCGGTTGTATTGCTGCCCTGACGGTTGCAAAAGTTATGTTCGGTAAGTTCGATCTCACCATGGCATTGAATGGGTGTCTTGCGGGTCTCGTTGCGATTACCGCTGAGCCCTCGACGCCAACAGCCCTGCAAGCCACTGTGTTTGGTGCTGCGGGTGGTGTCCTCGTTGTGCTCTCGATTGTCGGACTGGACAAGCTCAAGTTTGACGACCCTGTCGGCGCGGTATCGGTCCATGGTGTGGTTGGTTTGCTTGGGCTGTTGCTTGTGCCCCTGACCAACGATGCTTCATCGTTCTCCGGTCAGCTGCTCGGCGCATTCACAATCTTCACGTGGGTATTTGTCACCTCGTTTGTTGCCTTCAAAGTAATTGGGCTTATTACGCCAGTTAGAGTCACTGAGGAAGAGGAATATGAGGGGTCTGACCTTGCCGAGTGTGGCTTGGAAGCCTACCCAGAGTTTACGTCCGCCCGATAGTAGTTTGAGTGAGACCTTGGGGGAGCTTGGCTCCCCCTTTTTTTTGCGCCAACAAACCACATCGACGCACCATTCATTAGAAAATCCGATGACGTTCGTCAACTATTTCGATTGGACCTACCCCCGAAACAAGATTACTTTCATGGACAGAGGGAATGCACTTTGAGTGTGCGCCCGCAAATTAGAGCGTCTTTTTTTGAGGAGTCAACCATGAACGCAATCAAGCTCGCGCTTGCTGGGATGGTGCTTTTGTCGGCCATGTCTGTGCCAGTTCAGGCGGAAAATACATTCGCAAAGCCTCCACAGTTTTGGTGGCCCGAGCGCATCGACTTAACACCGTTGCGTCAGCATTCACCGGAGTCAAACCCATACGGCCCCGATTTCAATTACGCGGCAGCGTTTGCAACGGTCGACCTTGATGCGCTCAAGGCCGATGTCCGCGCAACACTGACTGACTCGCAAGACTGGTGGCCAGCTGATTACGGTCATTATGGTCCTTTCTTTGTTCGTATGGCGTGGCACAGCGCGGGGACTTACCGCGTGGCTGATGGTCGAGGTGGTGCAGGGGGCGGTCAGCAACGCTTTGAACCGCTCAATAGTTGGCCTGATAACGGCAATTTAGATAAGGCGCGTCGTCTGCTGTGGCCTGTAAAGAAAGCGTACGGTGCCAACGTCAGTTGGGCCGATCTGATGATTCTCGCCGGTAATGTGGCGATGGAAGACATGGGTTTCAAAACATTTGGCTTTGCGGGCGGACGTTCGGACGACTGGGAGCCCGATTTGGTCTACTGGGGGCCTGAGAAGGTGATGCTTGCGGATGAGCGTTACTCGGGAGAGCGCAAACTCGATAACCCGCTTGCCGCCGTTCAGATGGGTCTTATTTATGTGAATCCCGAAGGTCCTAACGGGACGCCCGACCCGAAGCTTGCCGCACAGGATATTCGCGAGACGTTCGGGCGTATGGCCATGAATGATGCAGAAACTGTCGCGCTCATTGCGGGTGGCCATACTTTTGGAAAAGGGCATGGTGCACACAAGCCCGACGAGTGTGTTGCTGTTGAACCTGCGGGTGAAGGACTCGAAGAACAGGGTTTCGGTTGGAAAAACCGCTGTGGTAAGGGGCATTCGGAGGACACGGTCACGTCGGGCTTCGAAGGCGCTTGGACGGCGTCTCCAACCCGGTGGAGTATGATGTATCTAGCCAACCTGTTCGCTTTTGATTGGGAAATGACCAAAAGCCCTGCCGGCGCCATTCAATGGGTGCCTGTCAATGGCCAAGCGGCTAATACGGTGCCGGATGCTCACGTGCCAGGTCGTCGACACGCACCGATTATGTTCACGACCGACTTGTCGTTAAAAGCTGATCCGTCGTACCGAGCAATTTCCCAACGATTTTTAGAGAATCCGAAAGAGTTTGAAGATGCGTTCGCGCGTGCCTGGTTCAAACTGACACACCGTGACATGGGTCCGCGTGCACGCTATGTCGGTTCTGATGTGCCCGCCGAGGTATTGATGTGGCAGGATCCTGTGCCACCGCTCGATCACCCACTCGTCACCGAAAAGGACGTTAACGCCCTGAAAAAGGCGGTTTTAGTGTCTGGTGTGAGTGAAGCTGAATTGATTAAGGCCGCATGGGCGTCAGCGTCATCCTACCGAGACAGCGATATGCGTGGTGGCGCCAATGGAGCGCGCATACGACTCGCCCCCATGAATAACTGGCAGGTGAACGAGCCAGCTGAGCTGAGGTCGACGCTTTCGGCAATCGAGCAGGTGCAGTTGTCATTTAATGCCAAGGCTCGCGGTGGCAAAAAAATCAGTATGGCCGACATGATTGTACTTTCCGGCGCAGCAGCTATTGAAAGTGCAGCCGCGAAACGCGGTCATGACCTCACCGTTGCATTTATTCCCGGACGTATGGACGCGTCACAAAGCCAGACTGATGTTGCGTCATTCTCTGCGCTGGAACCGGTCGCGGACGGCTTTCGTAACTACTACGACGAAGCTCGGAACTATCTGTCTCCTGTCGGTGCGATGATCGACAAAGCAAATCTACTCGATTTGACTGTTCCAGAGATGACTGCGTTGACGGGTGGATTGCGAGTTTTAGGCGCAAATGCCGGCGACTCCGCACACGGCGTGTTGACCGATCGCAAAGGTGAGCTCACTAATGACTTTTTTGTGAACCTCCTTGATATGAGCTTTGAGTGGTCAGCATCGAGCGAGTTTCCGGGTGTTTACGTTGCCACCGATCGTGAGACAGGTACGCGACGATGGACGGCCACACCCGTTGATCTAATGTTCGGTTCGAGTTCCGAGTTGCGGTCGATCTCTGAGGTTTATGGCGCAGACGACGGTGAGTCGAAATTCGTGAGTGACTTTGCCAGTGCGTGGACAAAGGTTATGCAGGCCGATCGGTTCGATATTGACGCGGTAAAAAGCACGGCGTCAGTGGCTCGGCGTTAGCGCTTTTCTGCTGCTAATGAAGACCCGGCCTATGGCCGGGTTTTTTTTGGTTTGTAAGATGATTGATCAGTCCACTTCATAAACGTCACCGGTTGCGCCATACTCTCGATTCACACGGCATGTGCCGTTACCGAAGATTGTTGTGAGGTTTTCATGAAGTTAGTCACCGCGATTATTAAGCCCTTTAAACTTGACGACGTTCGAAGTGCGCTCTCCGAAATTGGAGTGCAGGGCGTAACGGTTACGGAAGTGAAAGGGTTTGGTCGTCAGCGTGGTCACACTGAGCTTTACCGAGGTGCTGAGTACGTTGTTGATTTTTTACCAAAACTGAAGCTGGAGATAGCGACAGCGGGCGAGCAGCTGGACCAAATCGTTGACACCATTATTTCGGCGGCCAGTACTGGCAAAATTGGCGATGGGAAAATCTTTGTGTCGGAGCTCGAGCAGGTCGTTCGTATACGCACCGGAGAAACGGGCGAAGAGGCAATTTAGTCGCGGATATTTTTCAATAATGCGGGCAGCTCAGTCAGACTGCTGACCTGATTGACGCCCAACAGATTGGGTTCGCCGTCAGGGTTGTACCAGACCGGTGTGACCCCTGCGTTAAGCGCACCCTGCACATCACTCTCGACGCTGTCGCCCACGTGAATCACCTCCGTGGCAGAACAGCCCAAACGTTCCCATGTCAGATCAAAGATACCGCGGTCTGGCTTGGCAATGCCGACCTCGTCAGCGCGAATCGCGAGCTCAAAAAACACCCCCAACTCGGTCTTGAAGACGTTCGCGTTACCATTGGTAATCGCCACAAGCCGATACGTGCCGCAGAGCTGTTTAAGGACTTCGATCGCGTCTGAAAACAGTACGACGTCGTTGCGTCGTGCCATAAAGGCTGCAAATGCCGCGGCAGCAGTGCTCGCTGCCTGCTCAGCATCGATGCCGAGTGAGGTGAGGAGTTGAATCATGACCTCGAGTCGGAGTGCAGTGACATCGCCTATAATACTCGGCTCGTCTTCGAGCACTTTTTTTCGACACCTAAAAATACGATCCTGACTGAAGTGCTCGGTGAATTCTGGATACATTTTAGCCAGTGCTTGCCACTGGGCTTTATCGGCAGCAATCAGTGCCGGGCGCGGATTCCATAGCGTGTCGTCCAAGTCGAACGAAATCGTAGTGATCACGATTTTGTCCCGCGCTTGGCGCGTTTTTGTGCTCTGGGATGCGCTTGGTCATAGACCTTTGCAAGATGTTGGAAGTCCAGGTGCGTGTAGATTTGTGTCGTTGCAATGTTGGCGTGCCCCAGTAGCTCCTGGACTGCCCGCAAATCACCACTTGATTCCAACAAGTGACTGGCAAATGCGTGACGTAAGACGTGTGGGTGAACTGTTTGCGACATCCCGTGCTTGATCGCCAGCTGCCGGATTCTTTCCTGAACCGTGCGTGGGCTGATTCGCATCCCACGTTGCGTGACGAACAGGGGGGAGTCGAAGCCGAGGGACTCGTCGCCGAAGGGTCGGTATTTCATCCACTCCGACAACGCCGTAAGCGCCGGTTTGCCGACAGGAACCAGGCGTGTTTTCTGACCTTTGCCCACAACGGTGATCACTTTATCGGTCTTATCCAAGTCGTTTATGTTGGCCCCGACAAGTTCGGCAAGGCGGAGTCCTGCAGAATAGAGGAGCTCAGCCATCGCATGATCTCGCGCCATTAACGCATTGTCACTGCGATGGTTGAGAAGCTGAGCGACTTGATCTGGTTCGAGCGTTTTAGGCAGTTTTCTAGCTGTTCTGGGCGCTTTCACTCCCGCTGTTGGGTCATTTAAATTGGGGCTATGGCGTGCGAGAAACTTATACAGTGATCGCGTGGAGGACAGGTGCCGCTGAATCGATGTTGCGGATAATGTCTTTCGATTCAACACAGCCACCCACTGCCTCAGTAACGATTGATTCAGTTGATCAGGACACGAGATACCGCGTTCAGCACAAAAGCTAATCAGCTTTTTGAGATCTCTTTGGTAGTTTGCAACCGTGTGCGATGAGTACCCTCGGACAACATCAATGTATTGCAGGAATTCGCCGACTGCCTGATCCAGTGTTTGATCGGACAAGGCGTTAGTCCGAGGGTCGGTTGATGGGTAAGCTTGAAATGACATCCGCTAAGTATTCGAGAAAAAGTGTCCCTTCGCCAATACCATAGCGTGTGGCGTCGACCGAACCTACGGCAATCACGGCAGACTCTTGTCGTCGCGTTGTAAGCCGCGCAAGTGCGGCCGAACCTTCTGTGGCTTCTTCATCAAACAGCGCTTTGAGTTCGTGAGCGCGCAGAGGACCACTTGTGGCGTTTTTGTTGCCCAGTAAATGCGACGCAACAGCGTTCGAGGGGCTGTCGCCATTGTCACCACACCAGTGAAATGCCACCAGCTCGACGCTGAAGCTCTTTTTCACAAGGGCGCAGAAAAGACTGGCTATGTCGTCCTTGGAGCTGCGCTCTGCCAGCGATGAAATAACTTCTTGCGTCGCGTGCAGCAGTGCCTCATTTTGCTCTGCTCGCGCCACTAAGCCGTCTAAACGACGCCTTAATTCGGCATTGCGCTCGCGTAAAAGGGCCACCTGGCGTTCAACGAGTGATACTGCGCCGTCGCTTACGTGCGCCAGCTTTAAGTCCCCCAGTACGTCTGGGTGTTGATCAAAAAAATCGGGGTGCGCACGCAGATAATCACTGACTATCGCTGCGGTTACGGCCTCTGGTGCTGTTGACGCGTCGCTCATTTACAACTCACTGGAGTGTCAGTTTTCCTTCAAAGACGGTTTCCGCTGGTCCAGCCAACCACACTGGTGCGCGCTCATCTTCCCAAGTCACTTCGAGCTTACCCCCGGGCAGTGTCACTGTCACGTTGGTTGATAATAGTCCCAGCCGGATGCCGTGCACCACGGCGGCGCAGGCGCCTGATCCGCAGGCCAATGTCTCACCGACCCCACGCTCAAATACTCTGAGTTTGACGGTATTCGCCGTCTCAATTTCCATAAAACTGACGTTGACACCCTCTGGGAAAACGTCGAGTGCTTGCACCATCGGGCCAATCTTCTCGACCGGTGTTGCCCCGCAGTCATCAACGAGAACGACTGCGTGAGGATTGCCCATCGACAGAATGCCGGCCTTTAAGGTCACGTTACCGAGCGTCAGATCGCACTCGATGTCGGTGCTCTCAAGCGAGCACGGGACTGCGTTTAATGCCAGTTTGGGTGCACCGAGATCGGCGCTGACTTGCAGGTCTTTGGTGATCACGAGTCGCCTTAGCTCGCCGCCGACCTCGAGCGTAATCGCATCACTGCCCGAGAGTCGCTGTTCTCGAATAAAGCGGCCGACACAGCGCGCGCCGTTGCCGCACTGTCCTGCAACAGAGCCGTCCGCATTAAAGATTTTGTACTCAAAGTCTGCATCGGGGCGTTTGGGTGGTTCAATGAGTAAAACCTGGTCGCAGCCAACCCCGAAGTGTCGACTGGCAAGCTGCTGAATGTGTTCCGGTGTCAGCTCAACGGCCTTTCTGACACCATCGATCACCGCGAAGTCATTGCCTGCGCCGTGCATTTTTGTAAATTCGAGTTTCATACGAGGTGCTCCGGCAATCGTTCGCTGGCCCATAAATCTTCAAGCTGTTCGCGCTCACGAATGACGTGAGCTGTTCCGCCGGACACGAGAATCTCAGGGGCCCTGGGGCGGGTGTTGTAATTTGACGACATAGCAAAGCTGTAGGCTCCTGATCCCATAACGGCCAGTAGGTCCCCTTCGGCCAGCGTGAGCCTCCGATCTTTACCTAAGAAGTCACCGGTCTCACAGACGGGACCGACAACATCGTACGTTGTGGGATCGCCTTCTCGCGTCTCTACCTCAACGATATTTTGCCACGCGGAGTATAAAGCCGGTCTCAATAGGTCATTCATTGCGGCATCGACTACTGCAAAATGTTTCGTTTCCCCGGCTTTAATCACCATGACTTCGGTTAGCAGTGCACCTGCATTTCCCACAATGGATCGACCCGGTTCAATGAGGAGCTCCATGGCAAGGTCCCCCAGCTGATCTTGGACGGCTGAAATGAGGTGTTTAGGGCTGGGAATATGCTCATCGTCATAGCGAATACCCAAGCCGCCGCCGATATCAATGTGTGTCAGCTCAATGCCTTGTGCTCCGAGTGCCCGCACTAAGTCGCGCAGATGAGAAACGGACTCGATAAACGGCTCAATCTCAGTCAGTTGACTGCCAATGTGACAGTCAATACCCACAGGTCTTAGCGACGACGAGTCCTGTGCAACGTGATAGAGAGCGATCGCGGCGTCGGCGCTGACACCGAACTTATTTGCTTTCAGTCCGGTTGAAATGTACGGATGTGTTTTCGCATCGACATCGGGGTTGATTCGAATTGAAATGGGCGCAACTTTTCCCAACCGCCGGGCGATTTTTTCGATGAGTGCAAGCTCAGAGGCCGATTCAACGTTAAAACATCGAATGCCTGTTTTGAGCGCGAACTCGATCTCTGCCATTGATTTGCCCACGCCTGAGAAAACCACTTTCTGGGGGTCGCCACCGGCGGCGAGCACTCGACCCAGTTCACCGCCTGAGACAATGTCAAAGCCCGAGCCTAGGGAGGCAAGTAACTTCAAGACTGCGATATTTGAATTGGCCTTCACGGCGTAGCACACCAGGTGCCTTGCCCCTTCGAAGGCAGCACGCCATTCGTTGAATGCAGTAACAATGGCGCTTTGAGAGTAGACATAGAGCGGCGTTGAAAACTGGTCTGCCAGCGCGGGCATCGCCATGTCTTCACACATCAGCGTCCCTTGTCGGAGGCTGAATCCGCTTGGAAGGTTTGGTTTATTTGACATGCTAGACGTTAGTTCGCAGTGGTGGGTTTTGGATCTGGGTATCGAAGTTCGCCGGGCTGTCCGCACCCTAGGTTCAGCGCCAGCATCAGAGCGATACAGGGAAGAGTGAGTTTTCGCACCAGAAACACCATTTATAAAACACAAAGTATATCAGCTGTTAGGATGTGATCGTGACTCGAGTTGCGTGAGTCAATAATGTTTCGTCGCCGGAGAACAACAGGAGCTGCAATGGCCGCATCACCCCGATACTACGAATGCATCGATCAAACATTTGAGGACGTTGAAACACGACTTGAAGACCTTGACTCGGATCCGGATATTGCGGGGGCCGAGGGTGTTTTAAACGTAAAGTTCGTTAACGGCGTCACGTTTGTTTTGAGTCGACAACCGGCTGTTGAGCAACTCTGGCTCGCAACGCCTGGTGGTGGATTCCACTTCGTATGGCGAGAGTCAGCGGGTGATTGGTTCGATACGAGAAGCGACGAGGCCTTTCGCCCGCTTTTTCTCAGAGAACTTGCCGCTCACGCGGGTGAGAAGATTGAATGGTGAGAAAGGACGGGCTAGTCATTGCCGCGGTGTTTGTGGCGCTTGCACCGTGCTTAGCCGTTGCTGAGCGAGTTCATGCCCCGTTGTGGGTCGAAAATTTATCGCCGATGGCTGCGCTGATCGGTATTCCTTCGCAGCGCACCGCTGATATTCGTGAGGGCCTGTCGGTGACTGCGCACACCGATCTTGCGACGCATTTTGTCGCTCAAGTGTCCGACAATGAGCAAGCTTTTTTTGACGGCGAGTCGCAACGTCAGAGTCTACGTATTCGTTGGGGCTTATCGCCGGTGTGGGAGGTCAGTGCAACCCTTCCGGTGACTCGGCACAGCGGCGGATTCGTCGATTCTTATGTCAATCGCTGGCACGACGCCTTTGGTATGAGTGATGGGGGTCGAAGCGCGGTACCCGAAGACCAAATTCGTTATCAATTTAACAGCCTGGTGCAGGGCGCCAGCTTGGATAGGTCAGCATCGGGTCGCAGTGACGTGACCTTTGAGCTGGCACATATTGCGGAGCGGCAAAAAGACCTGCAAATCGCCTATGCAATTGGGTATAAGGCCTCGACCGGGAACGTTGATGAATGGACCGGTAGCGGTGCTTCTGACGTTTACTCTGTGGCGCGATTTAGCGGCGCGCACCAGAGCGATTTACCCTTTTATTGGCACGGACAGCTCGGCGTGACGCATGTGGGATCGAGTGCATTACTGGGCCCTCGGCAAAAAGAGTGGATTGGGTTCGGTGGCTTATCGATGGAATGGCTACTCACTAGCCACTGGGCGCTGCTTGCTCAGTTTGACAGTCACAGCGCGATTTTAAGCAGCGACCTTAAGGCGCTGGGCGAGCCTGCCGGTATGCTGAGTTTGGGACTGAGGCGGAGCTTAGGTCGTCACTGGGCCGTTGATGTGAGTTTCGCCGAGGACATTGTTGTGGAAAGTGCGCCGGATATTATTTTTCAAGCCTCTCTCCACTATCGGCCCTAGTCTGAGCGTCAGCCTAAGGCCGCGCGCGCGCGCGATGCGGCAGCCCGAACTTGTGCTGGTGCGGTTCCACCAATGTGATCACGAGCGGCGACCGATCCGTCGAGGGTCAGCACCGTAAATACATCCTCTTCAATGGCGTTACAAAGACCTTTCAGAGTGGCCAGTGATAGCGCTGCGACGTCTATTCCTTCTGCTTCTGCTAAGCCTACCGCTGTACCCACAATTTCGTGGGCATCTCGAAAGGCAATACCTTTGCGGACCAAATAGTCTGCAAGATCTGTCGCCGTTGGGTGGCCAAGACCTGCTGCTCGGCGCATGGCGTCGGGTTTTGCCTTCATCGCGGGAACCAAGTCAGCGAGCGCCATGAGTGAATCGTGGACAGTCCTCACCGCGTCAAACAGGGGCTCTTTATCCTCCTGGTTGTCTTTGTTGTAGGCAAGGGGTTGACCTTTCATCAGTGTAATCAAGGCAACTAAGTGACCCTGCACACGCCCAACCTTCCCTCGTATAAGTTCGGGCACATCGGGATTTTTCTTCTG
>DGPO01000007.1 GCA_002390485.1 Halieaceae bacterium UBA4438 | reverse complement strand
GAGGGAAACAACACCAGCGAGCCGACCACAGGTCGAATGGTGCGCACAGGTGCAAGGTTCAAACCCAGTTTTTCCTCCGGCGCACCGAACTGAATGAAGCCTGCCTCATCGGTGCCTTTCGCCACCTCGTCGGGCACAGAAATATAAAGCGCCGAACTGATCCAGCCTTTCGGGTGCACGTGATTCGTGTGATGCCCCTGTGTGCGCAGGCGCACTGACCAAGCACCAGAGAACAGCACGTCACTGGCCCCAGTACCCGCCACATGACGCCCCCAAAACGGATGGCCCGGATCGCGCGGGAACGTCGAGAGCACCTCACAGACAGCCACCCTAATTTGTTGCTCCAAACTTTTCACAAGTGGGTCTGCGATACGAAATAAAAACCCGTTCGTCTGAGTCCCACCGCGAACGCTTTGATCAATAGGGTGCGAATGGGTGTGATGCAGCGCTTCTAACGTTGTTGCTACCTCTTGAAAATACGCTGCAGAACTCCCGTAGCCGTTTGGTGCGGGCACCTCAACCTCAAAGATCATCTGCTCGTAATCAATCAGTGATGACAAACGCTCATCGCCCGCCGCCCGCAGTGCTGCGCACCGAAAGGCAAGCGCCAACTGATCCAATGGATTGACCTTAAGCACATCGGCCAACAGTCGCCCGGCACGACTCGGATCTGCCGTTTTTAGCAGCTGAACCGCAAAAT
The DNA here is from genome assembly GCA_002390485.1 of Halieaceae bacterium UBA4438. Classification (GTDB taxonomy): domain Bacteria; phylum Pseudomonadota; class Gammaproteobacteria; order Pseudomonadales; family Halieaceae; genus Luminiphilus. Next base: position 3,018 of record DGPO01000007.1, on the reverse strand, counting down.
CAAACTTAATACCGGCGTCGGTTGGGTAGTCCCTCAATAGCCGCTCATAAGAGCGTGTCATCTGCTCCAAAAATCCTTGGTCTGCCAGTGCAATGGCCTCAAGACTCATCAGTCCTGACGTTTTGGGGCAGCCAGAAAGGAGCGCTTCTCCCACCAGCCGATTAGCCTCCTCATGTCGATCGAGGTGCTTAAGAAACCCCACAGCCGCCTCCCACAATGCCGCATTGGTTCGATGCTCACGCGCCGCGGTCATCAAATCGCCAACGGGATCACCCGGCGCATTGGTCTCTACGTGCAGTCGTGTCACCACCTGCTGCAAGGCAATATCGGTCGAGTAGTGCTCCAAGCCGCGCCGCGCAAAAGCCACTGCATCGAGTGCCTTGCCTGTCTCAAGAAGCGCTTCCGCATTGTTTCGATAGAGGTCTGCAGAAGAAAAGCCAAGCTCTTGCGCTCGCAAGTACGCCGCCGACGCCTCCTCGAAACTGCCTTGCTCTCGATGCAACTGCCCCATTGCATAATTAAGTGAGGCCGATTGAGGCAAGTGCGTGAGACCTCGAGCAACAAGCGCCGCCGCTTTGTCAAAGTCTCGAAGCTGTTGCGCCGCGCCAGCGGCAAGCTCCCACCCTGTTGCTTCCTGAGGCGCAAGCCCGACTAATTTTTCAGCACTGGCTAACGCCGCTTCAAAGCGATTCAGTTTGAACTGTGTGACCGCAAGCGCCTTCCAAACCCCGGGCATCTGTGGCGATAACACTGAGGCCTTCTCAAGCAAAGGTAAGGCTTTCAGGGGCTCCCCGGTCTCACGAAGGAAATTGCCAAAATTAATCAGCAGGTCGACGCGCTCAGGCGTGATTTGCCATGCCGCGTAAAACGCCTCGCGGGTCGTTGTCGCATCGCCCAATTGAGCCGCGCCGAGTCCAAGCAAATAAAGTGCATTGGGGTCGTTCGGAGCGTAAGTCAGGACCTCACGACATAGCGTAATCCCCGCCGTAAAACGGCCGTTCCCTAAATGGGTCTGAATTTGCTGAAGATCTTGGCTAAGGTCGCGTTTCATAATGCACTGATCAGTCTCAGTTATAGATTATATTTAGCGCGCAGTGACGCCGAGGAACACAAGAATAACAGGCGCAGTGAGCAGAGCGCCAACGCCGTGATGCAGCCCATAAAGCCCCTTTTGACAGGAAAAAACCCACCGCCATCAGGCATCGATTCCGGTTCTCGTTAACGAGACAACGCAGCGATGAAGGTAACCCACACCCCGTCATGCGCTGCCTTCACAAAATCTTTAGCTAAAAATTCCGAAAAGTTCCCTAAAAAAACGTAAATAATCCGCAAACACACAGGGTTTCTGGCTACTTTGGACCTCGCGGGTATCGCGACGCACTGACTTATCCGCTATTGTCGAGTAGTTAGTGTATTTCTGCACTGCATGGGGCGTGTCGGTAAGAGCGTGCCACAAGGAGTCCTTGAACTTTACTTAAAATAGGGAGGTTTCTGATGAAATCTTTTAAAAAACGCTACCTCAGTCATGCGGTAGCTGCAGCAGTTGCTGCAACACTTCCGACACTTGTTGTTGCGCAAGACGAAGAAGCCAATCTTGAAGAAGTTTTGGTAACGGGTTCACGCCTAACGAAATCTAATGTGACTTCATCAGTACCGCTCGTTCAGATTGGTGCCGAAGAAATCAACAGCCGTGGTGTTGCCCGTATCGAAGATATGGTTAACATCCTTCCCAACGTATTCGTTTCCCAAACTGCGGAAGTTGCGAACGGCGCCACAGGTACATCGACTCTGAACCTACGTGGTCTCGGATCTTCGCGTACTCTGGTATTGATCGATGGAAAGCGTCTGCCGTTTGGTAGCCCGTTCTCATCATCAGCCAACGTCGATATGGTTCCTGCGCGCATGGTCGAGCGGGTTGACGTTGTTACAGCCGGCGCCTCTGCGGTATACGGCTCAGACGCGGTTGCTGGTGTTGTTAACTTCATTACTAAGAAAGACTTCGAAGGCTTCGAGTTCGACTACCAGTACGGCACGAACTACAACGCCAACGACAACGGCTATATGCAAGAAAAGTTGGCTGATGCGGACTTCTTTGACCCCGGTTCAACCACAACGGGTGCCGCGAGTCTCATGTCGGTCATGATGGGCGTCAACAGCGAAGACGGTCGAGGCAACATTACGCTCTTCGGTAGTTACGAAGACATGCAGTCAATGATTGGTAAAGACCGAGACACAGGTGCTTGTACTCTGTTCGGCTCATCAGACCCCTTCTGTGGCGGCTCGTCTAACTTCCGTCGCTTCAACGGCACCATCGGTAACGGTGTTTCAGGAACAGTCTTCCAAGAACTAGACGGCACCTTGACACCATTTGCTGGCCGATCTGACCAGTACTACAACTACGGTGCGGTAAACCATTATCAGCGTCCTGTTGAGCGTTGGAACTTAGGCGCAAGTGGTCACTACGAGATCACTGACAGTGTTGAGGCTTACTTCGATACGACCTACATGAACAACAAAACGGAAGCGCAGATTGCAGAATCGGCTTCGTTTAACCGTCCATTCGAAACTAACTGTGATAACCCACTGTTGACTGGCGGCGCTGGACCCAACGGTGACGGCATCATGCTGGGTTCATTCACAGGTACGTTTGATGCGGATGACAACTTTGTCAGCTGCCTTGATTGGATGGCTGCGGGTAACGAGTCTGTCGATGTACAGTTCATTAACTCGCACCGTAACGTCGAAGGCGGACCTCGTGTCAGCACCTACGAGAACAGCTCATGGCGCGCCATCTTTGGCTTCCGTGGCGACATCAATGATGACTTTGCATTCGATATCTTCGGGCAGTTCTCTGCCACTGAAGGCACTCGTATTTCGCAAAATGATTTGAACTACGTGCGAGTTCAACAAGCACTCTTCATCGTTGACGATGGAAGCGGCAACCCTGTTTGTCGCGACTCAAGTGGCGGCTGTGTGCCTTGGAACATCTTTGAGCGAAATGCTGACGGCTCGACAGCG
>DGPO01000105.1:530-9363 GCA_002390485.1 Halieaceae bacterium UBA4438 | reverse complement strand
CAGCCACTCGGCCACTTCTCCGGAAGCGCGAAGCCTACCACAAAGACTTCCGCCAAAAAAAGGCGTTTTACTCTGCGTCATAAGAAGATTCTGAAGATCCATCATCGACTGCTGATTCTTGCTTTTGAGCAAGCTCTTGTCTGTGCACTGCGACATCCCTTGGGGCATCGACACCAATACGGACTTGGTTCCCTTTGAGCCCTAAAATAGTCACCGTCACGTTGTCACCAATGATCAGTGACTCGTTAATTCGCCGCGTAAGAATAAGCATCGTCAACGTCCTTGTTTACTGAGTACAAAAAACAGCCTACACCTCAGCTATTGTCTTCTCCAGTCTCTTCCTGATCGAGCCCAAACGCTGAATGCAGCGTCCGAACGGCAAGCTCTAAAAACTTCTCTTCAATAATGACCGAAATTTTAATCTCAGAGGTGCTGATCATCTGAATGTTCACACCCACCTCGGCGAGCGCTTTGAACATATTCGCTGCAACACCCGCGTGTGAGCGCATGCCCACACCGACCACCGAAACCTTGGCAATTTTACTGTCTGACCGCCACTCCATAGCGCCGAGGTCATCAACGTACGAATCGAGTATTCGCTCGGCCTTTTCCAGGTCGTTTCGTGCAACCGTAAACGTGAAATCGGTCTTACCTTCGTCACCGACGTTCTGAAGAATGACGTCGACTTCAATATTTGCCTCACCAATCGGTCCAAGAATTTGATAGGCGACGCCGGGAGTATCTGGAACACCAATCACTGTTAGCTTCGCTTCGTCTCGGTTAAATGCGATACCCGCAATGGTTGGCGCTTCCATAACATTGTCCTCGTCCATTGAGATGAGAGTCCCCGGACCCTCCTTAAAACTACTCAAAACCCTCAGCGGTACCGAATATTTCCCCGCAAACTCGACCGATCGAAGTTGAAGCACTTTTGAGCCCATGCTGGCCATTTCGAGCATTTCCTCGAAGGTAATACTCTCAAGCCTTCTGGCACCGTCAACCACTCTCGGATCTGTTGTATATACGCCGTCAACGTCTGTATAAATCTGGCATTCGTCTGCCTTAATCGCAGCCGCGAGCGCGACCGCAGATGTATCAGAGCCGCCACGCCCCAGCGTTGTCGTCTCTCCATTTTCATCGACGCCTTGAAACCCAGCGACGACGACAACTTTCCCTGCCGCCAGCTCTGACCTGAGTCGACGATCGTCAATACTTTGAATACGGGCTTTGTTATGAAAACTGTCGGTTCGAATCGCGACTTGGCTGCCCTTGAGAGACAACGCCGGTATACCACGCACGTGCAACGCCATTGACAAAAGCGCCATAGAAACTTGCTCTCCGGTGGAGACGAGCACATCAAGCTCTCTGGGGCTTGGATCAGACGTTAAGTCACTTGCAAGACCGAGTAACCGATTGGTTTCTCCAGACATGGCTGACACCACCACGATCAGTTGATCGCCGGTGGCGTGATTTTTGGCAATTCGATCTGCAACAGCCTCTATGCGCTCCACCGAGCCGACTGAAGTTCCGCCGTATTTTTGTACGATAAGCGCCATAATCTTTAAGGAAACCGTGAGAGCCGCGTATTAAACACGGTTTACGTCGTGACTAAAAGCCGAAACAAGCGTGCAAAATAGCGTTTAGAGCGACTCAGGTGAGCCGATCAGCAACCCATGAGGCCAACTCGCCCAGCGCTGGTTTCAATGCAGAAACATCTGTACCACCGCCTTGAGCCATATCCGGTCGCCCACCACCCTTACCGCCTACACGCGCCGCGAATTCTCTCATGACATCACCCGCTTTAACGCGATCAACAAGGTCAGGTGTCACGCCGGCCACAAGCGAGATCTTGTCCCCCTCAACAGCGGCCAACAGTACGACGCCCGAGCCGAGTTTGTTTTTGCAGTGATCCAGCGTCTGACGCAGCGTCGAGGAGTCAGCACCATCGACGATGGTTCCAAGCACTTTAACCCCGGCAATATCAACCGCTGAGGCGGTCAGGTCGGCACCTGCACCGGTTGCCAGTTTTTGCTTGAGTTGTGTGACTTGTTTCTCGAGCTCCCGAACCTCTTTGCGCAAACCAACCACTTTTCCTGCGGCATTGCTGGGGGATGCTTTAACCACCTCGCAGATTTCAGCCAGTGCCTGATCCGCCATAGCTACACTGTCAAGCGCCCCCATACCAGTGACGGCCTCGATGCGTCGAACCCCAGCGGCAACACCACCCTCACTGACAATACGGAACAATCCAATGTCTCCCGTGCGCTCGACATGAGTACCACCGCAAAGCTCTACAGAAAACCGCTCAGAGCCCATGGTTAACACGCGGACTTCATCACCGTACTTTTCACCAAACAATGCGGTTGCACCCGCCGCAACAGCATCGTCCATGCCCATCTCTTGCGTCAAAACCTCTGAGTTACCACGCACTTGATCGTTCACAATTTGCGCCACTTGAGAAAGTTCAGCCGAACTGACGGCCTCTGTGTGTGAGAAATCAAATCGCAACTTATCCGCATCGACCAATGAGCCCTTTTGCTGCACGTGATCACCGAGAACTTGCCTCAGCGCCTCGTGCATCAGGTGCGTCGCCGAATGATTCGACTTGATACGCAGTCGCAGTGAGTTATCGATTGTGGCGGCAACCTGACTTTCCAGGTCGAGCGCCCCTTCAACGACGCGGGCATGATGCAAATGATGACCCTGAGCTTTGGTGGTGTCTCTGACCTCTAACTTCGCCCCGGGGGATACCAAGTAGCCTGTATCGCCCACCTGACCACCGCTCTCGGCATAAAACGGCGTGCGGTCCAACACCACAGTCACCTCATCACCTTCCGACGCGGTCTGTTGAGATTGACCTGCGACAATCAAACCTCGGACCGTCGCGTCCACTGTGGTCTGACGGTACCCCAAAAATTCGGTTTCGCCGTCGACAGTGACAACGTTGTTGTAGTCAACCTGGAAGGCGCCGCTCTCCTGAGAGCGTTTGCGTTGTTCCTGCATCGCGGCCTGGTAGCCGTCAAGATCGAGCTCAAGTCCTCGCTCACGCGCAATATCATTCGTCAAATCAACGGGAAATCCGTACGTATCATAAAGCCGAAACACGACGTCGCCCGGAATGAGACCGCCTTCGAGCGATGACAACGCGTCCTCTAGAATATCCATTCCCTTATCAAGGGTGCGCGCAAACTGCAGTTCCTCAGCGGCCAGCGCTTTAATAATGGCGGCTTGTTGATTCACAAGCTCAGGATAAGCTGGGCCCATTTCGGCCACTAGCGCAGGAACCAACTTCGCAAAAAATGGCTCGGTCGCCCCTAACTTATTCCCGTGGCGAATAGCGCGCCGCAATATGCGCCTAAGCACATAGCCGCGGCCCTCATTGCTCGGCAACACCCCGTCTGAGACTAAAAATGCGCAGGCCCGCAGGTGATCCGCAACCACCCTCAGCGATGTGTGAGACAAGTCCTTGACCTCTAACTCACTCGCCGCCGCGGCAATTAACGCCTTAAACAGATCAATGTCGTAATTGTTGTGAACGCCTTGGAGTACGGCCGCAATGCGCTCGAGCCCCATTCCTGTGTCAACGGAGGGCGCGGGCAAGGCATGGAGCTCACCCGAGCTGTCTCGGTTGTACTGCATGAACACCAAGTTCCAAATTTCAATGTAACGATCCAAATCATCGTCAGGAGATCCGGGCGGCCCACCGGGCACATCAGCCCCGTGGTCGTAAAAGATCTCAGAGCTTGGACCGCAGGGGCCGGTATCACCCATCTGCCAGAAGTTGTCCTCGTCTAACCGCGACAACCGGTTCGCATCCACCCCTATCTCGTCAATCCAAATCTTCGCAGCTTCATCGTCTGAGGTGTGAACGGTCACCCAGAGCTTCTCTTTTGGGAGTTGCAGGTCCTCCGTCAAAAAAGTCCATGCAAAGTTGATCGCTTCTCGCTTGAAGTAGTCGCCAAAACTAAAATTACCCAACATTTCAAAAAAGGTATGGTGCCGAGCGGTGTAACCCACGTTTTCGAGGTCGTTGTGTTTTCCGCCCGCTCTCACACAGCGCTGACTCGATACCGCGCGATGATAATCACGTGTTTCCACACCCAGAAATGTGTCTTTAAATTGGTTCATTCCCGCGTTCGTGAACAACAGCGTGGGATCGTCGTGTGGCACCAAGGAGCTCGAAGCAACACGCGTGTGCTGCTGCCGCTCAAAGTACGACAGAAACGCTTCTCGAATGTCAGCAGTTTTCATGCATTGGGTCTCTACAAATCAAATAACGTACGGAAAATTATCGCGCCAAGCCCTGAGCTAACTCGCCCTCTTTCATGTCGCGACCGGCCAACAGGTGCAGGTGTAGGTGAAACACCGTTTGGCCACCCCCTTCACCATTATTAATCACGAGCCTGAAGGCGTCTTGGACACCCAACTGCTCCGCGATTTTGCCAGCAACAAGTAACAGGTGCCCTAAAAGCGCCTGGTCATTTTCGCTTGCCGCACTGAGCATCGCAATCGGTTGACGGGGAATAATAAGAACGTGGGTAGGGGCTTGCGGGTACAAGTCGCGAATGACCACACAGCGGTCGTCTTCGTACAAAAAATCGGTCGGTATTTCGCCGCGCGTAATTTTCCCAAAAATAGTGTCTTCCACTGGGCTCACCCCAACTTCTCATCAGCGCTCAATACGCGCGCTTCACCCTCGAGCAACACCGGAATCCCATCGCGCACAGGGTAGGCCAAACCACTCGCCTTACAGACGAGCTCTTGGCGTGTCTCATCGTAGTCCAAAGGCGCCTTCGTCACGGGACAGACCAATATTTGCAATAACTTTTTATCGAGCACAAAGATCTCCTTCTTGGCAGCCCTAAAGTATACGCGCTTCTGTGCACTAGGGCATGGGTGGGACGAGCAACTGTGGATCCACACGTTGATTAAACCAACTCATTCGCCAATCCAGATGCGGTCCAGTCGCACGGCCGGTCGCGCCAATCGCCCCCATGACATCACCTGTCTCAAGAACGTCGCCGACGCGAACATCAATCTGACTCATGTGAAGAAATGATGAGCTCAATCCATAGCCGTGATCGAGGATGATTGTGCCACCCGAATAGAAAAGGTCGGACTCGGCCAGTGTGACCACGCCCGGACCCGGCGCATGCACCGGTGTACCCGTCGGCCTTGCAACATCGACGCCATAGTGTGGGTTACCCGGTGTTCCATTATAAAAGCGCTGACTGCCATAAACCCCACTAATTCGGCCCGTCGCGGGCCAACTCAGGCCCGAAAGCACTGCTTTTAGGTACCCTTCATTTTCTATCCGTCGTGCCTTTGCCGTCCGCACCAACTGCCGCTCTTTGCGTATACGCGCCAGCTGCGCTTCAGGCGGCGTCACGGTCCGCTGAGGAACCCCTTCAACCCTCGAAATCCGATACTCTCGCGTTGCCAACTCAAACGTACAGGTCTGTCGCTCGTCAATTACCAGATCAACCTGCGTCGCGGCGTCTCGACCCAGCCCCAAAACAAAAGATCCGTCGGACAATACCGGCACATCGATTTGAATAAACCGTAACTGACTCCCAGGCTCAACACGTCCCCACACCAATCCGCCCGGTATAAAGTCGCCCTCAAGCGCGGGACATGGGGCGTCAGACGCCGCACCAGGGACTGCATAGAGAAACAATAGGAGCGTAAAGACGGTCAAGAGTCGCATGATAGTATCCGTTCAAAGTGCACAATATAGTCTCTCAAGGGCGCGCATGAATCCATAGCCATACGCTGGCAGGACTCAATTTGGAGAGTCGATGTCTCGATACCAAGCACCACGCATCAAAGGATCACCCTATATCACCCCCGAGGGTGCGACGCAGCTGCGCCATGAGTTACATCAGCTGTGGAAGATCGAGCGACCTCAAGTCACGGCGGTCGTTCATGCCGCGGCGCTCAATGGCGATCGATCCGAGAATGGTGACTACATTTACGGGAAAAAACGCCTGAGAGAAATCGACAGCCGCGTCCGCTTTTTGCAAAAAAGGTTGGATGAACTCACGGTTGTCGACACAACGCCGACCGATATGCACAAAGTATATTTTGGTGGGTGGGTGCGATTAGAGGACGACGCCGGTGTGTCTCACGAGTATAGACTGGTCGGTCCTGATGAGTTTGATGTGCGTTCGGGTCTCTTAAGCTGCGACTCCCCCTTGGGAAAAGCGCTTCTCGGGAAAGCGCCCGGAGACACGGTCGTTGTCAACAATCCCGAAGGCAGTCGCGAGTGGTTTGTTCACTCGGTTTCCTACGCATAGGCGACGACTGACGACCTGTCAAACTCACAATTACCAAGGACTGACCGCCACTTAAGCCGCCAGAGTGCTACCATCTTTTGCTTCACTTCGCCGGGGGGGGCACCGATGTTTGACGATACAAAAAATCGTTTTCAAAACCGACATATTGGGACAACAGCCGCACAGCAGACCGAGATGGCGACGAGTGTAGGATTCCAAAGTGTCGATGAGCTCATCGCCACCGCCGTGCCCGACAATATTAAATTGGACCAGCCGCTGGATCTACCAACAGCGCTGACTGAGAACGAAGCCCTGCTCAAGCTCCGCACCTACGCGGACCAAAACAAGGTGGTTCGTAGTTGCATCGGAATGGGCTACTACGACACGATTACGCCGCCCGTCTTACTTAGAAACGTTTTTGAAAATCCCGGCTGGTACACAGCGTATACGCCTTACCAGCCCGAAATATCACAAGGCAGGTTGGAGACGCTTCTGACCTACCAGCAAATGGTGATTGACCTCACCGGCATGCCGCTCGCCAATGCATCGCTGCTTGATGAAGCCACGGCGGCAGCCGAGGCGATGACACTGATGCATCGCATGAATCGAAAGTCCAAGTCTTCCACTTTTGTCGTCACGAGCGATTGTCATCCACAAACCATCTCGCTCATTCAAACGCGCGCAGAGCCACTGAACATCACTGTCGAGATCGTCCCCCCAGAATGCGCCGCAGATGTCGACAACGCCTTCGGCGTCTTGGCGCAATACCCCGGAACCTTGGGTGACGTGCGCGATCTTTCGCATGCGATTTCAACCTGCCATGAGAAGAATATTTTGTTTGGCGTTGCCACCGACCTTTTGGCACTGACCGTTTTAAAGCCGCCGGGTGCGATGGGCGCCGACGTTGTACTGGGAAGCTCGCAACGATTTGGCGTTCCAATGGGTTACGGCGGACCCCACGCTGCGTTTTTCGCAACCCGCGAGGAGTTCAAACGCTCTCTGCCGGGGCGCGTTATCGGCGTCTCCATAGACAGTAAGGGGCGTCAAGCGCTGCGAATGGCCATGCAAACGCGTGAGCAACACATTCGCCGAGAGAAGGCGACCAGCAACATTTGTACAGCTCAAGCACTCCTGGCCATCATGGCCGGTCTCTACGCCATGCACCACGGTCCCGACGGACTGAGAGCGATTGGCGAGCGAGTGCACGCGATAACCTCTTCACTCGCCGCATCACTGCGCAGTGGGGGCTTGAAGGTGCTGAACGAGTCCTGGTTCGATACGCTGTGTGTCGAGGTCGACGACGCGCCGGCAGTTCTTCAACGTGCGGCTGACAACGGCTACAACTGCCGGCGCATCAGTGCCTCGTGTTTGGGCGTATCGCTCGATGAAACCACGACGACCGAAGACCTTGCGACGCTCGCTAACATTTTCGGTGTCGAACCTGTCTCCGGTGCTTCGGGGATTCCTGAAAACCTCCTTCGGCAGATGGATTATCTCAGCCATCCATTGTTTCAAGACTACCGGACTGAAACGGAGATGCTTCGCTATCTCAAGCGGCTTGAAAACAAAGATATTTCGTTGACCCGCTCAATGATTCCGCTGGGTAGTTGCACCATGAAACTTAATGCGGCTGCAGAAATGATTCCGGTCTCGTGGCCCGAGTTTGCGCGTATGCACCCCTTTGCACCGGCTGAGCAGGTCAAAGGCTACACCGCAATGCTCAATGAGCTGTCGCAGTGGCTGACCGAGTGCACCGGCTACGACGCAATGTCCTTGCAACCCAACTCCGGCGCGCAAGGCGAATACGCCGGCCTGATGGCGATAAGGCGCTACCACCGCGCACGGGGCGAAGCGCATCGTAATATTTGCTTGATACCCACATCAGCGCACGGTACCAATCCCGCGAGTGCCGTTATGGCAGGCATGAAAGTCGTGCTCGTCGCCTGTGACGACAATGGCAACGTTGACATGCACGACTTGAAGGAAAAAACCGAATCACACTCTGAGTATCTCGCCGCCATTATGGTGACCTACCCTTCGACTCACGGAGTCTTCGAGACCTCCATCGTCGACCTATGCGCCCTCATTCACGCCCATGGCGGGCAGGTTTATGTTGACGGTGCCAACCTTAACGCGCTGGTTGGCCTGGCGGGTCCTGGAAAGTTTGGTGCCGATGTGTCGCACCTAAACCTTCACAAGACGTTTTGCATACCCCACGGTGGCGGCGGTCCGGGCATGGGACCAATAGGCGTTGGCGCACATCTCGCGCCTTACCTACCGTCCTCGGTCGTCGTGCCGCAGGAAGGGCTCGATGCAAGTAATAATGTGATCTCTGCAACGCCTTTTGGCAGCGCTTCCATCCTGCCTATTTCTTGGATGTACATCGCCATGATGGGCAGCGAAGGCGTGACCGAAGCCAGTCGCACTGCGATTGTCCACGCCAACTATATTGCTCAGCGCCTCAAAGGCCACTTCGACGTGTTGTACACGGGGCGACAGGGAACCGTAGCGCACGAGTGCATCATCGATATTCGACCGCTAAAGGAGCGAAGCGGCAT
>DGPO01000105.1:0-463 GCA_002390485.1 Halieaceae bacterium UBA4438 | reverse complement strand
CTCATGATTGAGCCGACAGAGTCAGAGTCATTGAACGAGATCGATCGTTTTTGCGATGCCATGCTGGCGATTCGAGAGGAGATTCGATCGGTCGAGGATGGCCGCTTTGATCCGATTAATAATCCGCTCAAAAATGCGCCGCACACACTCGACGACGTCACCGCGTCGGACTGGAATCGGCCTTACTCGCGAGAACAGGCTGTCTGGCCAGTGAGCTCGCTTCGGGCGGATAAATACTGGGCGCCCGTAAATCGAGTCGACAATGTCTACGGCGACCGCAACCTCATTTGCAGCTGCCCGAGCATTGAAAGTTATCTTGAGCCTGCGTGAGGGTATGACTCACGCGCAGAGCGGTTAACCTCGACTACCGATCTTCCGGAAGCAACGTCTGAAAGCGTTCTTTCCAGGCGTCGTAGGGCATGCCGTAGACGATTTCACGCGCCTCGTCTTTGGTCAACTGAAG
>DGPO01000114.1 GCA_002390485.1 Halieaceae bacterium UBA4438 | reverse complement strand
ACCATGACCTCGCCTGCGCGGGGCCCCTGAACATCCACCTCGGCTATCTCAAGTGGGGCGCCTGCCTTAAAAGCAACTGCTGCTCGACTCTTCATCTCTACACCCTTTCTTATTTCTTTTTTCTCACACTACGTCAACGAAACACGCAGCACAAACAACTGAGGTCGTGGGCAAATCGGCGACCTGCCGATACGAAGATCAGACAGTCAACTCGAACAGGCCGGTTGGCACCCAAGCACCCGCGAAGAATGGGGGTGCAAACCTGCATCGAGCTGTTCAGATTCCCTCAGGGATTTTCTTATGGGACTCAAACCAGGGCAACGCGGCGATTTCAGCGTCCACTAGCGTGCCGCGAATATCGAGTTGGACTTGGGTACCGGGCTCTGCGAGCTCGGTTGGGACGTTCAACAGGGCGATATTGTGCTCGAGTCGCGGTGAATAGCAGCAGCGGGTAATGTGTCCAACAACCGCGCCGTCGGAATAAACATCCCAAAACTTATCGTTGCCACCAATAGCCTCGCCTGCAAAATTGGCGCCGACTAACTTGCGCGGCGTACCTTCTCGCGCAATTCGCTTTAGCGCGTCTCGGCCAATAAACTCTGACGGTTTATCGAGGTCCATGAGTCGCTCAAGACCAATAGTGAATGGCGAATCACAGGGCGTAATGTCCGAGCCGTGCGACAAGATTCCGCCCTCGACACTGCGCATTAGCGATGGGCAAGCCGGCAGTATCCCGTACTCTTTTCCTGCCTCCATAATGAGGTCCCAGAGCTCTGCGCCGCGCGTTTGGTCTAGCAAGTAAATCTCATAGCCCAGCTCCCCACTCCAGCCGGTTCGCGTCAGCACGACAGGAATATCATTCAGCTCAAGCTCAACACACTGGTAGTAACCTAAGGTGAGTGCAATCTCGCCAAACAGCTTCTTTGCCACGTGGGGCGAAACCGGACCCTGCAGTTGCAGTGGTGACACATCGGGCTCACTGACTTGAACATCAAAGCCCTTGCCCATTGCGAGACCTGTCGCCCACAAGATGACGTCGCCATCACCCGGCGACAACCAAAAACAGTCCTCTGCCATGCGAAACAAAACAGCGTCGTTGATGATGCCGCCCTGATCGTTACAAAAAACGACATAGCGACCTCGACCCACGGGGCAGGTCGAGATGTCTCTTGGCGTCAAAAGCTGCGTGAGCGCCAAGGCATCAGGCCCCTTAATTTCCACCTGCCGCTGCACCGAGTGATCCGCTAAAACGACGCCATTGACCATGCCCCAGTATTCCGCCAAAGGATCGCCAAAATGCACAGGCAAATACATGTGGTTATAAATCGTGAACGACCGAACACCGGCGTCTATGGTTGAGTCAAAAAAAGGTGACCGGCGTACGCGCGGCCCGATTCCTATCGCGAGTGGGGTGCTGTTTGTCATTTGAAAAGTCTCCGGTGGGCGGGCTAGCCCAAGCGTTTAAGTTGTTCTTGAGACCACTGAACAGTGTTGTCTAGTTGGTTGAAGGTGAACATGTACAGACCTTGAATGGCCATGCGCTCATCACCGATCGCCGATTTCAATTCTTTGAGCAGCGAATCGGGCTTGTAAGTCGGACTGCGCAGTAACATGCCTGCCAGTCCCTTTTGCTTACGCGCGTATTTAGCGGACTGGCCGACGCCAATTCGCAGTGATGTTTTGAAAAGTTTCATGCGGTCCATGACCCCGGGAAGACCGATCCAGACGGGAGTCGTGATGCCACGATCACGCATCTCTCCAAGCCACTTCAGCAACACAGGCATGTCGAAACACATTTGCGTGACCATGTGCGTCGCGATGCCCTGTTTCGCTTCAAGCGCTTCGAACAAAACGTCATCTGAAATCGCGGGATGACCCTCCGGGTACGACGCCACGCCGACGCGCGTAAAGGGGTGGTCCATTTCACTGAGATCTCGCAGGACGGCCGCGGAGCTGTCGTACTCACCCATGGGCGAGTCGAGATCACCACCGGGAACGAAGATCGAGGTGATCCCACTGTCACTCAGCTGCGCGACAATGTCACAAAGGTGCTGACGATTCATGACCTGGCGCGCAGCGATGTGCGGCGTCAACATAAACCCTCGCGACGAAAGCTGCGATACGGTGTCTAAAGTGACTTGCAAACCCTGCTTGGGCGAGCAGGTAATGCCCACACGATCGCCGGCCTTGAGGACAGACAGCTTGTCCTCAAAACCCTTCATCGGAATGACTTCGTGATACAAGGTTTCAAGCAAATTTTTAATGGCGGTCATCGCGAACTCCACCCAACGAATGCGCGAAATTAACCCCAAAATTGAGCGAGCGCAATAGGGCTAATTTAGACCCCTACTCTGAGGGGGTAGCGTCCCTTCAAAACTAAAATTTCGACAGTCGTTCTTCGGTGTCAGCAATCGTGTAATTCGAGGTACTTTCGGCGTCGAGCGAGGCACGAATTCCACCTTCTTCTTCGGCCAGGCGATAGAGGTCTTTCATCGCAGCAACCGCGTCGGAACTGTTGCCGACAATGCGCGAACAGGTCTCTGACAACGCCTCATCCAAAGCCTCTGGCGTCTCAAAACTGGCATTAGCAACACCCCATTGAGCCGCTTGAACGCCCGAAAACACTTTCGCGGTAAACGACAGCTCCCGGGCACGTCGGTGGCCTACAGCGCGCGACAGTGTCTGAGACATTCCCCACGTCGGGCGCAGACCAAATTTTGTATGGGTGTCGCCAAATTTTGATGCGTCGGTGGTGTAGACAAAATCGCAGTGCAGCGCCACTTCTAGCGCACCGGTAAAACAAGCGCCCACAGCGCGTGCGATGACAGGAACCCCGGCGTCACGAATAGCCGCCGCCAAGAGCGCCGCAGGCTCGTCGAAAACGTTCCCAATAATCCCGCCCTCAGGCTTTATGCCTTGCAGCACCTTCAAATCAACGCCGGCAGAAAACGCGCGTCCCGCTCCGCGCAGTACAATGACCGACACCGCTTCGTCGTCACTGCCTTGTTGCACCAAACGAGCCGACTCGGACAACATTTCGGGTCTCAGCGCGTTAAGCGCATCAGGACGGTTGAACTCAATCGTGAGGCAATGGTGCGCAACGGCGACATGAATAAATGGGGTTGTCGATTCGTAACTCATTAGGTGGCTCTCTCAGTAGGGAGGGGTGTCACTATTAATAGGGGTGGGTGTCACTATTAATAGGGGTGGGTGTCACTATCCTTGCAAGCTAAGGCATCGGCAAGCCTCTAACGCACTAATATAAAACACGAAGCTCACTCGCCGCTGTATCTGGTACTAACTCGCGGATCGTTTGTGCAAGGCGCCGAAACAGTGGACGCGCGGGTGAGCGACTTCGCCAGGCAAGTGCATGGTCGCGGTACATGTTCACGCCAAAAACGTCCGCAACCCTGAGCGGATCGGTCTCTCGGATCTCGGATGCGACATACAAGGCGGGTAAAAAAGTAATCCCCATGCCCATCACAACCATCTGTCGCAGCGTGTCGAGCGACGTGCCCTCGAAGTCGCGCCGTGTATTCGCGCCAAGCGTCTGGCACAACTCGGTCACTTGGCGGTGGTAAAGGTGGTGCTCGTCCAGTGTCAGCACTTCCTCACCCATGAGGTCCGTTCGATTAATCACGGTTTTACTCGCCAACCGGTGATCCAACGGCAGCACCAATTTGAGGGGCTCCCTAAACAGTGGACTGACGTCAAGCCCCGCTTCCGCGATCGGCTGGGTGGAGAGTATAAGATCGTGTTTCGCGCTTCTTAAATCCTGACTCAGCTCGGCGGGCACACCCTCTCGAACAAACAGCCGAAGTTCCTGAAACCGCTTATGAATTTCCGGAAGAACTTGGGGGAGTAAGTAGGGCCCAAGCGTCGGTGTGACTCCGATACGGTAGGTCCCCGCAACCCCGCCAGAAAACCCGTGCGCGGTATCGACAAAGCTCTGCACCTCTTCTTGAATGCGATGACACACCGGCATCAACTCGCGTGCCGCCACGGTCGGTGTTGCACCTGATCGGGTTCTCTCGAATAACTTCACGCCCAAAGACTCTTCGAGCGTCGCGATTTGCGCGGTTAATGTGGGCTGAGTGACGCCCAATCGCTCCGCAGCGCCGCGAAAGCTTCCGGCATCGCTAATCGTCTTAAAATACTCCAATTGACGCAAACTGAGATTGAGTTTTGGCTGCACAGTCATCGCTCCGTGTAGGTGATAGATTTTTACTATCAAATTATATCAATATATTAGTAACAACTATCGCATCCAATCAATAGAGTGACCGCGTAGTTACCCTGATACTTGCCCAAACCCGCCAGTTTCGCCTGCGCAGGCGCGTTTCATGCGCGCAGCGAGGTCGGCGTATGCTTTATTTTTTCAACCCTTTTGGAGACCGCAGTGAACGAAGAAAATGTGATCGCATTGTTTAGTGAATGGAATGACGCCTTGGCCACTGGCGACCCCGACGTGGTCACCCAGATGTACGCAGACAATGCGGTGCTGCTGCCGACCGTATCCAACCGAGTTCGTCACAATCATGCAGAGATCAGAGATTACTTCGTCGCGTTCCTCGCCAAGAAGCCGCAAGGTGTCATTACCGAGTCTAACGCCCGAGTCCTCTCCGCTACGTTAGCGACCAACGCTGGGATTTACGTCTTTACCTTTGGCGATGGCTCATCCGTAGCCGCACGTTTTAACTACACCTACGAGCTCATTGACGGTGCTTGGAAAATTATTCAGCACCACAGCTCTGCGATGCCCGAAGGCTAAGCAACTGCATTCATCAGGGATAGCGATTTACTTAATCAAGCACTATCAAAGCGAACGAATTTAAGCGGGCACATTGGTATGAGCAGCAAGTTTTTCGACACGAGTAATCTTCGCGGCGACCTTTATGGCGGCTTAACGGCCGGAGTCGTCGCGCTTCCTTTGGCACTGGCTTTTGGCGCGGCATCGGGAGCCGGTCCCATCGCGGGTGTCTATGGCGCTATCATCGTCGGGTTTTTTGCCGCCTTGTTCGGTGGCACTGGGTCTCAGATTACAGGCCCGACCGGCCCAATGGTCGTGGTTTTTGCGGGCGTTTTTGCCTCGCTCAACGGCGACCCATCACTCGTCTTTGCGACCGTTATTTTGGCCGGTCTTATGCAAATCATGTTTGGCATACTCGGGTTTGGTCAATACATCCGGCTGGTGCCCTACCCCGTTGTATCTGGATTTATGAGTGGCATCGGCTGCATCATCATCGCCCTGCAACTCGCGCGACTTTTTGGTCACGAACCCCAGGGTAGCGGCACTATTCCCGCGTTGATGGAAGTGCCGACGGCCGTCATGGATCCGCACTTTGGCGCGCTATTCATCGGGCTATTAACGCTCGCCATGGTGTTCAGCTGGCCAGCAACCTGGGGGCGTGTCATTCCCTCTCCTCTTGCCGCTCTGGTCACGGGCACCCTACTGGGTCTTTTTATTGAGGGCTTACCTATTTTAGGCGCTATCCCCACGGGACTCCCTAGCTTCATCGTGCCCGCATTAGAGGCCGATACAGCAATCATCATCTTTGAAGCGGCGGCCATCTTAGCGGTGTTGGGCGCGATAGACAGCCTCCTCACGTCGCTCGTTGCTGACAACATGACTCGGACCCGACACAGTTCCAATCGTGAGCTCATCGGTCAAGGTATCGGTAATACCGTCGCAGGCTTCTTTGGTGGCATTCCTGGCGCCGGCGCGACGATGAGAACAGTGGTCAATATCCGCACCGGGGGTAGCACCAAGATTTCGGGCATGTTGCACAGTGCGTTGCTGCTCGCCGTGGTTCTAGTCCTTGCCCCCTTTGCGGCAAAGATTCCACACGCTGTACTCGCCGGCATCCTCGTGAAGGTGGGCTACGACATTATCGACATTGCCTATCTCAAACGAGCGCACCAGGGTCCTCGCTTTGATCTATTACTGATGGCTCTGGTGTTGGGACTCACCGTGTTTGTCGACCTCATCACCGCGGTTATGGCTGGGGTGGTTATTGCAGCCCTCGCCTTCGTCAAGCAGATCGCTGACGAACAGCTAAAGTCGTTCAGTGGCGAGGGTGATGACGACGAGCTAAAACTCACGGACGCAGAGGCCAACATACTCAGGACCGTCGACGATCACCTCACCCTGTTTGACTTTGGTGGGCCGCTGAGCTTCGGCGCGGCTGCCGATGTGGGTCATCATGTCCGCGAGCGGGTTGGTCGTAACGATCACAGGGCCATTGTGCTGGACTTTCATCAAGTACCCTTTATCGATGTATCAGCTGCACGCGCCGTGGAAACAATTGCGGTTGATGCACATAATGCAGGCAAACGCCTCTATGCCTGCGGTATCAGAGACGGAGTAGCACAGGTACTCCAAGGATTAGGGGTAGCAGACCATTTGCCTGCTAATATGCAATTTGAGACTCGACTCGAAGCACTGGAAGCAGCAAAAGAATGGATCTTAGAAGACGACGAACTGAACGGCAGCGGAGCCGAGGCAGCTTAGTAGGCCGTTGGGCGACGCTCAGTGGCCTTCTTGTCATCGCGGTTAGCGCGTTAGCCTTAGCCGCGAATGATCTGGCGACGATACAGTCCAACATCTCGGCCCCTGTCATTATTGATGTTCGCACCCCACAGGAATTTGCGACCGGATCCATTGAGGGCGCGGTCAACCTCCCTCTGAAAGGCCTCCCCGACTCACTCTTGAGTGAGGGGATCGAACTCGATGAGGAAGTTGTCGTTTATTGCCGAAGTGGCCGCCGCTCTGCACAGGCAAAAACGTTGCTCAAAGCGGCTGGATTCGAACTTGTATTCGACGGTGGTCCGATGCGTCAGCTTGAAGGCGTGCTGAACGACTCAGACTCCTGATCAGTTTAGTCTACTGACCCACGGTGCTGAGCACAGCATCCACCTGCTCTTGTGACAAGCGATCGTCCCCGGCGGCATAGGTGTCCGCCATGGCACTGTAAAACCTCGCATTAACCAGGTTGGCATCACCACAGTCCCGCGTCGCAACCGCTTTGCCGGGTACGCCCGCAATA
This sequence comes from Halieaceae bacterium UBA4438, assembly GCA_002390485.1. Classification (GTDB taxonomy): domain Bacteria; phylum Pseudomonadota; class Gammaproteobacteria; order Pseudomonadales; family Halieaceae; genus Luminiphilus. The sequence goes on along the minus strand of DGPO01000114.1, from coordinate 16,081 downwards.
ATCGTGTTATCCGGAAACTCGCTGCCCTCGGTCACTATGGTGTGACCGGCGACAATGCAGTTATTGCCAATTTTCACGCCGTCCATAATCGTCGCGTTAATACCGATCAAGCAACGATCGCCAATGGTGCAGCCGTGTAAGGTCGCGTGGTGCGTTATGGAGCAGTCGTCTCCAACGATTGTGGGCGCTGCGGCGCCCACATGGATCATCACAAAATCTTGGATATTCGTGCGTGCACCAATGCGAATCTCAAACGTTTCCGCCCGTGTGACAACATTAGGCCAGACTGATGCCCCGTTCCCAATGTAAACCTTACCGTACAGCCACGCCGACTCGTGAATGTAGGCTGGATTATCTAAGGTGACATTCTTACTCATATGGCCCATCGTTAACGCCTCGCAGACTTGATCTCATGTGCGACCGAGTCTACGCCATTGGAACCTTAGGAATACAGCCCGACCGCCTATGTTATCGCTAAGTGCTCGCTCCAATCACAAGTCTCTGGTGCTCGGTCTAATGGCTGTGGGACTCTGGAGCACCATGGCAACCGCCTTCAAGTGGGCGCTGGCCTACAGCTCGCCCATGCAACTAATAACCGCCGCGGCGACTGTCTCCTGGGTATTCTTCGCGGTGAGCCTGGCGATAAGCGGCAGGCTGAGTCGCGTCACCGAGGTGCCAAGGCCGCTGCTTTGGCGGTGCTTGATTTTGGGTTTACTCAATCCGGCGTTGTATTACTGGATTTTGTTTCAGGCCTACGACTTACTGCCCGCGCAAGACGCCATGGCGATCAACTATACGTGGGGTCTAACGCTTCCATTGATTGCAGCCTTATTTTCGAAAATAGTACCGACGAGATCTGAGGTAGGACTCGCGCTTCTCAGTTATCTGGGCATATTGATTATCGTTACCGACGGCGACCTGAGTGCGTTCGAGTTTAACGCGCCTGTCGGCGTACTTCTTGCGCTCGCATCGACCGTAATCTGGGGACTGTCTTGGGTGTTAAACGCGCGATTTGTCGACCATCATCAGCTCGATCCACAGGTGACACTTTTCCTCAACTTTACCGCAGCCACACCGGTTCTGTGGCTTATTACGGTGCTGACCGATGGCGTCATTACAATGGCGTGGGCGTCGATTCTCAGTGGGCTCTACGTCGGATTGTTTGAAATGGGTATCGCATTCATCCTCTGGATGAGCGCTCTGAGACTGACAGACAATCCTATTCGAGTCAGCAGTCTGATCTTCCTAGCACCGCCGATATCGCTCGTTTTGATCACTACCGTACTGGGCGAGCCCATCGCTCAAAGCACGCTTCTCGGACTCGTGGTTATTCTGCTTGGCCTAGCAGGCCAGCAGCTCGTCAGCCAATCTAGGTGAGCGCGAGTTCACGCAACCGTTCTGAAAGGTAACTGTTTGCGGTATACCGCGGCGACAACACCACCTCTGGTCGAGGATGTAAAAAAAGCGGCAGCGACATACGACCTTTTTGAGCCTGCCCCTTGCTCGGCGTTGCCACTCGATGCGTGGTCGAACGTAAAAATCCACCCGTGGCTTCTTGCAACATATCGCCAATATTAACCACAACCTGTGACGGGCGATTGATCACCTCCAGCCAACCCCCATCAACGCGCTGCAGCTCAAGACCAGGACCATCCGACGCGGGTAGAACGGTCAGCAAGTTAATGTCTTCGTGCGCAGCGGCTCTCGGAAGCTCTATGCCCGCGACTATGGGTGGGTAGTGAAGTACGCGCAGCATCGTCTGCGCACTCTGCGCTATCATCGACTCCAAAGGCATCGACAGCGCCTCGGTAATGTCTTTGGGTAAATGCATCGCCACCCACGTTAACAGGGTCGACGAAAATTCAAGGCAGTCCTGATAATGCGCGTCAAGGTCCGCCTTTAGGTGGCTGGGGCAGCGGCCCCAACTGTAATATTGGAAGTACTCTTTGTGGTCGCGTACGGCTTGTCCCTTGGCACTCTCGGCCTGATCTAAGGCAACGTAGCCGTCTTGCTTTTCGCCGTCCATTGAAAAATCGCTCGCACTGCCAGAGCTAAAATACGTCTGCCATTCTTGATAAATCCGTTCAACCCGCGCCATGTCCAGTGGATGGGCAATGAGTGTGGCAAAGCCAAAAGACCTAAGGCTTTCAAAAAACTCTTCGCTCGCAGTGTCGCGGGTGTAGTCAATCAATGGAAGCTGGTCTGGCTGACTGCCGACAGTTTTGCCCTGCACGTCAGTCATCACCCGGCAGCGCCCGGCAAGGACAAGAAGAACCCAGCAAGCGACGCGCTCATCAGATTCGCAAGGGTCGCCGCGATCAACGCGCGAACGCCTAATCGAGAAATGTCGTCGCGCCGTGTCGGCGCAATGGCGCCAAGACCACCGAGTAAAATGGCAATCGACGACAAGTTAGCAAAACCACACAGCGCAAAAATCACAATGGCTTGTGAAATGGGGGAGAGCGTATCGCTCACCTCGGAAAACGCCACGTACGCCACGAACTCGTTAAGAATCAGTTTTTGCCCAATTAAACTGCCAACAGTGGATGCCTCAGCCCAGGGCACACCGAGCAGCCAGGCGGCAGGGCTGAGTAAAACACCTAAGATCATCTCTAAGGTAATGCTCTCAAAGCCAACAAACGCCCCAAAATACTGAAGAATTCCGTTAACAAGGGCGATTAACGCAACAAATGCAATCAGCATTGCAGCGATCGCCGCCGCCATGCGAAGGCCGTCGAGTGCACCAGAGGCTGCCGCATCAATAATGTTGACGTATCGTGGGATCGTTGCCTGATCATCCTGATTAGGAACGACAGGGACCGCTTGCTCGGGCTCGATCAACTTCGCCATCATTAGACCGCCCGGCGCCGCCATGAAGCTCGCTGTGACCAAATACTCAAGCGGAATCCCGAGCGCAACGTAACCGGCCATCACCGACCCTGCGATGGTTGATAGTCCACCCACCATGATCGCAAACAACTCCGATTGCGTCATTCTGGGAATGAAAGGCTTTACGACCAACGGCGCCTCTGCCTGCCCGACGAAAATATTAGCGGCAGCCGACATGGACTCTGCGTGACTTGTTCCTAAGCACCGACGCAGACCGCCGCCCAAAATGCGAACGATCCACATCATAATTCCGAGGTGGTACAAAACAGCAATAAAGGCACTAAAGAAGACAACGACCGGGAGCACATTGACCGCAAAAACGAATCCAATTGGACCGTCATAAGCCGCAAGCTGGCCAAACATAAAATCGATCCCAGCGCGGGAGTAACTCAAGAGCGCACCCGTGGCGTCCGCCGCCGCATTCAAGGCACGATTTCCCCAGGTGGTGAAAAGGGCGAGTCCCCCGACAGTGAACTGAATCGCGAACGCAATAACGATGGTTTTCCAAGCAACGCTCTGCCGGCTTGACGAAATTGCATAAGCAAAGCCCACAATGGCCAACATACCGATCACACTGTGCATGGTTCGTCCCAAGAAGGTTAAGGCGTCACCATACCGGCATTTAAGAGGTCATCCAAACAAAAAAGCGTGTGATTTAACGCTTACGGTTCGCGCTCATCCACCAGGGTTGTCATCGAGTCCTACGACGAGTCCAGACCACTCAACTCAAGGGTTTTCTGGGATTATTGCGCTGGTGTATCTGGAGGCGTCAGAACCCGTAGGGGTTCTGCTAAGGGCCTTCGCGACGTCGAGGCAAGCCCCCGCTCCGTCAGCAACGTGAGCGTCAATAACACGGGTACCACCCATACATATCGACCTGCCCAACGCGCAAGCACTAAACCATTGAGCCTACGGAGTAAAACATGACTGAGACGACGACTGAGAATGTCAGTGCGGTGCTCGCTGTGTTGAACCAACTGGGAATGTTACCGTTCATGACGCTTGTTCCTTGCCTAATGTGGACGATTTCAGAATCATTATGTTACTTAAAAACACACATTAGGTAACGATTTTAAATTGGTATTATTTATTTTTATGCATTGTATACAATAAATCCATAACTATAGAGAATATCTTAAGACATGATTTCGCGGTTTGCTGGCAAAAAAAAAGGCGCCCTAAGGCACCTTTAGTCGATCAGGGGTAGGTGGCTTAGAAGCGGTACTCCGCACCAATTCTAATCTCCCAAAGCGAGGCACCTCCAATGCGCGACTCGGCGCGACCGGCGTCAATGTCACTCTGAGTAACGCCGTAAGGGAAGTTTGGCTTGTACATAACGCCCCAATCGTCGTTTAGAAGGTTGGTGAAGTTATCCACCACAATAAACGCGCGCGCGCTGTGCTCACTGTTGAGACCCGGAAGCTCCTGCGAGATACGCAAGTCTGCTTTTGTCCACGAACTTCCTTTGCGGTTGTTCCGAGTGCCCTCCTCGACCAGCACGTGCTCAAGGAAGTCGAGGTAAGGCGTAAAGCCGTAGGCGTTGATCGTTCCATCAGCACCCCCAAGTGTGACGCTGTACGGCACACCAGAGCTCGACTGGGCGAACAGGGAGAAGCGCGTGTTGTAGCCGCCAAACAAGTTGACGTTGTAGTTCAGGACGCCAGTGATTCGGTGCTCAATGTTGTAGTTAGAAGGCGCAAGAACTTCCTCTTCAGGATCATAGAACGCACGGTTCACATAGTTCGAAAACGCAACCGAAGAGGTCATTGGATTGACGTCTTTGGCATCAACCCATGCGTAACCCAGTCGAACGTCCAAACCATTTTCGAAGCCTTTGAAGACACTGAAAGCGAGAGACTCTGACTCATTACCGACGCCACTGTTGGTTAAGACAAACGACGAGGCTCTGACGCTGTCATAGCTTGGGTAGCCGTTTCCAAAGTCGTTCGTACCCACTTGCTCAAGATCACCGTGCTTGTAAATAGCCGTGTCTTTGCCACGCGTAATTTGCGCATCAGCCGTAATCAAATAGCCGCCTTCGGTCTCCCAGGTCAGACCCAAGGCATACTTCCACTCGGAAGGAGCTTCAAAGTCAGGATCGAGATAAACAATTTCGAAGTTGCTTCCGTCACCGGCCGCAACCTGCGCGACTTGTTGCGAAGGTACGCCGTAACCTGGACCACAGGTGGGGACATTGGGCTCACACAACTCATAGGTTTGCTCGAATAAATTAACGTCGTTAATTCGTGTCTGGACCGCAGTCGTGTTGGTGTTTGAGAAGACGTTTGAATACCAAACATTGGGATTACCGCCAGAGAAGAGACCGACACCGCCGCTCAGCGTCATACTGTCGTTGAGCTGGTAAGTAAAGCCCACACGCGGCATTAACAGGTCTAGGCCGTCCAACGTCGCGGTGTTCGGGAATCCGTAATCCTGAACGAACGCTGTGTTTAGTGCGGGCTTGTCGCTTGATTCGTAGTAGTCGTAACGAAGACCGTAGGTCAAACGAAGATCAGAGTTGACCTGCCACTCATCTTCAATGTACGCCGTATTAATGGTGTAGCCCCATTGAACCGCAGCATCTAACTCGTTATTGGAAATTGCATTGCCGTAATACACTCGATCTGCAAGCCCCTGCTGGAAATTATCTATTCCATCAAAGCGAACCTCGGTATCAACGTGCTGATAGAAGAGGTTGTAAATGTCAGATGAATCTCGCTCGTAACCAAAGGTAATGGTGTGGTCGTCTAGCGCGTAGGTACCTCGAGCAACAAGCTGCTCCACTTCCCAGTCGAGATCGTTCGCCTGGCGACTATCGTCTTGCCCTAGGTAGACGTCGACGTCATCGAGCTCAATACGGAACTCGGCAAAATTCGGTCCCGACACTGAGGCTTGGAGGAAATCAACTTCGCTGTAGGAGTAACGCACCTCAGTCGAAAAATTCTCGCTCCAATCTGCGTACCAGTTAATGTTGTAGGTCGTCAGCTCTGCACCGCGCTTGTAAAAGTGCTTATCAAACTCAAACTCATCCAGATCTCCGTCAGACGGACTGAAATTAAATGAATCGTTGTACATGTAGGTCATCGACAAACGCTGTGTGTCGCTCGCGTACCAATCGAGCTTTACAAGGTACTTCTCGTCGTCAAAATCCAGCGCTTCCGACACAGTACGACCTGGCTCGTATCCATAAACATCACGCGCAATCTGGGCGATTTGATCAAGTTCAGCCTGAGTGACATTCACCTCATTGACTGCACCCGAGCCAATCGCGCCACGGTCATTTAAATCCGCACCGTCGTACTTCTCATAGGCGCCGTAGAAGAAAAGCTTATCGGCAATCAACGCTCCGCCCAGCTCGAACCCGTAGCGGGTTTCGGAATAGTCCTGCTGTGCAATGCTATCACCCTCGAGCTTGTCGCCCCGCAGGTCATCCGATCCATAGTCAAAAAACGCAGATCCGAAGATTTCATTGCCACCCGTTTTCGTTACTGCGTTGATGTTACAGGCGGAGAAACCACCGTACACAACGCTCATCGGCGCCATTTCAACGGCTACGCTTGAAATAGCGTCGTAAGGGAATGGCATTCGCTGCGTCGGATAGCCGTTTGAATTAAGGCCGAATCCGTCGTTTAAGCGCACACCATCAACCGTCAGGCTGTTGTAGCGTGGATTTGCGCCGTTACATTGAACCGCGTCCACATTACCGCGCGACTGGTCGACGTAGAGACGCGGATCCTGCTGAATAATGTCGTTGATATTTCGATTGACCGCCGGCGAATCCTGCAACGCAGCAACGTCAAAAATAGCGTTAGGACCAATGGCAGTCTCAGCAAACATGACCTGCTCTGCAGTGACAACAACCTCCTCTATTGTCGACAAGCTGTAGTTCAAAACAGCAGACTGACCGACCGCGAGTGATACGTTCTTTGTGCTCGACTTCTGCAGACCCGTCGACATGACTTCGACGTCATAGACAACACCTGCCGGCAGGCCGCGAACGGAGTAAGACCCGTTAGCGCTTGCCTCTACTGTTTTGGAAATACCTGTGGCGCGACTCGTCACTACGACAGTTGCGCCCTCAAGCGGTGCGCCAGACGTGTTAAATACGGCACCACGCACTTCAGCCGTTGTTTCCTGAGCTTGTGCTAAGGGTGAAATCAGTGCGAAAGACAGCATTGCCGTCGCGACTGTCGTGGCTAACGATTTTTGAGTCGTTTTAAATCCGCGAACATTCATCAAATGTCTCCTGAGTTTAGGGAAAAAAGTGGAACCCGCGCACCCTACTCGTACGCAGTTGCTATTAAATGACCAAAACAAGACAACTTTGTGACAGCGAGACAGAACCCGAAAAACTTACATACAACCGTCTGGGCGGGCCACAAAGCATCGATCAAAACTTAGTCATTTCAGTCGAGGGTCATTAACATTGGCTTTTCAAATGCGGCCAAATGGTTGAGATCACCGCGCTCAACCACTTTGACCCAATCGGGGTTAGCAATCAGCGCTCGACCGACGGCGACCAAGTCGAAATCACCACGCTCCAACATTGCAATAAGCCGATCAAGCGAGGCCGGCTTCGCCGCACTGAAGCCCACCTCACCCGGATCGGGGATAAAGTCCGCATCAAGGCTGACACTGCCCACGGTAATGGTGGGTAATCCGGTCAGCTTCTTGACCCAACCGGCAAGATTAAGGTCACTACCTTCAAATTCGGGCTCCCAAAACCGGCGCTGACTGCAGTGAAACAAATCCACGCCGGCATCCACGAGAGGCTCAAGGAAGCCCGAGAGCGCCTCTTCGGTGTGCGCAAGGCGCGCCGTGTAGTCTTGTTGCTTCCACTGCGACCATCGAAGAATAATAGGGAAGTCTTTTCCGACCTCGGCGCGACAGGCGGCGACGAGCTCTGCAACAAACTGACCGCGCCCTGTCATGGAGCCGCCGTAGGTATCGTCACGTTGATTGGTGCCTTCCCACAAAAACTGATCCAGCAGATAACCGTGCGCACCGTGTATTTCGATCGCGTCAAAACCAACGGCTTGTGAGTCACGCGCCCCCTTTGCAAAGGCGGCAATGACGTCATCAATATCCGCCGTCGTCATCGTATGGCGATTGACCTTTCCGGGCACATTCATGCCCGATGGGGCGTAGCCATCGACATCGCCTTCAGGGAGCACACCGCGTTTACGCATACCACCCACGTGCCAAAGCTGCGGTGCAATCTTGCCGCCTTCTTGATGGACCGCATCCACGACACGCTTCCAACCGGCGAGTCGCTCTTCCCCGTGAATATAAGGAACACCTGGATAACCGCTGGCGGCGATGTGATCGACACAGGTGCCCTCGGTCACAATTAAACCCACACCACCCGCCGCACGCTTTCGGTAGTACTCGACATTACCGTCAGTGGGTGTGTTATCGGGAGACTGGTTCCGAGTCATGGGTGCCATAACGACACGGTTGTTCAGTTGAAGACCACCTACGTTGACCGGACTCAGGAGCGCGTCATGGGAACTCATGTTGAAAACCTTGTTCATTAAAGAGCGGGAAGCATAGACCCACCCAGCGTTTGAATGCAAAAAAAACAGGGCCTGAGCGTCGCGCCTTCGTCGTGGTTCAATACCACGTGCCAGAGTCTGACTGCCCCTGGCTCGAGTAAAGAAGGTAAGAGACACGAGGCAATATTAAATGCGCCATCTTCACTGGTTCAGATCGGACCTACGACTCAACGACAACCCTGCGCTTGCAAGTCATGCAGCCTCAGACTCACTGCTCTGCCTCTACCTGATGCCAAAGCCAAAACCATGGTGCAATCTGACCGGCATCGGACCGCAGCGCGAGCGCTTCCTGCGCGAATCACTGATCGCGCTTAAGAACGACTTGCAACAGATGGGTCAAGACCTCCTGGTGCTTGAGGGATCAGCAGAGCTGGTGATCCCTCACCTCGTCGAACGGTTCGCAATCACCGAGGTCAGCGTGAGTGATCATCCGGGCTGGGAAGAAAAATGCGCTGTTGATTACCTGACTGACAAACTGGATATACCCGTACAGGTCCATCGCGGTAATACGCTCTTTGGTGAGCTTGACTTACCCATGACGCTGGACGACCTGCCTCTCGTGTTCTCGCCCTTTAGGCGCAAAGTCGAAAAGCTCCTGGTCAGAGGACCTCGACCTGCACTCTCGCATCTCCCCGCACCCCCGTCTGCACAGTTTGATGACATTCCCCTGTCGAACAACAAGCCGCACCCGGGGCTACCTATTCCCGGCGGTCGGGCGGCAGGTCTGAGGCGTGTAAAACAGTTTATTTTTGATGACGAGGCGATTACCACCTATAAAGCCACGCGTAACTGTCTCGACGGATTTGACGGTTCCAGTACCTTCTCGCCCTGGCTGGCCAACGGTAATTTGTCAGTGCGGGAAGTCGCTCATGCGATTTTTGATTTTGAGCGCGAAAATACTGCCAACGAGTCAACCTACTGGCTGTTCTTTGAGCTGTTGTGGCGTGAGTTTTTCTACTGGCGTGCGCAGGCAGACGGAAAGTCGCTGTTTTTACTCTCAGGTAAGACCGGCAAGCCGAGGCGCTCGACGTTTGAGCCTCGCAACTTTGCGAGGTGGTGTGCGGGAGACACCAACCACCCGATTGTTAATGCACTCATGCGTCAACTTGTCGCGACCGGCTGGATGAGCAATCGCGGCCGACAGATCGTCGCAAGCTGCCTGATCAATGAACTGGACGGCGACTGGCGGTTTGGTGCCGCATTTTTCGAAAAACACCTCATCGATTACGACGTCGGCAGTAACTACGGCAACTGGCAATACATTGCAGGGGTCGGCAGCGACCCGCGCGGTGGACGCCACTTTAATCTCGAAAAGCAGACAGCAGAGCATGACCCCGAAGGCACGTTTGTTACGAAGTGGGGCGGTGTTCGTCCCTTGCAACCTGACTTCATCACCGACGCCGCAGATTGGCCGATCGACAGTGAAAAAATCTGATCTTCCCACCAAAATCTGCCCGGTCTGCGATCGTCCGTTTGCTTGGCGGGCGAAGTGGCGGCTCAACTGGGAGTCGGTCGTCTACTGCTCGAAGCGCTGCGCGAGCCGCCGCTACACCCTAAAGAATAAGCCTTAAGTCCACTGATCGATCATCTGGTCGGCCCATTGAACAATCACCGCGCGCTCTTCGGGGTCGCGTTTACGCCAATTAGCAACGACCAACCCCATTCTAGGGTTGCCACCAAACCGGTCGAGGTGCTGATCTATAAAGCGCCAGTAAAGGCTGTTAAACGGACACGCGTCTGGCCCCGTGACTTTAGTCGGTTTGTACTGACATTGCTGACAGTGATTTCCTTGCTTCTGAATGTACTTGCCACTCGCCGCATAGGGCTTGCTTGCAATGACGGCATTGTCGGCATAAAGCGCCATTCCCAGTGTATTTGGAAGCTCAACCCACTCGTAGGCATCCACGTAAACCCCGAGATACCAATCGCACACCTCGGTTACATCAAGTCCCGTCAACAGTGCGAAATTGCCAATCACCATCAACCGTTGAATGTGATGGGCGTAACCGTGGTCTAGAGACTGCTCGATAGCGCGACTCAGGCAGCGCATTTCCGTATTTGCGGTCCAAAAGTAGTTGGGTAGTGGTCGATTGGCGGACAGCGCGTTCCTGTTTTTGTACTCGGGCATGAGCAACCAGTAGATGCCTCGAATGTATTCGCGCCATCCCAGAATTTGACGAATAAAGCCCTCCGCAGTGGACAGTGAGCAGGCCCCCTGTTGCCAGGCCTTTTCGACCCTCTCGCAAACCTCCAATGGCTCAAGGAGGCCGCAGTTGATGTACATGGAAATGAGTCCGTGAAATACCCAAGGCGACTCTTCAACCAAGGCGTCTTGATACCTACCAAAGTCAGCCAGTGCGTGCTCCAAAAACCAGTCGAACTGACGCCCTACCTCTTCTCGCGTCACCGCAAGACGAAAATGTGAGAGGTCTCCGGGGTTTTCAGGGAAGTGCGTGTTAACCGTATCAATAACCTCACGGGTAATCGCGTCAATCGGAGCGTCCACACGATCTGGAATATCACGCTGGTTTCGCCAACCGGCCCGATTATCGGCGTCGTAATTCCACTTACCCCCCGCCGGTCCAGAACCCTCCATTAAGAGCTGGTATCGCGCGCGCATTTTTCGATAAAAGAATTCCATACGCAGCTGCTTTTTTCCGTCTGCCCATGCTGCAAAGTCCGCATGAGAGGCCAAAAAACGATCGTCCTCTAAGACAGAAACCGGCAGGTTGAGCGCGTCTTGCCAACCGCGAAGCTCGTCCAACAACCGGTACTCACCCGGCTCACAGACAAGGAGCTCGCTCACGTCGCACGAATCGAGGACCCCCCTTACCGCCATTTCAAGACTCGGCACACGTTGATCAATGGTGATGTAGTGAACGCGATGACCGGCCGATTCCAGCTCATCGCGAAAGTGGCGCATCGCTGAAAACAAGAGCGCGATCTTGTGGCGGTTATGCCTGACGTAACTCGCTTCCTCCCAAACCTCGGCGAGCAAAATAACGTCGATGCCGGGACGCGCCTGACGAAGGGCGGGCTGCCTAGGGCTCAGTTGGTCGCCAAGGACCAAAATTAGCTTTGAATCATTCATGACAGACACTACGACCCAACCGTCGCTTCAGACGCATTGATCGGGCAGATAAGCTTAGACAAGATTGTCTTTTTTGTTTTCTACAACGCGATCGACTGCTCGCAACAGGCAAAAAAAACCCCGAGAAATCGGGGCTTTTCTTATTCAAAAAAAGAGCACTGTCTACATCTGAGCGGCATAAAACGTCTCGCACACTAACGAGAAGCCGTGAACCATTTCTCGCTTGCCCTCAAGCCCCGAAATAATGTCGGTAAACCAGTCTTCAGTTCGCGTATCGAGCATACGACCCACCTCGGCCCGGTCTGAAGACCCAAACGAAACCATGAGTAATCCCGCAGTCTCACCCGTGTCCCCCATATACACCTGCATCGTGACATCTAAGTCACGCTTTTTCATTTCCGCATGAACCTTATCCAATGCCGCGATGTAGCCACTTGGATTATCGGTCTTCACATGCAAGTTGTAATAGTGGGCTTTTCCGGAAACCTCGGCGGCACGAACGATTCGCCAGTTGTCCCACATTCTCACTTCGCGTTTAACGTCCAATTTCGCAACTTCTGCCCGCACCACAGCGTTCATGGGGTCGACACTCCAAGCTGCTTCTTGAGAGTCAAAAAATGACCATAGGTAATGATCTCCCATCTTTTGCGCACCTGAGGTCGGGGAGCAAAGGCCCATTGCCATCGCACCATTAGCGGTCGCTATGGTTTTTGCGCTGCCTTTTGCCCACGCCGCGTAACCCGCCGCATCATTAGTATTGACTGTAATTAAGCTCATGACCGGCTCTGCGTGCGCACTCGCGCAAGCGCAAATAAAGAGAGGTCCAAGTATTTTACTGATGGTCTTCATTTGAATTTCCCCAATTTAGTTTTAGTTAGATCGAACAATCAGATGTGTTCGCTTAAAACATAGGAGAGTCTTGGCAAAGCGCCATTTTTTTTGATGGTACCGACGTTCGAGAGCGCTGCGCGGAACGGAACCATCCTGTGGCCGTCGCACAGCACTTTCAAAGTCGTTTTTGAGACGCCAAAAAGTCGCCTCTAGATTGAACCGTTAGAGCGTATCGAGCAATAACGGTGCAAGACGCTTCCGATGATGCATTGCGTCGCCAAATTGCTGCTGACTCCACGCTGCTCTGCGAATGAACAGCGAAGAGTCACACTCCCAGGTAAAACCGAATCCACCGTGGAATTGAACCGACCGATCACCCGCGTATTGAATCGTGTCCGACGCTTGGGCCTTGGCCATGCGACACGCGACCTCGGCCTCTGTGCTCAAAGGACCCTCGCCGATCTCACTGGACGCGTGATAAACCAGTGATCGCGCTTGCTCCATACCAACGTAAATATCGACGGTGGGGTGCTTTAGCGCCTGAAACGAGCCAATCAGCTTACCGAACTGCTTACGCGTTTTAAGGTAATCGACAATACCCGAGAGACAAGCAGACGTTGATCCAACGGCTTCGGCCGCCGTCAGCAAGGCACCAATCAGTAAGTAGTCTCGAATAGCCGGGGCCACTTTTTCACTCGACAAGACACGTCGTGCTTTGATCCCAGTGAAGTCGATGGTCGTGGCTCGTTTGGTCAGGTCAATCAACGCGTGCGGTTCTTGCACCTGCGCCGAGACATCACTTCCCGCAACCAGCGCAATCACCGCCTCACCCTGTGAATTCGCACCCACCACGGCGATCCAGGCCGCATGTGCTGCATCGGACACCATGAACTTACGACCCGACAAAAGACCGTCTTCTGCAACCGTGACACCCGAATTGGCCCCTCCCCAATCACTGTGATCAAGGTAGGCCACCGTAGCCGCAACACCACCGGAAATATCCTCAAGAACATCTTCCTCGGCGATGCCTCCCGCCCGTCGAATAAGCTCTGACGCCAGCACCGTGGAGACCAATGGCGTACCCATGAGGCCTTTACCCATTGACTCGATCACTGGAATGAGGGGGCCAATACCTAAGCCTGAGCCCCCAACAGACTCAGGCAGATTAATACCGGTCCACCCTAAATCCACGAGCTCCTGCCAGACCGGCTGGGAAAAGCCCTCCTCACTCTCGAGCAATCGTCGCACTTCGCTGCCGGGCGATTTGTCTTTGACAAACTCGCGAGCCACATCCAAGAGCATGCTTTGTTCGTCGGAGAAATCGATCTTTTTACTTCCAATAATGGCGCTCATACTCTTGCCCCCTTAAGACTTTGGCAGGCCGAGCACGTGCTCGCCGATAATATTAGCTTGGATCTGGGTCGTGCCTCCGCCAATGGTGGTGCCGAAATTTGCGAAGTAGGCGCGCTGCCAAAATCCACCTTTGTAGGACTGATCGTCATCCATAAAAAGGGCACCTTGAGGACCTTGCACGTGAGCCCCCATCATTTTCAGGCGCCGAGCGTATTCCGTATGACGATACTTATTTGAGAGCGCAATACCGAAGGGGTGATCGGTATTAAGCGCAGGAATAGCGGCTCTTCGATCACTGATCGAATTGGCTTTTGCCTCAATGGCCAGCTTGACGAGCTCGTCGCGAATCATCGCATCCTGCAAAATAGGCGCGCCGTCGCGCTCGAAGTCCTGCATGGCGTCCATCAGATCTTCCAGACCAATCGACTGCATAGAGTGCGCACTCGCCTGACCTGCGATAACACCGCGCTCGTATTCGAGTGTTTTCATGGCCATGCGCCAACCACCACCCTCGTCACCGAGTAGGCAAGCGGCGGGAATTCGTGCATCAGTGAAAAACGTCTCGTTAAAACCGTATTCACCCGTGACCTTACGAATGGGCCGCGCCTCAACACCCTGCACGCGCATGGGCGACAAGAAAAACGACAAACCATCGTATTTTCGTGCGGTCGTGTTGTCGGTACGGGCCAGCAGAATCATGTGGTCTGCGTAGTTACCCAAAGTCGTCCAGATTTTGCTGCCGTTGACAATATACTCATCGCCATCACGAACCGCTTTTGTCTGTACGTTACCCAAGTCCGAGCCATGGTCTGGCTCGGAGAAGCCCTGACACCAGATTTCATCGCCAGTCAGAATATTCTTAATATAGCGCTGGCGATCTTCTTCTGTACCCACGTCCAATAACAGCGGTCCCGTCCAGTTGAGACCAATGGTGTTGAAAATAATGGGGGCATTGTGTGCGGTAAGCGCCTTGTCAACGATACCCTGATAGGCGGCGTCGCTTCCCTGCCCACCGTATTGCGTCGGCCAATGCATGCCCAAAAAACCTGCGCTCCAGAGCTTGTGCTGCCAGTCGCGAAGGAAGTCGAGCTGCTGCTCGGTTCCCACTTCTAGAAACGTCAGAGGCAGAAGAAAGCCTGGATTTTTGGGCACGTTTTCCGCCATCCACTGATCGACGTCGGATTGGAAGTTTTTTAGGCTGGTCTCGGTTGCTGTCATTTTGTCTACCTCGTATGTCTCTTAGAGCCCGTACTGTCTGCTCGCCAAATCTCTCATAATCTCTTCAGAGCCGCCGCCGATCGCGTTGACTCTCACCTCCCGGTAAATGCGCTCGACACGATTGCCTCGCATGTACCCCACGCCCCCCAGGATCTGCATCGCTTCGCGCGCACAGAATTCCATCACCTCACTCGCTTGAACTTTGAGCAACGCGATGTCGCCAGCATTCGCCTCACCCGCCTCAATGGCCTCGTAACAAATACGAATATAGGCCTGCGTGGCGTTGAGCTTTTGTTTCATCATAGCAATTTTGTGACGAATCACCTGGTGGTCAGCCAATCGCTTGCCAAAGGTCTGACGTTCTCTCGCCCAGTTCACCGCCTCTTCCAAACAGACTCGACCATAGGCTTCCATGGCGGCCGCCATACCCATGCGCTCACTGTTGAAGTTCGTCATGATGACCCTGAAGCCCTGGTTCTCTTGCCCAATCAGGTTGGAAACAGGCACGCGCACGTTGTCAAAGTATAAAGTCGCTGTATCGGACGCCCACCAGCCCATCTTTTTATCAAGCGCCGTTCGTGAAAAACCCTCAGCATCGGTGGGGATAAGCAACATCGAAACACCGGTTGCGCCGTCACCGCCGGTTCGAACAGCCGTAGAGACATAATTCGCTCGCATACCACCTGTAATATAGGTTTTGGAGCCGTTGACAATGTAATGGTCACCGTCGCGAACTGCCGTTGTCTGCAAGCTCGCGACATCTGAGCCACCCCCAGGTTCGGTAATGCCGAGTGAAATCCATGACTCGCCACGCAGCACTGGTGGCGCTATTTCAGCCTTCATTGCCTCGGTGCCCCAATTAATAACAGGTGGTAGCCCGATACCGTGAACCATGAGCGACGCCGACAAACCGCCGACACCCACGCGCGATAGCTCTTCGTTTATAATCCAGCTGTGCCAGCTGTCGGTCTCCATACCGCCGTATTGCTCCGGGTAACCCGCGCCCAAGAGACCCACCTCAGCCGCCTTAGGCCAAAGCGCGATAGGAATGTGCCCCGCCTCATCCCAGTCCTCGGCGTAAGGCATAATTTCTTTGTCGACGAAGCGTCGAAGTGCGTCTCGCCAGGCGAGATGATCCTCGGTC
>DGPO01000047.1:22742-23652 GCA_002390485.1 Halieaceae bacterium UBA4438 | reverse complement strand
CTAATTGGTGACGACGAGCACGGTTGGGCACAAGGATCAGTGTTTAATATCGAGGGCGGCTGCTATGCAAAAACCATCGACCTGAGTCAGAAAAATGAGCCCATTATTTGGGATGCGATCCGCTTTGGCGCAATTGTTGAAAATGTGGCCCTCACTGACGCTCGACACGCTGATTATTCAGACACGTCGCTGACTGAGAACGGTCGCTGCTGTTATCCCCTATACCATGTCGAGAAACGCTCAGCGACTAACATGGGGGGCGAGCCCAAGTGCGTTATCTTCTTGACCTGTGATGTCACGGGTGTACTTCCACCCATCAGTCTTTTATCAAAAGAGGCGGCCGCATTTCATTTCTTATCAGGCTACACAGCACGTGTAGGCTCAACTGAGCTGGGTGCAGAAGCGGGTATTCACCCCACGTTTAGCACCTGTTTTGGTGCGCCTTTCATGCCACGCCCAGCGCAAGATTACGCCGACTTGTTAATGAAGCGGGTCGCTGATTTTGGCTCTCAGGTCTACCTCGTCAATACGGGCTGGACCGGCGGCTCCGGCGGCTCTGAGGGCAAAGGGAGTCGTTTCCCTATTCCGGTAACACGAGCCGTGGTGGCCGCAGCGCAAAGCGGTGCATTACTCAACGTCGAAACCAAGCATATCGACGCACTGAACCTCGACTTTCCGATCAGTATCCCGGGCGTGGCGAGCGAGTACATTGATCCTAAGGCAAGCTGGGGTAACGATGGGGCGTATGATGCGCAGGCTCAAAAGCTCGCCACGTTATTCAGAGACAATATTGAGAAGTTTGACGTAAGCGACGACATCATCGCTGCAGGCCCGACAGGGTAGAAAGTCGATCACAAAAAAAGGGGGCTCATCGCCCCCTTTTTTCTGCACCTCATTGTAGGCACCCTTT
>DGPO01000047.1:0-22715 GCA_002390485.1 Halieaceae bacterium UBA4438 | reverse complement strand
GGCACGGGGTCTGAGCTCCCGCTCTTTAATTCCCGTTTTGTCACGCTCATAAACAACTTGCCCATGTCATCACCGAGGAGATAGAGCGCAGGTACCAGTACCAGCGTAACGCCCGTTGCAAACAGCACCCCGAAAGAGAGTGACGTCACCATCGGGATGAGAAATTGTGCTTGGACACTGGTTTCCAACATAATCGGCACAAGCCCTACAAACGTGGTGACTGAGGTGAGAATAATAGGGCGAAAGCGGTCAGTCGCGCCCTGCAGTAAGGCGTCGACCAGCTCCATGCCCTCGGCACGCAAATTATTCACGCGATCAATCAAAACGAGATTGTCATTAACGACCACCCCCGCGCAGGCGATCACTCCCATGATGGAGAACATACTCACCTGCCAACCCAGCAGCCAGTGACCGAAGATCGCGCCCATCAAGCCAAACGGCACGGCGGTCAAAACCAGTAACGGCTGCCAGTAAGACTTAAATGCGATCGCCATCAAACCAAAAATGACCAGCATTGACAGCGATCCCATATAGACCATCGCCTGCTGAAACTCGATCTCCTCTTGCAACTCGCCATCCATATTAATGGTCAGTCCAGGATAACGCTGAAGCCAGAGAGGGCCGTCACTGCTCAGTACTGACTCGACAATGGCGCGCGGCGCGGCGCCCTCCTCCGACACGTCAGCACTGACCTCCAAGGTCCGTAATCGGTCAAGTCGCTCAATCGACTGATAACCCGTTTCAACACGGTATGTCGCAACCGTCGAAAACGGCACTTCGGTTCCATCACGCGTCCGGATGTACATGGCGTTGATGTTTGCAATCGCACGACGTTCGGCCTCGGGGTAGCGAACCATGACCCGAACATCTTCACCATTGCGAGGTACTCGCTGAACCTCCTCGCCATAAAACGCTTGTCGGATTTGGCGAGCCACGTCGGTAAGCGTCAGACCTAAGTTCTCGGCAGCAGGCTTCAGTGATAAAACCAGCTCCTCCATTGGTGCATCAAAGCTATCGCTGACATCAAAAACACCGGGATAACGCTCTAATGCAAGACGAACATCCTGCGACAAGACCTCTAAATCTGCGATGCTATCGGACGCAAATAAGAGCGTAATGGGTTTTCCTGGATCACGTATCGTGTAATCAAAACGCACATCTTTCGCTCCCGAAAGATCGCCTAAGTTGGCACGCAGTCGGTTGGTCATTTCCTCCGTGTCCAAATCATCGTTAACGGTCTGAACTAACAAATCAACCTTGTTACCGCCCGCAACCCCCAAAATATTATCAATGGCTGGCTTGTCTTTGTAACGCGGCTGATTGTTGTAACTCGTCTTTAATTCTTCGGCCGCAACCACCAATCGATCGCGCATCGCCTGCGAGTCACTAAAAGCACCCCCTTGCGGCAGCTCGACCATCCCCACAACAAAGTCTGAATTAACGCGCGGGAAAAAGGCACTCTTAAGATAACCGCCACCAAAGAGTGCCAGGCTGAAAGAGAGTAAGACTAAAAAGAAGCCTCCCACCATCGCGTGATTTCGCAGGCATTTTGCGAGAAACGGTCGGTAGCGCTCATTGGCAAACCAAGACAAGCCACTCGCACAGGCCATCCGTGTTCGCGTGAGCCAGCCTGCATCCGCAATCTCTGGCTCTGGCTTCATGTGTGCCAGGTGCGCCGGTAAAATAAGAAGGCTTTCAATGAGTGAAAAGGCCAAGGCAAGACACACCACCACCGGAATACCCTTTGAAGCAGGACCCCACTCGCCCGGCAAGAAAAACATGGGTGCGAAAAACACCATAGTACTGATCACAGCGAAAACAACGGGCTTGACCACCTGACGTGTCCCCACTAGAGCGCCGTGTACGCCACTCAAACCTCGGGACTGCGCCGAATGCACCGACTCCCCAACGATGATTGCATCGTCCACCACAATACCTAGGGTCAACAAAAAGGCGAACAGGGAGATCATGTTGAGGCCCTGACCGGTATAAGGCAGGAGAAACAGGGTCCCCATGTAAGCCACAATAATGCCCACCGACACCCAGAATGCGAGCATCGGCCGGAGAAACAGCATTAACACAATAATGACTAAAAACAGTCCCCCTAAACCGTTACTGACCAGCGTACGGACACGTTCTTTGAAGGATTTTGATGGGTCTTGCCAAAACTCAAGTGACACGCCGTCTGGAAGCGACAGTTCGCGTTCCTTGACCCAGGCCTTGACCGTGTTTGTGGTCAAAATAACGTCCGGGGAGGTCGTTACAAAAACGTTCAAGCCCAGCGAGCGAGCACCATTGAACTCAATATCGACATCAACATCTTCGAAAGTGTCGCGCACTACTGCCACGTCGCTGAGTAACAACTCTTGGCCGGAAATATCACTGCGCAGAACAATAGACTCAAAATCTGCGCGGTCGTAAGCCTGACCTCGGGTTTGTATCAGCAAGTCGCCGCTCTCACGCTGCACCGCACCCGCAGGTAAGTTTATGGACGCGGTTCTCACAGCGGCCGCCACCTGATCGAGCGTCAACTGAAATCGCTTAAGACTCTCCTCGGAGACCTCTATGGAGACCTCATAGGGCCGCGCTGTCTGCAGTTCTACCACAGAGACCCAGGGCTGACGGACGAGTTCGTCACGCAACGTCTCGCCCAACTCCTTCATCTCGCGCTCACTTAAGTCTCCGTAAATCTGGACACGCCCCATCTGATGTCGATAGGTCCTCTCCGTGACCGTGGGCCTCTCAGCATCGGAGGGGAAACTACGAATGGCGTCGACCCGTGTATTAATATCATTCGTTAATTTTTGAGTCGGATAGTCGCTCTCCACCTCCACCATCACGATCCCTAGGCCCTCACGCGAGGTGGATCTAAGCTCCTCGATACCATTGAGATCATGGATCGCCTCTTCGATGCGAACGGCAATTTGTTCTTCAACTTCCCGAGGGCTCGCCCCCCTAAATTCCATGCGAATTTCAATTTGATTGACTTCTGGAGTCGGGAAAAATTGCTTATCCAATTTCGGAATACTGGTGTAGCCACCAATAATCAGCAGCACCATTAGCAAATTGCCCGCAATCGGGTTTTTGATAAACCAGGTAATCAGTCCGTTCACGTCAATTTACCGCCCGCTGAGTCGCCACACGAAGACCAGGAAACAGTGTGTTATTGAGCTGCGTCACCACGCGTTCGCCGCTGGCGATACCCGACACCCACACCGACGCGCCTTGACGATTGATGATTCCGACGTCCCGGCGCTCAAGCTTCGACTCCTCGCTTACAACAAGAACATGTCCATCCGGACTCAAAGCCGCGTTTGAAAGCTCAATAACATTGGGGACTGGGCGTCCCAGCAATTCAGCACGCGCGAACATCCCGGGCGTTAGCACCGGCCGACCCAACGCGAGGTCAGACGTTCCGGGGAATTCTGCAATGATCGTCGCGACGCGACTCCGCCGATCAAGCTCTGCCTCTGAACGCATTATTGGCGCAGAAAACTGCCAGGCTCGCCCACCGATATCGACCGAAATTCGTGAAGACGAGCCAACCATACCGTCCGAAGACGTCAGTAATTGCTGCGGTAAAAGCGCCAATTGTGCGTCTGATAGCGGCAAGCGGAGCTCAAGTTCGTCAAGTGCGTAAATGTGCGCCAATGGCGTTGCGTTAACCACGACCTGTCCAACGTCAACCCGCTTTTGTTGAACTCGGCCGTCGAACGGCGCGCGGATAACGGTTCTATCGAGTGCAAGCTCGGCGGCCGATACATCGGCTTCAGCTGCTGTCACCGCGGATTGCGCGGCTCTTAGCTGAGGCTTTCTGAGAAATAAATCATTAGCCTCTTTAGAACCTAACTCACGCCATTCTCGGCGCGCTTGCCGACTGCGCCCGCGCTCCTCGGCAAGTCGCTGTTGTGACTGGGCCAGCGCCGACTGAGCACGGGCAAGCGAGAACTCGTAATCATCGCGCTCAATCGTGAGTAATACCTCGCCCTTTTTAAAAAATCCGCCGTCGGCAAACTCGGAATTGACACTCACCACCTTCCCTGTGACCTGAGCTATCAAGTCAACGCGGCGCTTTGCATCGATAGTGCCCTGCGTGTAAACGAGTAACTGGTGTGTTGACGGCTGCGCTTCGATGACGCTGACCATCGGCGCGGGTCGATCGCGCGGTGGGCCCGCCTGCGGCTCCGACTTCGCGGTCAAAACAACCCACGTTAGAACGAGTCCAGTAACCGTCGCAATCCCTGCGATGAACATTTTTCGAAGTGACAGGCGCGCTGCCACTGTTGATACCTCTGCGGTTCCAGACATTTCAAATTCCGTAATGTTGTATAGGCAAGTACATGGGGCTTTCGCCATCAAAACACAAGGTGCGCGGATGACTTGTGGCATGGATAAGCTTGACTGGTATACGCAAGACCCAGCGCTATCCGTTCAGATAAATAGCCGTTTTTTAAAAAAAAACAAAAACAACCTGCGACAAAATCATGTCACGACACTCGAGAAACTCAAGCAAACCCTTGCGCATGGGTGATGTTTTCGTCGAGTATTTGTTTTTTGTTTTACTCACTTGGAGATACCAATGGCACTTTCTACTGGGGACAACGTCCCTTCATGCACGCTCTCTATCATGGGCGAGTCAGGGCCCGCCCCGCTCACAACCGACGCCTTATTTGGTGGCAAACGTGTCATTTTATTTGCCCTACCGGGCGCCTTCACACCCGGTTGTTCAATGGCGCACCTTCCTGGCTTCGTCGCAAACGCAGACAAAATTAAAGCGGCGGGCGTCGATTCAATTGCCTGCCTCTCGGTCAACGATGCGTTCGTTATGGGCGCCTGGGGCGACGCTCAAAACGCCAGTGAAATTGTGATGGTCGCAGATGGTAACGGCGAATTCACCGACGCCATGGGTCTCACACTGGATGCCACAGGTTTTGGTATGGGCAAGCGAAGCCAGCGCTACGCCATGCTTGTCGATAACGGCGTTATCACTCACCTCAACGTCGAAGAAGGCCCCGGTGTTGATGCAAGTTCAGCCGAGACTATGATGGCACTGCTGTAAATCGGTCCTTGATTGCCGCTGCGAGTACGCGCTACCCAGCGGCAAACAAAAATACAACACCCGTAATCACCAATACACCCAGCAAGTTCACCCAGACACCCCATCGAACCATGGTTCGTATATCGATTTGACCGGTCCCGAAGACGACCGCGTTGGGCGCAGTCGCCACCGGCAACATAAACGCACAGCTTGCGCTCATCGCCGCAGGTACCATTAAAATCAAGGGGTCAATTTTGGCCGCCAAAGACGCCGCAGCAAGGATCGGCATGAGTAAGGCCGTCGTCGCCGTATTCGACGTCGCCTCGGTCAAGGTGGTCACCAGTAGTGCAACCGCCGCTATCGCGAGTAATGTCGGTACCATTGCCAAACTTGCAAGCAACTCACCGACTTGACCGCTAAGTCCCGACGCAACAAAGCCTTTCGCGAGCGTTATACCTCCCGCAAATAGGAGCAATACACCCCACGGAATAGCGCTCGCTTGCTCCCAAGTAATAAGCGGCTCGCCCTCTTTGTCCCGCGTTATAAAAAGTGCAACCACAGCACAAAATGCGACAGCCGCGTCGTTGGCCGTGGACATGCCCAGCCATTCGCGCCACCCACCAAACGGCTCTGTACGCGTCATCCACGCCAGTGCAGTCAGTCCAAAGATAATTAAGACTCGCTTCTCCCCGCTGCGCCAGGCGCCAATATCTGGCAAATTAACCACCAAATCACGCGGCACCTTGCGCGCCAAACCAACAGCCACTAACGGAACCATAATGGCCACAATGGGCACACCCCAGGACATCCACTGGCTAAAACTGACTGCCGTACCAGTCGTTTCTTCATAAACCTGCATGAAAATCAGTGTCGGTGGCGTTCCTATGGGCGTACCGAGACCGCCGATGCTGCACGCCCAGGCCAAGCCAAGTAATAACGGAGGTCCTAATGCCGTGGGTGCATTTGAAGTCGCCACCACAGCCAACGCCACCGGCAAGAGCATCAAAACCGTCGCCGTATTGGAAATCCACATACTTAAGAGCGCCGCCGCCAGCATAAACCCCATGATGAGTCGATGTGGTTCGTCGGCACCGACAAAACGCACGACTGATACCGCGATTCGGGTATGAGCGCCCGTTGACTCCATACCCTTTGACAACAAAAATCCGCCCATGAGCAGCAAGATCAGTGGCGACCCATAGGCTGCCGCGACATCCGCCGGGCTGATCACACCCAACAGCGGTAAAACGCTCATGGGTATGAGCGACGTCACCGGAATCGGTATCGGTTCAAAAATCCACCAAAACACACATAAAACAGCCACTGCCGTCGTCACTGAAGCAGCATCTGTCTGACCGAGGACTGACGAAACCACCCCTGCGACAAGGGCAACAACAAGCCCTGGCACGACCGAGGAATTTAATTTAAACCAATGCGGTTTTAGCATTGCGTACTACCCACACTTCTTCGTTACACTAGCTCCCATGAAATCCCAGCCAACCTCACTTGTCGATACCTTCGATCGCAGTATCCGTTATCTCAGGCTGTCGGTTACCGATCGATGTGACTTTCGGTGCCAATATTGCATGACGGAGGAAATGCAGTTTCTACCCAGAAAGTCAGTCCTCTCTGGTGAAGAAATCCTGCGATTAGCGACGTTGTTTGTCGAACTCGGGGTGGAAAAAATTCGACTGACCGGCGGTGAGCCACTCATCAGGCCCGACATTATCGAGATTGCCAGGAACTTAAATGGCATCGAGGGCTTAAAAGACCTAGTACTGACGACCAATGGCAGTCAACTCACCCAACTTGCTCAGCCGCTTGTTGAGGCCGGTGTCTCACGTATTAACGTGAGCTTGGACACCCTCTGCCAGCAGCAATTTTCTGAGCTGTCACGCACCGGTGATCTCACGAAGGTACTCGCCGGTATCGACGCTGCCGTTGACGCCGGCTTTGAGCGCATTCGACTCAACACCGTGCTCCTCACCGGGCAAAACGAGACACAAATCGAGCCACTCCTTGACTACGCGCTTGAGAAAGGCATCGATATTGCTTTCATCGAAGAAATGCCGATGGGGCACATCACCCAAACAGATCGGACGCTCAGCTTGGTGCCTTCAGCACGCGTGTTAGAAACGATCAGATCACGATTTAATCTACTGCCAATTGTGGGTGCGAACACCGATGGCCCAGCCCGTCGTTATAAAGTGGAGGGCACCCAAACAGAAGTCGGTGTCATTTCACCAATCACCGATAATTTCTGTGACTCGTGCAACCGCTTAAGAATCACGCCTGATGGCCGCTTGATCTTATGCCTAGGCCATGAAAATTCGCTCGATTTACGTCAAATGCTGAGAAGCGATATGGACGCTATCAGTTTGAAACGTGCAATTGTGGCCGCTCTTGCGTATAAACCCGAGCGTCATGTGTTCGACCAACCGGACGAGCCGCAGGTCGTAAGACTAATGAATGTTACAGGCGGTTAACGCCAAACTAGGAATATTTGTATGTCCAATTCCTTAGAGAAGCTCAATAGCGTCGACAACATCGTCGAGGCGCTGGCGACTGCCGGCTATATATGCAATGAGCAAATCGCAACGGTGGTTTACTTAGCCGCAGCACTGGGGAAACCCGTCTTGGTGGAAGGTCCACCGGGGGTGGGTAAAACCGAGCTCGCCAAAAGTTGCGCTGAAGTGACCGGCGCGCCACTCGTGCGCTTGCAGTGCTACGAGGGCCTTGATGAATCTAAGGCGATCTATGAGTGGAAGTACGGTAAACAGCTTCTTTACACCCAGCTACTGAAAACACAACTCGCTGAGGTCATGGACGGGGCACAGGGCCTTCGCGAATCCGTGGAGCGGCTACACAGCTTCGATGACGTGTTCTTTTCGAAAGAGTTCCTCGAGCCAAGACCGCTCTTACAAGCGATCGACTCGGAGCAAAGTGTGGTACTGCTGGTCGATGAAATTGACAAAGCCGACTTTGAGTTTGAGTCACTTCTCCTCGAGGTCTTATCCGACTTCCAGGTCTCCATCCCCGAACTGGGAACGCTTAAAGGTCGATCAAAGCCCCTTGTATTTTTGACGAGTAACGACACTCGGGACTTGTCGGACGCGCTTAAAAGGCGCTGTTTGCACTTGCACATCGACTTCCCCACGACACAACTCGAAGGTCGTATCGTGAGAGCACGTGTCCCTCAAATTACGCAGGCCATGACCGACCATCTCGTGGAATTTGTCAGCAGGGTGCGCGAAATGGACCTCAAGAAGCTCCCTTCAGTGTCTGAAACGATTGACTGGGCAAAAAGCCTGGTGCTCTTGCACGCGGACTCTCTCGATGAAGACCTGGTTCGCAGCTCGTTAAACGCCCTCTTAAAGTACGAAGATGACCTTACCAGTGTGGTCAATAATCTTGCAGGACTTTTGAGTCAGGAACAAAAGGTCACCGACGCCTAATCGTCTTATGAACCCAGTCGAGCGCGCCAATCAAGATGCACCTACGGACCGATTGCTGGCGTTTATCGAGTTCCTTCGCGGTCGCGATATTCTTATCTCGCCCGCGGATTCATTGGTGGCTATGGAAGTTGCGGGGCTCGTGGGTTACAGCGACCGCACGCTTTTAAAAAGTGGGCTTGGCAGCGCGCTGGCCAAGTCAAAGTTTGAAGTCACTGTGTTTAATGAGGCGTTCGAGCAGTACTTTGGGGCACCCAAGACTGACACGACCTCAAACAGTAGCGCACCGAGCGAACCCACTGAACAGGACGCCAACAAACTCTCCCCCCAGGAATTAGGTGAGCAGCTCTCTCAAGCCATTCAGGCGCAGCCCGAACTCGCCGCCAACCTGTCAAGCGAGCTGGTTGACGCGTTAAAAAGTGGTGATGAAGCGGCTATCGCAATTGCCGTGGAAACGGCGGCACAGCAAGTCGATGTCTCTGCGATTAAGTTACTCACCCAGCGCGGTCAGTACATTCGAAAAATGCTGGATGCTCTGGGTGAACAAGCATTGCGTGATGCCGCGGTGGAGCTCGAGTCTACCGAGCCTGCAGCCTTTGAGGCTGTGCAAGCATTGCGCGAACAACTGCGAAACAAAGTTCGCGATCGGGTCGATCGTGCCTACATGGTCCACGCCAGCGGCGACGCAGAAGATATGCTCGACGACGCACTGAGCAACATGTCACTGGGCAACGTTGATCAACACCATCGCGCCCGGCTGAAGCGACTCTTGGAGCGCATGACGCGCAAATTGGCGGCTCGGCACGGGCGAATTCGTAAGCGAGTAAAACGGGGGCAGCTGGCTATTGCACCGACCCTGCGTAAAGCCATGGCAACCGACGGTGTACCGTTTCAGCCACGATGGCGGAAAAGTATTCGGCGTAAGCCTCAGATCCTCATATTGTGCGATGTCAGCGGGTCGGTTGCAGCGTATGCAAAGTTCTTACTATTATTTTTGCACTCATTGCAGGACGTCCTACCCAGAACGCGTAGCTTCGCATTTTCGTCCAATCTCGGTGAGGTCACCGAAACCCTCCGAGCACTGCCCGTTGAGGTCGCGATTGAGCGCGTTAATTTAAAGTACGGTGGCGCCACCGACTACGCTCGCGCATTTGAAGACTTCGCGCGACTTGCGATGTCCGATATTAATCGTGTGACGACGGTGATTATTCTCGGCGATGCGCGAAACAACAATACCGACCCCAGACTGGACCTGCTGGCCCAGATTCGCTCGAAGTGCAGACAACTCATTTGGTTAAATCCAGAGAGCCAGCGCAGTTGGGGCACAGGTGACTCTGAAATGCAGGGCGTCATCCGTAACTGCGACACTGCCGCTGAGTGCAGCACACTCAAACAGTTAGAGCGCGTCGTGGACAACCTTCTGGTTGAATTAAACTCCTGATCTTAGTCGGAGGCCTCCAACGATAGCCCGCTGCCACCGCCCATACGCCCGTCGTTGGCGAGCTTAATTTTGAGTCTTAGGTTATTCGCCGAATCGGCATTACGCAGAGCCTCTTCTTCCGAGATTTTCCCCGCATGGAACAAGCCCAATAGCGCCTGATCAAAGGTCTTCATTCCTTGGTCAACGGACTTTTCCATAACCTCTTTTAGGGACAGAATATCGCCCTGAAGAATCAAGTCCTTGACCAGTGGTGATGCCAAAAGCACTTCAATTGCGGCGCAGCGTGCCCCTGCCGAACTGACGATGAGGCGCTGCGACAGAACACCAATGAGATTCAGTGAGAGATCCATTAACAGCTGAGCGTGTCTCTCCTCTGGAAAGAAATTGATAATCCGTTCAAGCGCTTGGTTAGCGTTATTCGCGTGTAGCGTCGAAACACATAAGTGACCCGTCTCCGCGAATGACATCGCGTATTCCATCGTCGCTCTGTCGCGGATTTCACCGATATAGATCACGTCCGGTGCTTGCCTCAATGTATTTTTGAGGGCGTTATCCCAACTTCGCGTATCAACGCCTAATTCGCGCTGGTTTACGATCGACTTTTTGTGTCGATGAATAAATTCGACAGGATCTTCGATAGTAACAATATGACCACCCATGGTGCTGTTCCGGTGATCGATGAGCGATGCCAAAGATGTAGACTTACCGGACCCAGTCGCACCGACGACAAGGAGCAGGCCGCGTTTCTGGCAAATCAAGTCTGACGCAATACTCGGCAAGCCCAATGCGTTCATCGAGGGTATATCGACGACGATGTAGCGGACGACCATGCCGACCTCGTTACGCTGTTTAAAAATATTGACCCTAAACCGTCCAATGCCTGACAGGGAGACCGCGAGATTCATTTCGAGTTTCTCGTCGAATTCACGCCGCTGCTGGTCGTCCATGAGTTGGTTCGCTAACTCTTTTGTGCGACCGGGCGGAAGCGCATCGGACGATAACGGTCTTAGCTCGCCGTTAAACTTTGCGCTCGGTGGTGCGCCCGTCGTCAGGTACAAATCCGAGCCGCCCTCGCGTGCCATTGTTTTCAAACAATCTTCGAAATCCATGCTGCCATCCTAGTCTGCAAAAGCAGTACTGCTGTACCTTCTAATCGCTTAGAGCGTACACTTGCGCTCGTCCATTTACGTCGACTTTATAATAGAGACTAACGTAGATGACCTCAGTGGTTAGTAGGGTACTCCAAGATGATGGCGGCGGCATTCAAAAGGGCAATCAGCGAAGGGCAAGCTGCCGATACGCTCACAGTCCACAGAGGGATCGAGAAAGAGGGCCTTCGGGTCACCAGTACAGACCATCGACTGTCCCAGCGTCCCCACCCGACCCCCTTGGGTTCCGCGCTCACGCACACCTCAATTACGACCGACTATTCAGAATCACTGCTTGAGTTCATTACGGGTGTCCATGAGTCACCGAACACGGCACTCGAGGAGCTGCATCAGTTACACGCCTACACTGCGCAGTCGCTGCCGGATGAAGTTATTTGGGGCGCGAGTATGCCGGGTGAACTCGGTGTCGAAACCGAGATTCCCATTGCCAACTACGGCAGGTCTAATATTGGCACCATGAAACGTGTTTATCGGAACGGCCTTGGCGCGCGTTACGGTCGAACCATGCAGGTCATTGCGGGCATCCATTACAATTTTTCGCTACCCGAGGCGTTCTGGGTCCGGTCACATGCCCTGGCCGGCAGTACAGCGCCCATGAAAACTTGGCAGACCGAAGGGTACTTGGCACTGATACGCAATTTCCAACGCCACGGCTGGCTACTGAACTTTCTCACCGGCAGTTCGCCGGCACTGAGCCGTTCATTTATTCGAGGCGACGTGCCGTCGCACTTAAGTATCGGTGAAGAACAAACATTGTTCGGCGAATTCGCGACATCGTTAAGAATGGGGGACTTGGGGTATACAAGCTCGGCCCAAGACGGACTGCAGATTTGCTACAACCAGATCGAAACCTACATAGAAACGCTGACTAACGCGATCATGTCGCCTTATGAGGGGTATCAATCGCTCCCCAAAAAACGAAACAACGAGCTGCTTCAGCTTAATCAAGGTCTGCTGCAAATCGAAAATGAGTTCTACAGCGCTATTCGCCCCAAGCGAGTGACACAATCGGGTGAGGCGCCGTTGCGAGCACTCGAACATCGTGGCATCGAGTACGTCGAGGTCAGGTGCCTCGACATCAACCCCTTCACACCGCTGGGTTTAGACAGCGACACTATTGCATTGGTCGATACATTTTTACTCAGTTGTATTTTATCAGACAGCCCGCTGTGCGATACCAATTCTCGTGACATAGACAACACCAACACGCAGCGCGTCCTAAATTTTGGTCGAGATCCGCAGCTTAAGCTTCTGAACAGCGAGGCTCGTGAAGTCTCTCTCGAGCACCTTGCGGCCCCGATTATGGGTGCAATGAACGAGGCGGCGGCCTGGCTTGATCAGTGCGGACAATCCACTCGACACCGCGATGCCGTCGCTATGGCCAATTCGCGCGTGCTGGGAACCGCAGAAACGCTGTCAGGGCGAATGTTGCGAGAACTCGGCGAACGACGCATCGATTATTCAACATTGGTCGGCGAATATTCAGCGCAGTGGGACGCTGACTTTCAACGCTTCACGTTACCCCAGACCATTAAAACAAGCCTGGCCGACGAGGCGATCGCCTCACTGCGCAAACAACGAGAGATCGAAGCCGCCGACACTCTCGCGTTCGAAGATTTCCTTAACGAGTTCTACGCACAATACGTGCGTTGAACCCAGTCGCTGTGAAGACCGACGCCTAAAAAAGTAGGGTTAGCTACCCGCCGCGACGACCGACAACAGCTCGACTTTAAAGACCAACACTTCGTTAGGTCCAATTGCACCGCCTGCGCCACCTGCACCGTAGGCAAGTTCAGACGGTATGGTCAGTTCGTACTCTGCGCCTTCGCTCATCAGTTGCAGCGCTTCAGTCCACCCAGGAATGACCTGCGTAACGCCAAACGTGACCGGCTCGCCACGACTGTAGCTACTGTCGAATACCGAGCCGTCGGTGAGGCGTCCCTCATAGTGGACTTCGACCGAGTCTGCGGCGGTTGGCTTCGCCCCAGTGCCCTCGCGAACGATGCGATACTGCAGCCCACTGGCGGTCGTTTGTACACCTTCGGCAGTCGCATTTTCAGCCAGATAAGTCTGACCTGATTCCAACGCGACGCTGCCTGCAGCCTGCATTTGCGCCTCTTGCTCAGCTTGCATTTTTTCCTGAAGCGCCATCATCTCAGCGTTGATCTCTTCGTCAGTCATCTTCGCATCAGCACCTGAAAGCGCGTCACGCAGGCCGTCCGAAAACGCGTCGGCATCAATCGGAACGCCCTCAGCTTTCATTCGTCGACCCATGTTCATGGCAATACCGTAACTGATTCGCTGCTCTTGACTCTCTAAACTCATAACAGATGTCTCCGTGGGTTGATCACAAGCGGTCAAGCCGACACCAATCAGTGCAGCAAACACGACAGATTTAACGGTGAATTTCGAGAGAATACTCGGGTTAAACATGGCAGGTTGTCCTGTGTGAAATAGTTAAAAGATAAGCGCCGCATATTACGCGGCTCGCCGGTGACTTGCTACCGCCCTAAAAGGGTCTCTAAACGATTAATCAAGTCGGTACTGGGAAGTTCAGGAAGGTGACTGAGATTGCGTGCGATGCACTCTTCCTCGCGCGTGAGCGCATCAACATCAACGGCGCCACAAAGAATCTGAGCAAGCGTCTTCTCTGCTTCCAGTTCGAGACGCAATAACGCGCGCCGATCTTCTACCCGCTGTGGATTTTGCCCCCAGACAACGCGCTGTTGCCTCAGTGGCAACACAACACAATCAACCCAAGGGCTGATCCTTTGCCGCAGAACACCCCACGCCTCAGCGGTTAAAAAATTACCCCGCCCCCCCAGCCAAGCCAGGAACATCGCCTCTAAGATAATAAGCCCATGCTGTTGTTGAAGCCCGAGTAAATACTCGCGCACTTCTTCGGTCTCGTAACGCACGAGGGCCCAGGACCAAAACTCTTTATCTACATCACTCATCATGGCGCATCGCCATCCTTATTTTTTCGCGGTGCGAGACGCGACGGACTCGATATTCCTCTTGTTGAGCGACAGAGCGATTTTCGCACGCCTCGCACCAGGCCAGTGCCACAGGCCGACGCGCCCTCGTATAATTCGCGCCACCGACGATCTCTCCGTTATGCTGTCTGACGCGACGCACCAGGTCGGTCGTCACACCGGTGTAAAACGTACCATCGGCGCACTTAACCAAATACACAAACCATGAATCCATCGAGTTTCTACTCATTAGATTTCAACGCTGTCATCCGAACATATTTTTTGAGAGTATATGATGCGACATACCCGGAGGCACTATGAGCGATAATATTACACACGTCACTGACGCTGATTTTCAAGATGAGGTTTTATCCTCAGATGTACCCGTCCTTGTGGACTTTTGGGCCGAATGGTGCGGACCGTGCAAAATGATTGCACCGGTGCTTGAGGAAATAGCCAGCGAGTACGGCGATCAGCTTAAAGTGTGCAAGGTCGATGTAGACGCCAATCCTGATCTGCCTGGAAAGTTTGGTATCCGTGGAATTCCAACACTGATCGTTTTTAAGGGCGGCAGTGCCGTAGAAACCAAAGTAGGCGCGCTCTCAAAAACGCAACTCGCTGAGTTTGTAGACGGTTGCCTCTAATCCCATCACGTCCTACACCCAAAAAATCTCTTAACTCTTTGTAGACGCACCGCAAAAGCGGTGCTACCTTTCAGTTGTGGGCGTCATCACGCCTCAAAACCCCCTAGCAAACGCACTGACATCTTCCCATGTATTCGCGTCCACTATGGGGTTTCATTAGAAAAAATCTCTACCGCGCCAGTAATGGACAAACCAAACAACACTCCCCAAAAGCCACAGGTAAAACCGCGTGCAAGAAGAAGAAACTAACATTATCGATTCGTCAGCCAATGCGGCAGTCGACGTGACTCCAGAGGCAGATACATCGGATGCCTCAAGCACTGACGACAAGCCCACAAAAACGCTCAAGCTGAATCGGGCAGAGGCCTCAAAAGAAGATGAAGCCGCTCCCGAACAACCGCAAGGGCAAGCGAACTCAAGCGATACTGAGACGGCATCCGCCAGCGAAGACGGTGAAAACCAAGGTGGGGGTCGCAACCGACGCAACCGCAACCGACGTAACCGCCGTGAACCGCACGTCCCATCAGAAAACCCACTAAGTCTCACTGAACTTAAGACCAAGACGATGCAGGAACTCATCGACATGGCCGTGGAGATGGGCATCGAAAACATGGCCCGCTCACGAAAGCAGGACATTATTTTCTCACTGC
This sequence comes from Halieaceae bacterium UBA4438, assembly GCA_002390485.1. Taxonomy (GTDB): domain Bacteria; phylum Pseudomonadota; class Gammaproteobacteria; order Pseudomonadales; family Halieaceae; genus Luminiphilus. The sequence continues at coordinate 7,346 of DGPO01000047.1, read as the reverse complement.
TAAAGCGGCATGCGAAAAGTGGCGAAGACATTTACGGCGACGGCGTTCTGGAAATTCTTTCCGACGGCTTCGGATTTTTACGCTCCGCGGACAGCTCGTTCCTAGCCGGCCCCGACGACATTTATGTCAGTCCCAGTCAAATTCGACGCTTTAACTTAAGAACAGGCGATACCGTTACGGGAATGATTCGTCCGCCCAAAGATTCAGAGCGTTATTTTGCATTGCTCAAAGTCAGTGAAGTGAACTTTGAATCGCCCGAGACGGCAAAAGCCAAAATTCTTTTCGAAAACTTAACCCCATTATTTCCCGACGAGAGGCTCACCCTTGAGAAGGGAAATGGCTCTAGCGAAGACTTAACGGGACGCATCATCGACTTGTGTTCTCCCACTGGAAAGGGCCAGCGAGGATTATTGGTGGCACCCCCCAAGGCGGGTAAAACCATCATGATGCAAAGCATGGCGCAGTCCATCATCAGCAATAATCCCGAGTGCTACATCATCGTCCTACTGATTGATGAGCGCCCTGAGGAAGTCACCGAAATGCAACGTTCTGTCGGCGCGCGGGGTGCCGAGGTTGTTGCGTCGACATTTGATGAGCCACCGTCGAGGCACGTTCAGGTCGCTGATATGGTGATTGAAAAGGCAAAACGCCTCGTCGAACACAAGCGTGATGTTGTTATTCTTTTAGACTCCATTACTCGTTTAGCAAGGGCTTACAACACGGTCGTCCCCAGCTCAGGAAAAGTCCTGACCGGCGGTGTCGATGCGCACGCACTCGAACGTCCAAAGCGTTTCTTTGGCGCCGCCAGAAACATCGAGGAAGGGGGCAGCCTTTCCATTATTGCAACGGCGCTCACTGAGACCGGGTCAAAGATGGACGAAGTCATCTACGAAGAATTTAAAGGCACCGGCAACATGGAACTTCACCTCGATCGAAAGATCGCGGAAAAGCGCGTGTATCCGGCAATCAATATTCGTCGTTCAGGAACGCGCCGGGAAGAACTGCTGACCGGTGAGGACGAGCTGCATCGCATGTGGATCTTACGTAAGTTACTCCACGGCATGGAAGATCTGCCCGCGATTGAGTTCTTACTCGACAAGCTCAAAGACACCAAGTCCAACGACGAGTTCTTCCGATCAATGAAGCGTAAATAGTTTCGGCGCACAGTGTGCGCCCACGCCCTGCCTTGCTCATTTTGCGCGTCAGTTTCAAGACGCGGTGGCCCGCTCTGCATTCATCTATGTCATGCTGTGGTGAATGAAAAGCTGAAGAAGACAGTATGAAATTTCGGGACCTACGCGACTTCCTCGCCACGCTAGAAGCGAATGGCGATTTGGTGCGAATCAAAGAAGAAATCGATCCAAATCTAGAAATGACAGAGATCGCTGACCGCACGTTGCGTGGCGGTGGTCCGGCGCTGCTGTTTGAAAATCCAAAGGGCTATGACGTGCCGCTTCTGGCCAATCTTTTCGGTACTGAGAAGCGTGTGGCACTGGGTATGGGCGCGGACTCAACCGAAGCGCTGCGTGAAATCGGTGAGCTTCTCGCCTATTTACGCCAACCTGACCCGCCCAAGGGTATGCGGGACCTGATTGACAAAGCCCCACTGCTCAAGAAGGTCCTCAACATGGGGCCCAAAACGATCAGCCGCCCACCCTGCCAAGAGGTCGTCATCAAGGATGATGCGGTCGATCTGACGACGCTGCCTATTCAAACGTGCTGGCCGGGTGATGTTGGGCCACTGGTGACATGGCCTTTGGTGATCACACGCGGACCTGAAAAACCGCGTATGAATCTGGGTATTTATAGAATGCAGCTTCTAGGGCGCAACAAGCTGATCATGCGCTGGCTGTCGCATCGTGGCGGCGCTCTCGACTTTCGCGACTGGACATTAAAGCGCCCGGGAGAACCCTACCCAGTGGCTATCGCACTGGGCGCAGACCCCGCAACAACGCTCGGCGCGGTGACGCCCGTGCCCGATGCGCTGTCAGAATACGCTTTCGCAGGGCTACTGCGCGGCGGTAAGACCGAGCTGGCCAACTGCTTGACACCTGCGTGTCGAGACAACGAACTTTTAGTTCCGGCGCACTCTGAAATTATTTTGGAGGGCTATATAGATCCCACCGAAATGGCCAATGAAGGGCCATTTGGCGACCATACTGGCTATTACAACGAGGTTGAAAGCTTTCCAGTCTTTACCGTGCAAACGATGACGACCCGTAAAAACCCGATCTATCACAGCACTTACACAGGCAGGCCGCCAGACGAGCCCGCAATTCTTGGCGTCGCCTTAAACGAGGTCTTTGTCCCTCTACTGCAAAAGCAATTCCCAGAGATTGTGGACTTCTATTTACCCCCTGAAGGCTGCTCTTACCGGATGGCGGTGGTCAGTATTCGCAAAGAATACCCAGGGCACGCAAAGCGCATCATGCTGGGCATTTGGAGCTTTTTACGGCAATTTATGTACACCAAGTTCATCATTGTGACTGACGAGGATGTTGATGTCAGAAACTGGGAAGATGTGATTTGGGCCATGACAACGCGCATGGATCCTCGTCGCGATTCGGTCTTTATCGACAACACCCCCATTGATTATCTCGATTTTGCATCACCGGTTGCAGGCCTTGGCTCTAAAGTGGGTATGGATGCGACGAACAAATGGGAGGGTGAAACCGAGAGAGAATGGGGCTCATCGATTCAAATGGATTCAGAGGTAAAAGCGCACATCGATTCGCTTTGGGACTCTCTGGGAATCAACCTGCCGGGACGCCAACGCTAAGCGCTGGTCAGCGAGAGGGTCCCAAGCGCCGTTACGACGCCCGCTGAGCGGTGCGTCGCATAATAATCGGTCAGTAGCTGGCGGCCCTGATCGCCCGTCATCGCCTGCGCTTTCGCAATGACCAAGCCGGTTGCGGCATCGCCCGAGGGCGTAGTTTCAGCCAACTTCGTAAGCTTGCTGATCAGTGTATCGGGTTTCGACACCCTCAACTGGGCGAGCACAGCCGTTGCTTCAACCGGCCACCCCTTGTCTGCCAAACCGAGCAACTGCGCTTCCACATCTGAGGACGCACCGACCCGCAGTAAGTGCCCCGCATATAACGCAGTAAAAACTGGATCGTGTTTCTGATGGGCGGCCGCGTTTTGCCATAGGCGCTTTAATTTATCGTGTTTTTGAGCAGTCGCGAGCTGCCGAGTAAACACCCAGTCGCGGGCCTCTTTCAGGTAGACCTCAGAAAACCAAGACACTCGCTCAAGCTTTCCAAGTTTCTGATTGAACGCGGCGTCCCGACCGGCGAGCACGTCCGTGAAGCTCTCTCGCACCAGCTCAGACTCTCGATTTTCTTTACGCTTTTCAAGCCAGCGACCCACACCCGGGGCAATGCCCAGTAATGCGACAAGCACCCGGTACACTAGCCTGACCGCCAGTACAAAAATGACCGCCATAATACCGAGCGCGACTACCGTAGTTTCAACGCGATAGTCACCGCGCTGTAACAGCACATAGCCGGGATCTTGCGCCAACACCGACACGAGTGCCACCCCCGCAGTCAAACCCAGAATCACGAGCAACAGGGGACCCCGCATTAGGGTGTCTCCTCAATACGGGCGGGGACCGCCAGAGATTCTGGTGCGCGCTCAAAGTCGCGAAATATGCGCAATGTCGCTGATAAGTCTGGCAGTAGCGGCAGAAAGTCTGTCGCAGCAAGGGCCTCTAGTGACTCGATGACACTGTTTGATCGGGCGTCGTCAGAATGCGTATGCGTCCGAATAAAACGCTCAGCTCGCAGGAGAGCACTGCCGTATTGATCTTGATCACCCATCAACAGGGCCACCCTCGCCTGCTCCAGCATCGCCGCCAAAGCCATTTGCGACAGCGGCTCCCAGGTATCGGGCAGAGGACGCATCTCAGACGATTCAATAGTGGTCACAACGAAATAACGCGAAAGCATTGAAAGCGTCCTCGCCCAAACCGACAGATCACCGTCAGTCATGTCTGTGCTGAGATCGTTGCTCGCTAACGCACTGAGTGAACCGGCGATGACAAACTCGAGCAAACCGATTTGTTCCTCTAGCGCATTGAGGCGAGCCAGAAGACCCGCAGTATCAACATGAGGCAATGCACGAAGACCGGCAATATCTGAGGCAATAGATTGTCGAACAATATCGGCTGTCGCATTACCAACGCCGGCAAGCAGACGATCTGCCGTCACCAGTAAACGCTCGGCACCCTTGATGTCTCGCGCCACGCGCAGTCGCTGACTGGCCATCCGCACATTAAACTCAGCTTCCGCCAGACGCCACGCGCGCTGATCTAAACCTGACATTCGTGACAGTTGTTGTTCTGCGCGCCGGAGTTGCTGAGTCAGACGACTCTCCGAGGCTTTAAGCAGTTCTAACTCCTCAGTGAGGCCTCTAATTTCTGCCGACTGACGCGCGCGCAGCGTGTTGATCTCACGCTGTATTGCTGTGTTTACAAGATCAGGAATATCGTCTCGAAGGGCCTTATCAGCGGCCTCAACCTCCTTGATACTTGTGTTCATTACCGCCTGTTCTTCCAGAATATTGACAACAAGTGGCATCACGTAATAGTACGATGCACCGCCGGCGACGGCCAAAACCAGTAGCAGCAAGACGACCGTAAATCGGCCAACCCAACTCGCCTTCCGACGCGTTTTCACACCACGTTGCTGCTCGCTCATGCACCCCCCTTGGTCACGCCATTATCCGTTAAGGCAATTGCGCAATGACACGCAGCAATGCCTCATCGCTAGCTCCCTCAGCCACTATACGCGATTGCCAACCCAGCTCTTGAGCGGTCTCGGCTACGCGCTGTGAGGGCACAACAATACGGTGAACGTTGAGCACCTGTAAATCCTGCTCTAAACAGAGCTGCGACAAGCGCAGTAAAGTCTCGCCGCTGGCCACATGCACAACGCTCGGCTCATCCACACTGACAGCCTCGCGTAGATCATCAGTCGAAATCACAGGCCACGTGCGACGGTAGCAATCCACTGTCGTCACCTGAATATTGTGTGACGATAACGCCTCACTCAGGACGTCTCGACCGCCCTCTCCCTTAATAATAACGGCGTGCGTCGGCGCGCTATAAGTCGCCTCAAGCAGCTCAAGAATACCCTCGGAGTCCTCTCTGGTCGGACTGCTCGCCTGAATTCCTGCATCAGCCAGGGCGGTGCGAGTCCGAAGTCCAACCGCAATCACCTGCATTAGCGACGACTCGCTACCCTGGGTCAGCCCGGACAACCCATGACGCACCGCGTTAACAGAAGTAAAAATATAGATCGTTGTCACCGCGGGTGTACTGTCCGTATCCCAGGAAACCCCCGTCGACTCGATGGCCATTAAAGGCAGTTGAATCGCAATATGGCCAGCGTCTGAAAGCCTTCGACCAAGACGCTCAGCGTCCTCCGTCGCCCGAGTGACAACAACGCGCGTCACGATCGTGCGGCTTTCAGCACGTCGGCAGCTCCTTGCGCGAGCAACGCGTCAGCCACTTCAAGGCCCAGCACTTCGGGGTCTGACCCACGCGCTTCCACTGCAATCACTGTACGGCCATCTGGCGAACCGACACGAGCCCGCAACCACAAATTCTCACCCTCCGATACCGCATAACTGGCTATCGGCACATCGCAGCCGCCATCGAGCTTTCGCACGACCGCTCGCTCAGCAATCACACGACGGGCCGTCTCGCTGTGCGCAAGAGGACTTAACAACTCAGCAACGCGAGTATCGGCTTCTCTGTATTCAATACCCACCGCACCTTGCCCACCTGCAGGGAGCAGAAAATCCTCATCAATCGCGGCACCAATACGATCGTTAAAGCCAAGGCGCATTAACCCGGCACATGCGAGGATAATCGCATCGAATTCGCCGGCGTCTAGCTTTGCTAAGCGGGTATTTACATTCCCCCGAAGAAAGCCGATGTTGAGGTCAGGTCGCTGCTGCATGACTTGGCACGACCGTCTGAGACTGGAGGTGCCCAGACGCGCGCCCTTGGGAAGGGCATCAAAACTCGTTACACCGACCAGCGCGTCTCTGGGATCCTCTCGTTCACAAATGACGCCTAAGGTCAGCCCGTCGGGCAACGCCATGGGTACATCTTTCATTGAGTGAACGGCGATATCCGCACGCCCATCCATGAGCGCTGTCTCAAGCTCCTTAACAAACAAACCTTTACCACCGACCTTGTATAAAGGCGTGTCCAAAAGCTGATCGCCGCGCGATGTCATGCCCAGTAGCTTCACCTCAATACCGGGATGATGTCGTTTCAACTCTGCCTCTACGAAATACGCTTGCCACAGTGCCAGAGGACTCTCTCGAGTCGCTATTGTGATTGAATCCATGCTTCCCCCTATTTCTTTTAAGCCTACCACCCGCACAAGCAATGGTTCTCACCTGATACACTAGCAAGCAGTCCAACAAGAGAAGTTTATCGCGTGTCCAGTTCTATAGACAGTCATACCAGTCAAACATGGGGTGGTCGATTCAGTGAAGCGACTGACGCCTTCGTGCAAGAGTTCACCGCGTCTTATTCCTTTGATCACGTGCTCGCACGTTATGACATTGAAGGCTCGAGAGCGCACGCTCTGATGCTCAATGCTTGCGGCATTCTGACGACTGAGGAACTCGCCAACATTCGTCGAGGCCTCGACCAAGTCGAGACTGAGATATCAGCGGGTGATTTCCAATGGCGGGTCGAGCTCGAAGACGTGCACATGAACGTCGAGGCACGACTCACTGAGATTATCGGCGACGCCGGTAAAAAGCTGCACACGGGACGATCGCGCAACGATCAAGTCGCAACCGATATTAGGCTCTACCTGCGCGAAGCCATCGGCAGTATTCGCGGTCAAATGACGCGCCTGAGAACGGGGCTCATCGATCAAGCCGAGACCTATGCCGAGACGATCATGCCGGGCTTTACTCACTTACAAGTAGCCCAGCCAGTAACCTTTGGACACCACCTTCTCGCATGGAATGAGATGCTCGTCCGCGACGATGGTCGACTTGCTGACTGCGCACAGCGGCTGAATTATTGCCCCTTGGGTTCCGCCGCACTCGCGGGGACCTCCTACCCGATTGACCGGCAGCTGACCGCAAGCGCACTGGGCTTTTCGGGACCCACAGAAAACTCTCTGGATTCTGTGTCTGATCGCGATTTTGCCATCGAATTCACGTCGGCCGCTGCGATTACCATGATGCACTTGTCCCGCATGGCTGAAGAAATGATTATTTGGACCAGCGCCCAATTCAATTTTGTAGACCTGCCAGATCGATTCTGTACCGGCTCGTCAATCATGCCCCAGAAGAAAAATCCCGATGTGCCC